>JADZAF010000245.1 GCA_020852755.1 Bryobacterales bacterium
ACCGAGCGCTTTGACCGGCAGAGCTACTGGGACCGCAATTACACGTGGGGCATGAAACCGGATACCACGTGGTCCTGGAGCCAGGTGGAACAAGCGATTGGAAAGACCCTGCCGCAGCCCATCTGGATGACCAATGGCATCCATGGCCGGGTGGCCGTCATGGGAAGCCAGCAGTACCCCATGCGCACCTTGCAGCAATTGCATGCGGACCACTTCGGGCCGCGTATCGGCGTCGCCTACCAGGTGCTGCCGAGAACGGTGGTGCGGGCCAGCTACGGAATGATCTGGCTTACCACGACCGGCAACTGGTTCCTGGGCTCCGCCCGCTGGAACGTGGGCTACGGCGACTCGGCGCGCCTGGCGCAGAGCGGGACCGGGGACGGCGGCCTCACCTATCCGCTGACCTTCTCGAATCCCATGCCGGGGGGAGCGGGATACGTGCCGCTGAGCCTGGATGTGGACAGGATCAACCGCGCGGTGCTCGGCAACTGGTGGCTCTCGGAGACGGCCGATTTCAGCAGCGGCTATGAGCACAGCGTGCAGCTCTCCATACAGAGGGAGTTCGGCTCCGGACCGAACTCCTGGGTGACGGAGATCGCCTACAGCGGGACCATGGGCCGCGGCCTGCCGACCTGGCTCGGCGTGGGCGAGCACATACTCCCGGACGCCTATCACAAGATCGGCAACCTGGGCGCCAGCCTGCTGCAGAACGTGCCCAATCCGTTCTACAACCAACTGCCGGCCGGAACGGCCCGCAGCGGGAAAATGATCCCGCTCGGCCAACTCTACGAGCTGAATCCTCTGTGGTCCCAGATCACTACTACCGGCGATCCGCTCGGCACCTCGAACTACAATTCCGGGTACATCAAGGTCGAGCACCGGTTCGCGCGCGGCTTCGGTGTGCTGGCCAACTACACCCTGAGCAAACTGATGGAAGACACCGGCGGCATCGACCATTCCACTTCCGGCAGCGCGCGCTACGGCCAGGCCGGACTGGGCCGCAAGGACGTGTATTCGGTTTCGCTTTCCGACTACCGCCACAAGGCGGTCTTCAACTACAGCTTCGAACTGCCTTTCGGGAAGGGCAAGAGACTGCTGAACGACACCAGCAGCACGGGCGGCCAGGTCCTGAACCATCTCGCGGGCGGCTGGGTGGTGGCAGGCACCACCACGCTCCGTTCCGGAACCTATCTCAACGTCTACGGGCCCAGCACGCTGTGGTGGATCGCCGGGCAGGCCAACAACAGCGGCCGCTCCGAGCGCATCCGCCTGGCGGACCCGCGGGTGGACTACAACAACAAGGTGTCCGGACACCAGTCGCTGCTGGGAGCGCCGAACTTCGTTCCCTACCTGAACGTCAACGCCTTTCGACTTGCCCAGGCGACTCCCGACCTCCTGGAGATCGGCGACGTTCCCGAGGGCTTCTCGGATCTCATGAGCCCGGGGTTCAGCCAGTGGGATCTGTCGCTCATGAAGAACTTCTACCTGGGTAAGGAATCGCGCTATCTGCAGTTACGCTTCGAAGCGCAGAACCTGTTGAATCACATGAACTGCGGCGGCCCGACTACCGACATCACGTCCTCCAGTTTCGGGATCATCACCGGGCAGAACGGCAGTTCCCGCCAGGCCATGATCGCGGCCAAACTCTACTTCTGACAACCTGCGGTTCCGGGCGCCCGCGCATCCGGAACCGCCCTTCCTCTCTCCGCCGGAACGCCGCGGAGCCCGATTCTGGTAGCCTGGGTATTCTCCGGGATCCCTCAATGAATCGACGAACATTTCTTGCAGCCTCTTCCGGCGCCCTGCTGCCCGTGTCCGCCGCCGCGCCGCCGAAACGAATCGCCGCCATCATCACCGAGTACTGGCTGGGCTCGCATGCCGACGTGGTGATCGGCAAGTACCTCGAAGGCTACAACCAGGACGACAGGCCGCCCTATCCGCGCTCCAAGATCGTGGCCATGTTCACCGAGCACGTGCCCAAGAACGACATGAGCCGGCCCATGGCGAAGAAGTACGGCGTACCGCTTTACCGGACGGTGGACGAGGCGCTCACGCTGGGCGGCGATAAGCTCGCGGTGGACGGCGTGATCCTGATCGGCGAACACGGCGACTACCCGGTCAACGACAAGGCGCAGACGCTCTACCCCCGTTTCGAAATGTTCCTCAAGATCGCCGACGTTTTCCGCTACAGCGGCCGTTCGGCGCCGGTGTTCAACGACAAGCATCTCTCCTACAGCTGGCGGCAGGCGCGGCGCATGGTGGAGATCTCCCGCGAGCTGAAGTTCCCCATGCTGGCAGGCTCGTCGGTTCCCGTCGCCTACCGCGTGCCCGCCATCGACACGCCCTTCGGCGCCGCTCAGAAGTACGCCGTCGCCATTTCCTACAGCGGGCTCGATATTTACGGGTTCCACGTGTTGGAGGCCCTGCAGTGCCTGGTGGAGCGGCGCAAGGGCGGGGAAACCGGCGTGCGGTCGGTGCAGTGCCTGGAAAAGCAGGACTGCTGGGACTTCATCGAGCGCAACGGCTGGGTGAAGCGGCTGTTCGAACAGGCGCTCACGCACAGCCGGACGCGCAAGGCCGGCTCGCCGAGGGACCTGGTGAAATCGCCCGCGGTGTTCGTGCTGGAGTACAACGACGGCTTGCGCGCAGCGGCGTTTCTGATGACCGGCCTGGTGGCGGATTTCACCGCCGCCGTGGACGTGGAGGGCCAGGCCAAACCCGTGTCCCTGCTGATGTGCCTCCAGGAAGGGCGGCCGCATCACCACTTCGGCTGCCTGGTAAAGAATATCGAGGCGATGTTCGAAACCGGCAAGCCGCCCTATCCCGTGGAGCGGACGCTCCTCACCAGCGGCATGCTCGACTTCGCTCTGGAGTCGCGCATCCAGGGCTACAAGAAGCTGGATACGCCCGAACTCGCCAGGGTCCGGTACCAGACGACCCCGGCCTCCCACTTCTGCGCCAAGGGATGGGGACCGGACGGCAAGCGCCTGGACATGTGATCTTCCATGACTGCCTGGTTCTGCCTGGCTGCCTGCGGCCTGCTGGCCGCTCAGGCGAATGCCGCCGCGGTTCGGGGGACCGTGTTCCTCGACCGGAACGGAAACGGACGGCGTGACGGGGGCGAGAAGGGAATCGCCGGCGTGCTGGTCAGCGACGGAAGAACGGTCACGGTTTCCGGCGACCGGGGTGTCTGGCGCCTGGAAAGCGCCGAGCCCGAGCCGCTGGTCTGGATCTCCACGCCGCGCGACCACCGGCTGGCCGGACCTTTCTTTCGCAGGGCCGGCGGGCAGGGCGAGACCGGATTCCCGCTGGTGAAGGCCCCCCAGTCCGACCACTTCTACTTCATCCAGATGACGGACACGCATGTGGGGCGCGGCGACCTGGTCAGCCAGTTCTGCAGCCTGGTGAACGGGTTCCCCGAGCCTCCTGCCTTCGTCATCAATACAGGCGACCTGGGCAGCGGCCTGGACACGGCGCTTCCCGGCCCGGCGCGGTTTGACGACTACGCGGCTTCGACGGCCTCCCTCCGGCGGCCCCTCTATCACCTGCCGGGCAACCACGACAATGTCGGGATGAACAATCCAAAGGCCTTGCGCGGACACCCCGATTTCGGCAAGGGCCTGTACCGGCGCACCTTCGGGCCCACCTACTATTCCTGGGATTGGGGCCGGGTTCACTTCGTCGCCCTGGACGCCTCCCGGATTCCTTATCAGGAAGCCTTGGGAGAGGAACAAATGGCCTGGCTGGCTCAAGACCTGGACCGCCAGCCGGCCGGCAAGCCGGTTGTGATCTTCTGTCACCAGTCCCTGCCGGCTCTCCGGGACCGTGAGGTGTTGGTTCGCGTGCTTGCGGGGCGGCGCGTCCTCGCGGCGTTCTGCGGACATCTGCACCGCAATGAGATCCACAGGATGGCCGGCTTCACGGTCTATCACACCGGGGCCCTGTCGGGCTCCTGGTGGTCCGGGCCCAATGTGGACGGCGCGCCGCAGGGATTCCGGGTTGGAGCGATCGCCGCGACGGCCCTTTCGACGGCCTACTTCGGGCGCGAAGGCCCCTGGCCGGCGGCGATCTCCCGGCCCGTCCTGGGAGAGGCCCAAAGCGGCGTGGCGCCCGTGGCAGTGAGCGTCCTTGACTTTGGGCGGACCGTGAAAGTGAATGCGGCCTTCGCCTCCCGGCCTCTGCGCATGGAGCGCGCCAGGCCGGGCCGCTGGTGGTCGGAATGGCACGGCAGCCTGGATTCGGCCGCCGTGCCGGACGGCCGGGCGGAAGTGGCGGTCACAGTCCGGCGCGAGGGCAGGGAAGCGGCCGCCTCAACCCAGTTCATCGCCATGAACGGGAAAAACCTCCCTCCCGCTGTGCAGGCACCCGGCCTGATCAGGATGCAGATCAGCGGTGTGGACGCGCCGCATCCGGTCGAGTTGAACGGGGCGCCGCTGGGCTCGCTGCCGGCGGGACTGGCGGACCGCACCTGGGTGGAATACCCGGTGCCGGCGAGTGTTCTGCGCAGGCTGAACACCCTGACCATTCGGGTACGCGACCGGCAGCCCGGACTCAAGGATGAGTTCAACGTCGGGCTGATCAGCCTGATGGCAGGCGGGGCGGCCTCCCACGACGGATGCCGCTTCTTCGAGGCCTGGCGCTACGACCTCGGGCCCCGGAAGGAAGAACTCACGATCCGGCTCTGCCTGCCCTGAAACGGCCGCTTGGCTCTGTGCCGGGGGCCGACTCGGGCGTACTCTATAAAGGACGGAAGCCACTATGCCCCCGCCGGCCCCTCGCGAATCCTCGGGAGACCGGATCGATCTATGGACCGCTCGCTTGCGCCGCTTCCATCGCGCGGCGGTCTTCCTCCTCGACCTGGCCCGCTGCCTGCTGCTGGTGGTCTTCGGCCTGCTTGTGGGGGCGATCGCCGGGGCGCTGGCGATTGGCCACTGGGCCGCCATGGCGGCGGGCGCCGCGCTGGGTGCGGCCGGCGCGGCCTGGGTTGCCAAGCGCTTCCTGATTAACGGTCCGTATGCCGGTCCGGAAGTCGCGCCCCCCGAAAAGTCCCCGGATGCGCCGTACCTGCCGGACGTCCAGGAGCAGTTCGTGCGGGCGCGCAGGCGGGCGGTTGTGCTGACTCTCCTGCTGTGCCTGGTATTCCTGGCCATCTCCTACCTGGACCAGGCTGAGCGCCGCCACTGGCCGGTTCCGTCCTCCATGCCGGTCACCAGGCTCTTCCTGGCGCTGGTGGCGTCTCTGGTCGGGATCGGTGTGCTGCTGGTGGTGAACGCCCGCTGCCCGCGGTGCCGGAGGACCCTTTGGCGCTTCATGGAATTGCGCCAGTGCCCGCACTGCGGCGTGGCGCTGCGGGACTGACCGGCGGCTCACCCGCCGTCTACTTCAGGTACTCCACCACCGGCAGGGTCGTGAATGCCCCGCCGTTGGGGTTGAACAACAGGCCGACCACACCGACATTCGCCTCATTCGAGAAGACCTGCACATAGCCGGACCTGCCCTGACTTTTCAGATTGAAATCCGGTAAGGCGAACTGGGTGTGCCCCGGGCAGGACATGGGAATGGCGAACTGGTGGAACGTGTTTCCCACTTCGTCGTCGTACTTGAAATCGATCAGGACCCTGGGGTCCGTGCCCGTGCAGTCGTAGGCGGATACGGCCACGCCGGTGATGAATCCGTTCCGGTTGTCGAAGGCCAGCGTTCCCATTGGGGATCGCGAGTCGGCCGCGAACAGGGTGGCTTCAAAATCGGCGCGGCCGGGAACGGCGACGGTTCCGAAGGTTCCGTAGACCAGCAGGTTGTCGCAGCCTCCGCTCGGGCATTGGATGGCGGCCCTGGCAAAACCGACCTTCAGCGGATCGCTCGAAGTCTCATTGGTCTCGATGGTGCGCGTCGAATAGGCGGGGACATAGACCTCCACATAGGTCAGGGTCCCGTAGTTACGAATAGGCACGGAGAGCGGCTTGGTGGCGTCGTCGTAGAAGTTGACCGGGACCGTGACGGGATTGCCGCCCAGGTTCACGAAAGTGATTTTGGTATGCCAGTAGGCGCCGAACACGAGGTGAGGCAGGACGGTGCGGTACCTGCCGATATAGTTGTACGCCGCCCTCTCTCCGGTCGCGCCGGCGACCCGCGCGGGGGTTTGGGCGCTCGCCGGAACCGCCATGGCCGCCAGCAAGGTCAATGCGGCCGCTGCTCGTACTCCCGGCCTGCTTGCGGCCCAGCCGGACAAAGGGTCTCCAGGGTGAGGAAGATCAGCTCGAATGCTCATATCGGACTCCCGCATCCGGAGCTATGATACACCCCGTGGTTCCATAACAACGGCAGGCCGTGCCACTCTGGTTGCATGATCGATCCCAATGCGTATGGCGAGAAGGTGGCCCGCATCCTGGCCATGGAAGGCGGCGGCGCCCGGCCAATGCCGCTTGTCCGTGGCCGGCGCGGTTCTCCCCGTGCCGCGGAAGCGCTGCGGCAGTCCACGGCCGCGGGGCTGTTTCCCGGCTCGAGAGCGCCCGAAGCCGCCCTGGCGGGGTTGTACTTCTACTTCTCGTGCTGGGACGAGGCCCATTCGATTGCCCAGGGCATCGGCAGCGCGGAGGGCAGCTATTGGCATGCGATCGTGCACCGGCAGGAGCCGGATGCGGGCAATTCCGGCTACTGGTTCCGCCGGGTGGGAACGCATGCCATCTTTCCGGCGCTCCGGCGGCGGGCCGCCGAGGCGGGGCTGGACTTCGGTCCTGGTTGGGACCCGTTTGCGTTCATTGAATTTTGTGAACAGGCAAGCCGGAAGCCAGGCTCCGAGCTGGAGAGACAAGCTCTGGAAGTGCAACTCGCCGAATGGCAGTTGCTGTTCGATTACTGCGCGAGGTCCTCTTTGGGCGAACCGGGGTGAACCCGTGCGGCGCTACGCGGCGCCAGCGCACGGCCGCCTGCAACAAAACCGCCTTGTTCTCCTGCTCGAACCAGAGAGAGCGGGCCGAAGCTGATCGTGGCTTTCGCGGAGGAAGCGCCATCCCCAGGAAGTTCCTCGAGCAGATCATGCTCAGCCTGAATCATGGTCTGGCGGCCAGCGCCTTCACCCCGTTCCGAGTGGTGAATACCAGAACACGACCACCGTCTGGAGTGGCGAGAATCGGCCATTGCCCCCGGGGGAGATCCCCGTAGACGTCATCGGACATTCGGTGAGTCCACAGAGCCGTCCCGGCTACGAGGTCCACAGCGACCATGTAGGGCGCCCTTGGCGCTCGGGCTGCCGCCAGGAGAACCGGCTGACCGTCCGGTCCCTCCGCGATGCTCATTGCCGACCAGGGACGCGCCCCCGCCTCACCCGTCAGACGCCCGAGATCGATGATCTGCAGTACCGCGCCGTCGGCTTTCGCCAGCCGCACAAGCTTCGTATCGCCCAGAGCGAACACCCAGGCGCCGCCGCGAGGATCGTGAGCCGCCGATGCAGCGCCGGGCCCTCCCAGCTCATACTGCCAGACCAGGCTTGCTCCTGCGCCATAGTCGCGCAGCGCGAAGAAACGCGGTGCTCTGGGACCATCCGGAGTCAGCCGGTCGCCGTCAAAAATGACGAGATCTTCGATCACGAGCGGACTCGCGCCGCTGCGCGCGCCGAACTCGTAGCTCCACGCGACCCGCAAGCGATCGGCGGGCGGCCCCGTGCGATCGACATCAATTGCATAGAGCCTCGCGTGATGGTTGGGGTCGGCGCTCCCGTCTTCCAGCTTGAATTCGGTGGAGACGTAAACGCGGTTTCCCCTCACCCCCGGGGTGTTCGTGGTCTCAAAGCGGCCCGGCAGTCCCCCCAGTGTATCGCGCAGATCCAGCACCCCAAGAAGCTTGCCCGTCCGCGAGTCGAACGCGGAGATGGGGCCGCGTAGTGTGGCCAGAACGATGACGCCGTTTGCGGTAATCGTGGGACTGATCGGCGTGCCCCCGGGCGTTGGCGAAGTCCAGACCACTGCGCCGCCAGGCGCGAAGCGCGCCAACACCGCGTCGTCAGCCGCAATCACGCCGCCGTGTTCGTCCACCATGGGCGCGGAGGTCCAGGCTGACGAGTTGAGCGTTTCGCCGGAATGCCAGAGCAGGTTGCCGTCCGGGTCGTAGGCCCTAAGATAGGGCCCGGAAGGGCCCCCGAGCGAGCACACGGCAATGACGCCGTTGGACGAGCAGCCGAGTCCCGTGTCCGGGCTGGCGGCCGACGGATCCGACCAACCCGGCGTCACCACCGCCGGCACGGGCATCCGCACGCGATCCGACATGGCCGGATCGCAGTGTGCCATCGGACACCCTCGGGCGGCCGGCATGAAGCCGCCGCGGGGGCCGCCGCGCGGCCGGTGTTCGAGGACTCCAGCCACGCAGCCGGCGACCAACACGAAGGCGATCGCGAATTTCACCGCCGGCCCCCCCTTTCGCGAAACTGCTGCCGCGTCTCCTCGCGGATCTTCTTCAGCTCGTCCATCTGCGTCTTCGAGAGGATCCCGCGCAGCTTTTCATCGGCGGCCTGCTGGACATCGCGGAGCTCGCGGGCCATTCGCATGCGCCCCCGGCGGCTCCGCTCCCCGCTGTACTTGTCGCGCACGGCCCGGAGCTTCTCGAACTCCTCTTGAAACACCGGCCGCACCTGCTCCACCTGCTGGGGCGTCAAGCGGAGGCGTTCTTTGAGCTTCTGGAGCCGTTCCTGCGCCTGCGCCGTGCCGGCTGCCTCCTGAGTCGGCGTGGCCGCCGGCGCCGCCAGGAGCATCCCGAAGATTGCGATGAGTGCTTTGCTCGTCATGGATCTGCTCTCCTATTGAATCGAAACGGTAATTATGGGAAGACTCGCATTCCCCTCTGCCTCCAGCACTACAGGCACGGCATCGCCCGGCGCGGTCTCTGAAGGCACGGTCGCCGCGATCTGTACTACACCCGCGGGCAAGCCCTGCACCGGCCCGCAGAAGCTCACCGGCGCGCGGACTCCGCCGATGGTCAGGGAGACCGACCCGGAGTCCGGGCTGCAAGCGCCGGTGGCGAACAGTTGCACCACAGAACCGCGCGGGGCGGGATTGGCGCCGCTGTTCAAGGCGCCGTCCTGGTTCACCGCCGCTGCCTGTCCTTTCCCCGTGGCGTCCGCCGCAAACAGCGCCGGCCATGTGCCCGCCACCGGGACCATAACCGCCGGGGACGCAGTCCCGTTATATTGGACCTCCACCTGCACGCTGGACTTGCCTGCGATGGCGGCGGGGACGATCGCAATCACCTGCCGCGCGCCGGCGTACAGAAGCGGCGCCGGCGTGCCGTCGAAGGTGACGCGCGTGCCGCCGAGGGAATCATCCCCGGAGCCCGAGACGCCCTGCTCGGGGCCGAGATTGCTCCCGAACACCGCCACCACTTCATGGGGCGCGACGGGACCGGCCTCGTAGCTGGCCGCGTTGGTCACCCCTAACGGGGTCAAAGCCGCTTCCGGAATCACAGCCTTGAGAACCTCCTTCAAACCCGGATAGAAGGGCTGGAACGGCCGCAGCGCGTTCTGCATTCCCACGATCAACTGCAAATTGCGGCCGGCGTCGATCAATGGAGTCCATCCGGCCAGTCCAATGCTGCTGTTTTCCAGCGTTCGGCCGAATTGGTCCGGGTTCTCGACCCAGTTGCCGATGCCGTAACGGTACTCCACCGTGTCCTGGCGCTGAAATGGCGATTCCACAATCGGCACGCCGCCGGTCTGGTCGCTGAGCATCACGTCGATCGCGCGGCTGGAAAGGATGCGGCGGCCGTTGTAGATGCCGCGCTGCCGGATCATGGTGAGGAATTTCATGTAGTCGCTCACCGTGGAACGTGCGCCGCCGGAGATGCGCGGATTCCGCGTGGGTCCTTCGTACTCGTAATCAGTGGCGGTCATGCCGAGCGGCTCCGCGATGCGCTCGCGAAACAGCGTGCTCCAGTCCTTGCCCGACGCTACTTCGGCCACCCGGCCGGCAATCTGCATGTCGGCGCCGGCATAGATAAACGCGGTTCCCGGCGGCGCCTGCAACGGCACCCGTGCCAGCGCCTGCGCGCACCGGTCCAGCGTGTCGGAAGCGTCGCCCAGGCAAGGATCGGCGAGCGGGAACTCCCCGGGAAAACCGGCGGTGTGCGCCATCAGCTGCCGGATAGTGATCTCGGCTTTCTCGCCGCTCATGTACGGCAGGTACTTGCTGGCGCGATCGTCCAGCGACAGGATGCCGTCATCCACGAGCGACATGATGACGGCGCCGGAAAACCACTTGGTCGCCGAGGCAATCTTTGCCTGGTTGTCCTTAGGCCAGGGGCCGAACTGCTTCCAGTAGATCTCCTTGCCGTTTTGCACGATGGCGACTTCGAAGCCGCTCGGAATCGAGCGCGCGGCCTGCGCCAGGTAGCGGTCGAGCGGCGTGAGATCGTACTCCTGACCCCACGCCGCGGCTCCCGCCAGAAGAAATGATAGTGCCAGTCTTCGCATGTGTTTGCCCTCCGGAGCGCCGGCAGTCACTGCCGTTTCTCCTATTCCCAAATTACGGGCGGAAGGCCCCGCGTTTTGTCGGTTTTTGCAAAGAAGGATCAGGATCTGCCGGCAGTGTGATGCGTATCTCCAGGCCACCCGAGAGGCGATTCCCGGCCGATACGGAGCCGCCGTGCAGGCTGACCACCTGGTGCGTGATCGCGAGCCCTAACCCGGAGCCGCCTGTATTGCGCTCACGCGCCTCGCTTACGCGGTAGAACGGCTCGAAGATATGGACCAGCTCGCCCTCGGGAACACCCGGGCCTTCATCTTCGACGACCACGACGGCGGCGCCGCCGCGGCGGGCCAGGCGCACCGTGACACGGGTGTTCGGTTTTGTGTATCTCACCGCATTCCGGACGACGTTCTCGATGGCGCTGGCGATGAGATCGCGGGCGCCGAGCACGGGACACGGCTCACATTCCGCGAGTTCCACGCCGCGATCCAGTCCGGCGGCTTCGAAGTCGGCGTCCGACGCAATCTCGCGGACCAGCGCGCACAGGTCAAAGACTTCCATGGGCGGCGGCTGGCTCAGGCACTCCAGGCGAGACAGCGTCAGGAGCTGCCCGATCAGAGCGTTGAGCCGCTCGACCTCCCGCTCCATGCGAGCGAGCGAACCGCCTGCGTCCGGGTCCCCGCGGCGCCGCATCAGGCCCAGCGCCAGACTCAGGCGTGTAATCGGCGAGCGCAGTTCGTGCGAAACGTCCGCCAGCAGCTTCTGCTGCGCCTTCATCAGCGTCTCAATCCGGGACGCCATCTGGTTGAAGTCCCGGCTGAGACCGCCGATCTCGTCCCTGCGTCGCAGCGCGCTTGGCGCAGTGACGCGCACGGCGAGCTCGCCGCCCGAGACTTTCGCGGTCAGTGCGCGCAGATGCACCACCGGCGCGCTGATGTGCCGGGCCAGCAAATAGCACAGCAAGCCGCCGGCCAGGATAATCAAGCCGAGAAAGGTGCGGGCCCAGGTGCTCTTCTCCCTTGCGGGCAGCACCGCGGCGAACACGTAGGACGCGCCGCCTCCGCCGCGCAGCCGGACTGCCGCGATCCCCGGCCGGCTTATCGCCAGCTCGCCCTCGGGACGCGAGCGAAGATCGGCCAGGACGCCGGGTGGCGGCGAGAATCCCAGACGGCTCACTTCGCGGTTGTGCGAATCGAGCAGTGCCGCGCGCATTCCGGCGTCCTGTGCGAGCAAGCTGAAGTACCGCGCCAGTTCGGCCTGTCCGCCGCGTTCGTAGCTCTCCACCGAAGTCCGGCCGATCGCGACGACGGCGCCCTCCCCCAGCGCGCGCCAACTGGTGGCGAGCATGCCGGGGGAGTCCAGGACCAGCCCCGCGATCGTGATCGCCACGATCGCGATCATGGCTCCGCAGAACCACAGGAACATCTTGAGAAAGAGGCTCTTCATGCCTGCGAGCGGGATTCCGGCACGGGATAGACGTAGCCCACGTTGCGCACGGCGCGGATTCGCTCCCGGCCTTCCGGAGCGGGTCCCAGCTTCTTCCGCAGGCTGCTGACATGGTTGTCGATGCTGCGGTCGAACACCGAAAACTCGCGGTCCAGCACTTCGCGGAAAAGCTCCTCGCGGCTGATCACGCGGCCCGCCGACCGAAGGAAGGTACGAAGCAGCGCGAACTCCGCCGCGGTCAGCTCGACGTAAGCGCCGCCGCGACGCACGCTGCGCGCGCGCGTATCCAGAACGATATCGCCCAAGGTGTACACGTCTCCGGCCTCTTCGGACCGCAACGCGGAAGGCGCCGTGCGCCGCAGGATCGCCTTCACGCGCGCGACGAATTCCTGCGGATCAAACGGCTTGGGCAGGTAATCGTCGGCGCCGGCCTGCAAGCCCACTACGCGGTCCACCGAATCTCCGCGCGCCGTCAGCATCAGCACCGGGATCTGTGAGGCCGCGCGCAGCCGCCGCAGGACCTCGAAGCCATTGATCCGCGGCAGCATCACGTCAAGCACCACCAGCAGACAGTTGCCCTGGAGCGCCCTCTTCAAGCCGGACTCGCCGTCGTGGCGCACCTCGACGGCCAGGCCCTCGGGCTCGAGGTATTCGCCCAACATCTCGGTCATCTCAACGTCGTCGTCGATGACCAGTATCGCGCCACCGTCCATCGTGCTGGTCTCAGCGTCCATCCCAACCGCCGGCAGTTCTATCTCCAATTTTCCATGATCCGCGGGAGCCCGCGCCGCGCGGTTGACCGGCTCTTGGCGTCGATCCGGAAACGGGGAGAACCCGAGACGGAACTATTTCAATTGCAGCCGCTCCAGCCTGCCTTTCCGACGGACGAGGTTCTTGTAGTCCCATTGGATCTCTTCCGACTTCTTCAGCCATCTGCGCAGGTCGGCGGTGTTGATTCTTGCGGGGTCGTCATAGAAGACGGAGGCGTCCTTGAACTTCTCGCCGAGCACGTTCAACCCCGGTTCCTTGAAGTCCGCGCCGCTCCAGAACATCAACCGTACGCCCGCCTTGTGCCTGCTGTAGCCGACGATGGGATTGCCATTCAGGAACCACACCGGATGCGAGTGCCAGATCCTGCTTTCCGCCGCGGGAAGGCCGCGCCCGATTTCTCCGGCCAGCAGGTCGCCGATCTCTTTGTAGACCGGCTCCAACCCGGCGTTGTATTGCTGAATATCCGTAGGCACCGCGATTCTCCGCTGAGGGGGAGCGCTGGCTTCCTGGCGCAGAATCTTCTCCATCGGCCTCCCCTTCGCCAGTTCATCGACCAGCTTGTCCAGGTAGCGTATCTCCTGCATCAGCGGATCCGCGATTTCTTCCACCCGGATGCCGCACACCACGCCTCTGATCAGCGTACGGTTCGGGTGCATGGCCGGGGCTTGCGCAAAGAATGTCTCGAAGTCGTTTCCCAGTTCGATCTGGCGCCGCAACCCCGCCTGGTCGTAGCCCGTCAGCCAGCAGATGATTTGATCCACCTCGTGTTGCGTTCGGCCCTTGCGCTCAGCCTTTTGGACGTACGCCGGATAGACTGTCGCAAATGGAGTTGAGAAGATGCGATGCCTGGTCAATGTGAGTCCTCCTGCCCCCGGTCTCCGCACTCCCCTCATTGTAATCGGTGGCTGCTATCGCACCGGCGCCGCGAGTCTCCGGTTTCGAGTCATCCGGCCTGAGGCTGCAACATCCGCGCCGCGCCGTTAACCAACTGCGCTGTTGTCCTCTGCAAACCCTCGATCAGCGCGGTGGCGGGCCGCTGAATGCGGGTAGGGAAAGCCCGGGGAGGTCCGAGCGTGGTTGTGGCGAGCCGCTCCCCTTGCTAGTTTGGCGTAGAGGCGCCATGAGGAAGATCAGGATCATCGAATTCATCTCGCTGGACGGCGTGATCCAGGCCCCGGGCGGGCCAGGCGAAGACGGCGACTACCCCCACGGCGGATGGATAGTGCCGCATTCCGACCCGGCCGTGGGAGAGGCCATCGACGCGGCGCACGGTGAGGATTTCGATCTGCTGCTGGGCCGCCGAACCTACGATATCTGGAGCGGCTATTGGCCGAAAGCCGGGAAGAGTCCGATGGCGGACAAGCTGAACGCGGCGACGAAATACGTCGCGACCCACAGGCCGGACAGTCTTGGATGGAGGCCGGTCGAAGGCCTTGGACCGGACATCGTCGAGGGCGTTCGCCGCATCAAGGCGAAGGACGGGCCGGACCTGATCGTCTGGGGCAGTTCGACGCTGACACCGGTGCTGCTCGAACACGGGCTTGCCGATGAGGTCTTGCTGCTCGTCTATCCGGTCCTGTTGGGCACAGGCAAACGTTTCTTTTCGGAGGGAGCCCCGCCACGCGAACTCGCGCTCGTCGGCACGAAGGCTGCCTCTTCGGGCGTCGTCATCAGCACCTACAGGCCGAGCGGGCCTTTGCGGACCGGCTCCTTCGACGACGGGGCGGTATAAGCCGGCGTCGGAGAGAGTGCCGGCTGCCGCGGCCCCCGACCGTATCCGTTCGTCGGCTGGAAGACCGGGACGGCGACGGCAAACCGGGACTGCTCCTCTGGGACAGTGTCCCGTTTGCCGAAGAGGGGTCCCGGGGAGACTACGGCCTTGCGGCGTGGGTGTACCAGGGACGGGCCGGACGGCAGACTCGTCATCGACTGGGCGTCAACCCGCCGGCTTGCCCGGCAACGGGCGGCAGCCTGCCGGGCGGAGGGCCGGATTCGTGGGGCGTGTGGCGTGACCCTGGCTCCGTGGCGGTCCCGGCGAAAGCCCGGAGGGGGAGAGTAAGATGGGGATTTCGTGATTCCCGATCATGTGCCGGAGATGGTAAGCGGC
Organism: Bryobacterales bacterium; assembly: GCA_020852755.1. GTDB lineage: Bacteria > Acidobacteriota > Terriglobia > Bryobacterales > Bryobacteraceae > JADZAF01. Next base: position 14,776 of record JADZAF010000245.1, read on the forward strand.
GCCAGGGCAGCGCAGGCCTACAGCGTGGCGTACATCAAAGCCTGCCTGGAGAGAGCCAACCCGGAGGCCCGGACGTGGGCGATGGTTCGCGAGCGCTCCCATGACGATTGTCAAACTTGAATTCACTCCCGCCAGCATTCCCTACAAGCACCGGGAAGTGAGCAGCCAGGTGCGGCGCGACGGTGTGAGCGACATCGTCGTGCGGGCCGAGGCCGACAACGGTCTGGTGGGCTGGGGCGAGAGCTGCAGCGGCGCCGACCTCGAGTCCGTTCTGGCGGCGCTCCACGCCATGAAACCCTTCGTGCTCGGCAGGAACCCTTGGGAATCGGAGAGGATCCGGGCGGAACTGTGGCACAGAGGTATCTGGTCTTTCCGGAAGGCGACGGCCAGCTTCGCGTATGCCGGCATCGACATGGCGCTCTGGGACATTTGCGGCAAAGCGTGCGGCCAGCCGCTGTTCAACCTGTTCGGCGGCCGGGTGCGGGAGACGGTGAACTACTTCTACTACCTCGCGCAGGCGCCGCGGCAGGAGATCGCGGCCCAGTGCCGGGACGGGTTGAGCAAGGGCTTCCACGTCTTTTATCTGAAAGCCGGCATCGACATCGAGCGGGAACTCGAGATGGTGGGTGCGATCCGGGAGACCGGAGGCGCGCGCATCAAGATCCGCCTGGATGCCAACGGCGCCTGGACGGTCAACGAGGCCCTGCGAAATCTCGCCCGCCTGGATGCCTACGGCATCGACTTCATCGAGCAGCCGGTGATGCAGGACCCGCAGGAGGGCATGCGGGAGGTGCGCTCGCGCTGCCGGACGGCGGTATGCGCCAATGAAGGACTGTGGACGGCGGAAGACGCATACCGCCAGATGAAGAGCCGGACGGCCGACGTGTACTGCTTCAGCCCTTATTGGGTCGGCTCCCTGGCGCTGTTTCAGCGACTCTCGTTCGTGGCCCACTGCGAGGGGCTGCAGGTGGTGAAGCACACCCATGGCGAGTTCGGGATCGCGGCCGCGGCGGCACAGCACGTGCTGCTGACGCTGCCCAACCTGGCGGATGGAAACCAGCAGACCGCGTACATGATGGAGGGCGATGTGGTGTGGGGCCGCATACCCATCGCCGGCGGACCGGACTGGGGCGTGCCCCAGGGAGCGGGACTCGGGGTTGAGGTGGACCCGGAGCAACTGGGCTGTTATCACGAACTCTACCGGCAGCGCGGCCAGTTTCTGCCCTACGACCCCGCGGACACCGGCAGGGAGGTGTAGCTTATGGCGGACCGGGTTCGGGAAAAAGTTGCGGTGGTGACCGGGGGCGGGTCGGGAATGGGACGGGCCGGGGCCGTGCTGCTGGCCGCGGAGGGCGCAAGAATCGTTGTGGCCGACATCGACGAGGACAAGGGTGCGCAGGTGTGCGCCTCCATTCGGGCGGAAGGCCATGAGGCCACGGCGATCCCTGTGGACGTGCGCAGCGCGGCAAGCGTTCAGGCCCTCGTCCGCGAGACAGTCCAGCGCCACGGGCGCATCGACGTCCTGTATCACAACGCGGTGGATGTGAAGTTCGTCAACGAGCAGGACCGCCGGCTGACGGAATTGCCCGAAGAGACCTGGGACCGCATGATCGACCTGGTACTGCGGGGGACATTCCTCTGCTGCAAGTACATCGGCCGGCAGATGCTGGCACAGAAATCCGGGTCTATCATCCTCACCGCGACGGTGGACGCGCTGGTGGGCTGCGCGGGGCTGGACTCGTATACCGCCGCGAAGGGCGGGGTGGTGGCGATGACGCGCTCGCTTGCCGCCGGGCTGGCTCGGGATGGAGTACGGGTCAACGCCATCTGCCCGGGGTTCGTAGCCACCGAACCGCAACTGGCCTGGATGGAGAAGCCGGGCTCGCGGGCCTTGATGGAGCAACTCCACCTGCTGCCCGTCGCGGCTCCGGAACAGATCGCTCCCTTCGTCGTCTACCTGGCGAGCGACGAGTCTGCCGTGGTCACGGGCGGCGTCTTTCCCATCGATAGCGGATACATGGCGTTCAAGGCGAATTTCAATGTGATGGGCGCCATGAACACGGAGCCGCGGTGAGATCCCTGTCCGGGTGGCTTCCGCACGCGCTGCTGTGCATTTTCTGGTGGGGCCTGTTCGGTTTTCTGGCCAAGATCGGGTCAAGCAGTGTTTCTCCCAGGGGCATGCAGTTGCTGTTCACCCTGGGGGCTCTGCCGTTAGTCCTGGTGATTCTTGCGCGGTTTCGGTGGCGCGTGGAAACGGACCGGCGGGGCGTAGCGTACGGAATCGCCAACGGGGTGTTCGCGGCTCTCGGGGGCACAGCCTATTTCGCGGCCATGGCGCGCGGCGAGGCGTCGTTGGTGGGGCCCGTGACATCGCTCTTTCCGTTCATCACGGTGGTGCTTGCCGTCGCCATTCTGCACGAGAAACTGAACCGCGCACAGATGCTGGGCCTGGTGTGCGCGCTGGCCTCCGTCTGGTTGCTGTCAGAGTGAGCTGAGCTTCATGGCGCCCTGGCTGGTCTACTCGCTGATCGTGGTGGCCCTCTGGGGTATCGTCGGCCTGCTCCAGAAACTCGGGACCAGCCGGATCTCGGCGCCCTCGCTGCTGGTTTGGGTGACCGCCGGCTATGCGCTCCTGTTGCCCTGGTTGTGGGGAGCGGAAGACTGGGCGCGCCTGCCGGCCCGGGACGCCGGGATTGGCCTCCTGGCCGGCCTGACGAACTCGCTGGGGGCGCTGGCCCTGTTTGCCTCGTTGGAGAAGGGCGCGAAAGCGTCCGTAGCCGTCCCTTTGACGGCACTGAACCCCCTGCTCACGCTACTGCTGGCGCGGGTTTTCCTGACGGAGCGGCTGACCTCGGGGCAGTGGCTCGGAGTCGGGCTCGCCCTTGCCGCGGCGGTGCTGATTTCGCGCGAATCGTGAGTGGAGCGGTTCGCGGATCAATTTCATTCCAAATCCACGCGGAGCGCCTGATACGTGCGAATCCTTGGGATGAGCACCTCCAGGCTCGAAGCCTTCAACTCCTTCCGGCTGGCGCCCGGAGCCAGCAACTCCACCTTCGATACCCGTTTGCCCTGCGGCAGGGCCAGCCGAACGCGGACGTTCTCCACCGGTGAAAGGTAGTACTCGTTCGCGCCGGCGCGCTCCAATTTATTGCCCGTCCAGTTGGCCATGTGCAGGATCCGGGTGTTGTCTTTGATGCTCAGGTTGGCGATCAGCGCTGCGGGCGCTTCCATCCGGTAGGGCGGCGGCTCGGGAGCGGCTTTGGCAATCAGGCCTCTGAGCAGGTCTCCCACGGCCCTGCTGTTCTGCTGTAGAAAGAGGCTC
>JADZAF010000246.1 GCA_020852755.1 Bryobacterales bacterium
AGCAGGGCAGCCCGCCGCGCGTCGAGAATGTGCAGGGCGCGCGGCGCGAAGTTGGAGCCGGTCACCACGGCCAGACGCGAGCCGTCCGGGCTCAGCACCATCCCGAGCGGACGGTCGTTCACCTCGATGTGACGGCCCGCGGGTGTCAGCCTCTGGCCGGTGGGGATCAAGTAGGAGCCGTCGGGCTGGAGCCCTGCTCGCGGGCCCTGGACCAGTGCCGCCGCGGCGGCGAACACCGCTGCGGCGGCGAAGAAGGCGCGGACCGGCGCGCCGGAAGTGTTCATGAGGGCGAGCATATCATCACCGTAAGCCCCTGGCTTTCAAGTGGGCGGCCAGGCCGGCCGGATCGTTGGTAATGATGCCATCCACACCCGCGCCGATCAGGCGGTCCCACTCGCCGGCCGTATCCACCGTCCAGGGCACGATCTGAATTCCCGCCGCGTGTGCTTCCCCTACCTTTGCCGGCGTCACCAGCTTGAAGTGGGGAGTCACCACCTTGACGCCCGTTTCCCGCGCGATATCGACGAAGCTCAGCCCGCCCGAACCGTAGAGCGCCGCCACGACGAACTCGGGCGCCGTCTTCCTCATCGCCGTCACGATCCGGAAATCGAAGGACTGCACGAAGACGCGCTTTTCCAGCCCGCGCCGCCGTATAGCCGCGGCGACCATCTCGCAGTATTCCGCCGGCTCCGGCGTGTAGTCCTTCCACTGCGCCGAACTCTTGATCTCGATGTTGAAGCGGACGGCCGGATAGGTTCGGGCCAGGTCGAAGACTTCATCCAGGGTGGGGATCTTCGCGCCCGGAACCGGCTGCTGCCGGGGAAACGCCGGATGCCGCAGCGATCCGCAATCGTAGCGGCGCAGCTCCGCCAGCGTCAGGGAGCGAACGGGCCGTTTGGCCTCCCCGCCCTGGCAGATGGCGGGATTGATGGCCGGGTCGTGAGTCACCACCAGCACGTTGTCGCGGCTGGCATAAACGTCCAGCTCAATGTAATCGGCGCCGCCGCGAATGGCTTCCTCGAATGAAGCTATGGTGTTTTCCGGACGGGCGGCCGGCGCGCCCCGGTGCCCGTGTACGGCGATCCGCGGAGCAGCTGGGGCGGCTCCCGCGGCAAGGACAAGACAAAGAAGAAAGCATCGAGTCATAAGATCTCACCGGATGGGCGGCAGGCCCGCCGGGCGATGCGGCGGCACGGTTCCAGCCCGAAAACCGGCTTTCAACCAGCTCGGGCTTGCATCCACCGCTGCGTCTCCTCCCAGGAAAGCACACCCTCGACGGCGCCCAGCTGCTGTATGCTCAGAGCCGCCACCGCATTGGCGAAGCGCGCCGCCTCCTCGCGCGGCCGGCCCCGCCCGAGCGCCGCCAGAAAGGCTCCGACGAAGCAATCGCCGGCGCCCGTGGTATCCACCACCGGGACCGTATAGGCCGGGAAGCGCCGCTCGCCTTGTCGGGTGAACAGGGCGCAGCCTTCCTTTCCGAGCTTGAGGACTACCTCCTGCACGCCCAATTCGAAGAACCGCGCCGCCGCCGCCGCGGGGTCTCCGTTTCCGGTCAGCATCCGCGCCTCGTCGGCATTGGCGAACAGCAGGCCGGTGAAGGGCAGGCAGGGCGCCAGGTCCGCCATCCAGCGGCCGGCACTGTCCCACTGGGTGTCCACCGAAGTGGTAAGCCCGGCTTCGCGCGCCAGTCGAAGCAGCTCCCCGGTCCGGGGACGCAGCCTGGGCACGGCGAAAGGGGTGCCCAGGTGCAGGTGCGAGGCTCCCGCGAACCACCGGGCCGGCTCGAATTCTCCCGCGAAACCCTCCGCGCTGGCCCCGGGCCGGTGCAGCAGGGCGCGTTCCCCCGAGGGGTGAACGAGAACGGCGCTGGTGGCCGTGGGCGCGGCGGTGTACTCCAGGCAGTCCAGGTTGACGGGCGCCGAACGCAGCTTGTTCACCAGGTACTCTCCGAAGGCGTCCCGGCCCACGGGGGCCAGCAGCCGCACCGGCATCCCCAGCCTTCCCAGGGTGAACGCCGTGCTGGCGCCGTTGCCGCCGAGACGCAGTTCGATATCCTGCACGTGGCAGCTGGTTCCGAAGGTGAACCGGTCCACCGGCCGGACCACGATGTCCAGCACGGCGTTGCCCGCGCAGACGAAGCGGCTCACGGCGCGGCGATCGCCTCGAGAAACGCCTGTTCCACGGGCCAGCGCCCGATCACCCGGTCGTTTTCGCGGCTGAAAGCGCCCGCACTGAGCACCCCGGTCAGGTCGCGCGGATTGGGCTGCTGCTTCGCCTTGTCCAGCATGGCCCGCAGCACTTCGGTCAACCCCTGCAACTGGTTGTGCAGCTTCTCGGCGTCCCCGGGCGAGCGGCAATCCACTTCCAGCCGGGCTTCCAGACGGTTCCCCGCCGGGGCCACGGAGATCTCAACCTGCTCGGCGTTCTGCAGAGCGGCTGCGAAAAGGCGGGTCCCGGTCGGCCAGCGGCCGGAATCGCGCAGGAGGCTGTCCGGGATGCGCATCCAGACCGGCTGGGAGGGCGCCGCGGCCGGCCCCCCTCCGGTTTCCGAAAGCAGGCGGCTGACGGCCCAGCTGTCGCGGCTCACGGCCAGCGCCATCACCTCGCGGTGGACCGGGAAGAAGGAGATCTGCCGCGCCGGCGTGCTGCCCTGCATGCGGCAGAGCGAGTTGTGGCAGCTTCCACCCTGGGCCTTGACGTAAGCCGACAGGCTGGGCCAGTCGAAGCGGCCGCGCAGCAGGAAGAAGGTTTCGCCGGAACGAAAGGCCGCCAGGGCGGTGTCCAGGTCCTGCTTGTAGTCGAAGCCGGTGGCTTCCACGAAGCGCCGGTATTCGGGCTCCTCGGCGACTTTCGATTCGGCCAGCGCGCTCAACACCCCGCTTTCCCGGATGGCGCGGAAATCGACCGCCAGCAGAAGGGCATCGTCGGCCGGCAGGCGCCGCAGGAGCCGGGCTGTTTCGGTCGCCGTGCGGGAACGGTACACCGCCAGCAGGTAGACGGCCGCGCCGCAGACCGCGACGACCACGGCGATCAGCAGCCAGCCGCGAAGCTTCGGAGTCACGCTACCAATGTGGCACAGAACCGGCGCGGCGTGAAACCCGCGGTGCTCAGGGGGCGCCGGTCACGGAAGCGGGAGACCGGCCGTTATGCCGCCCGATGAGCCGGGAGAGCGAACCGCACGGTGTGGAGCCGGCGTTGCGGGCAGGAGGCGGCAAGCCCATGCTCGCGCTCAGGCCGCCACCGCGGCCGCGGCCCGCGACTCGCGCCAGATCTCGATGTAGGGCGTGATCTGCCGCATCATCTCCTGGAAGCCCGGGATGGTCATCGACTGGGCGCCATCGCTCACCGCCTTCTCCGGCCGCGGATGGACCTCGACCATGAGGCCGTCCGCTCCTATGGCCACCGCCGCCCGCGCCAGCGGCGGCACCAGGCTGCGTTTCCCGGCGGCATGGCTGGGATCCACGATCACCGGCAGGTGAGTCAGTTCGTTGAGCACGGGAACGGCCGCGATGTCGCAGGTGTTGCGGGTGGCGTTTTCGAAGGTCCGGATGCCCCGCTCGCACAGGATCACGTTGGGATTGCCGTGGGCCACGATGTACTCGGCCGACATGAGCAGTTCCCGGATGGTGGAACTCATGCCGCGTTTCAGCAGCACCGGCCGGGGGCACTGGCCGAGCGCCTTCAACAGGGCGAAGTTCTGCATGTTGCGCGCCCCCACCTGCATGATGTCTGCATACTGGGCGATCAGCTCCACGTCCCGGTCGCTCATCACCTCGGTGACGATGCACAACCCGGTGGCCTGCCTGGCCTTGCGCAGCAGTTCGAGCCCCTCCACTTCCATGCCCTGGAAATCGTAGGGCGACGTGCGGGGCTTGAACGCCCCTCCGCGCAGGACCTTGGCGCCGGCCGCGGCCACCGCCTCGGCGGTCTCCATCACCTGCCTCTCGGATTCGACCGAACAGGGCCCGGCCATAACGATGAATTCGTCGCCGCCGATCTCGAAACCGTTGATCCGCATCCGGCTGCGTTCCTTCTTGAACTCGCGGCTGACGAACTTGTACGGGGCGGAGATGCGGACGGCGTTTTCGACCCCGGGCGCGGCTTCCAGCGATTCCAGGCAGGCCGTGACGTCGCCTACCCCGACAACGCCGATGACCACCCGCTCCTCCCCTTCGATGGAGTGGACCTTGTAGCCGAATTCCCGGATGCGCTCACAGACGTGCTCGATTTCCTCCCGGGTGGCATTGGGCCGCATTGAGACGATCATGTTTCCCCCCTTAAAACAAAAAACCCACTCTTTCGAGTGGGTTGGGCTTGCTCAATCCGTGTCGCCGGGCCGAACCCACTCTAGCCCAAGGGGCTAAAGCCCCGGTAATAAGGGCTAAACGAGTAGGCGGCGTAACGGGACATCGAAAGAACGAGTATACAGCCGGAGGGAGGTGGCTGGCAAGGGGAGCGCTGTGCTAGTATCGAATTGGCGACCCGCTATCCCACACCCGGAGAGGTGCCTGAGTGGTCGAAAGGAGCGGTTTGCTAAACCGTCGTACGGGCCTAAACCTGTACCGGGGGTTCGAATCCCCCCCTCTCCGCCAGCCCTGAACTTCCCAGAAACACAATTCAAGAAGAACGACCGCCTGCGAGACGGCCGGTTGTAGCCGAGTAGCTTCTGCCACCCGGTTGCCGCCAGACCGTGGCCGGCGGACGGAGGGTGGTCCTAACCCGCGGCGGGATTCCACCCCATTGCCGGCTCCCGGACTGCGGATTCCCGCCTCGAGCACGCATCCACAATCAAAGGCCGGGCAAACACAGGCCCGGGCACCTGAGCCACTGTCTCGGTTGGAGGGGTAAGCCGGCGCCGGGCGCAGGCGCCCCGGTTTCCCGGCTCAGGAAAATGACAGGAATAACAGGGAAAATCAGCTCTCAATAAACCGGTTTTCGGATGTATAATCCTTGCTGGCCGGGAATCGGATGGGAACCCTGGCCGATCGGGGACTGGCTCAACCTGGGTGGTTGAGCCGGGCAAGAGGGCTGGATCAGCACTTCTTCAACGGGGAGTCAACATGAAGCTGCTTTCCACTGTGTTCGTAATACTGTGCTGCGCGACGGTTCTGCCCGCGCAGACGGACCGCGGCATCGTCACCGGAACGGTGTCCGACTCGACGGGAGCGGTGGTTGCCGGCGCCCAGATCACTGTCACTAACGTGGCCACTAACGCCGGCCTTTCCACTCAGACTACCGCCACGGGCGACTTCACGGTTCCTTCGCTGCCCCCCGGCACCTACCGGGTGCGCATCGAGTCCCGCGGCTTCAAGGCGTTCGAACAAACCAACGTGGTGGTGACCGCCGGCGACACCTTCCGGGTGAACGCCGTGCTGGAGGTCGGAGCGGTTACGGAGTCGATCTCGGTCACTTCCAGCCTGGCCCAGATCCAGACCGAGACCGCCAAAGTCTCCTCGCAGGTTTCCACCCGGATGGTGGACGAACTGCCCCTGGTGGTCGGCGGCGCCATGCGCGGCGCCTTCGACCTCGCCGCGATCACGCCGGAAGCCACCATTCCGGACCTGGACGCCGACAAGGCGGTCAGTATCGGCGGCGGCCAGGCGGGCTCTTTCGGCGCCACGCTCGACGGCGTCTCCATCCTGACCGGCCGCTGGAACTCCATCCAGTGGGCCAACGTGAACACGCCTTCGGTCGACGCCATCACCGAGTTCGCGGTGGAAGCCAACGGGTTCAAGGCGGAATTCGGCCGCGCCACCGGGGGCCTGATCACCTTCGCCTCGAAGTCCGGCACCAACGAACTGCATGGCACGGCTTACGAGTTCCTGCGGAACGAAGCGCTGGACGCCCGGCGGTTCTTTGAGGCGAAGAAAGGCGCTTACAAGCAGCACGACTTCGGCTTCAGCGCGGGCGGTCCGGTCTATATCCCGAAAGTCTACGACGGCAGGAACAAGACCTTCTGGTTCACCTCCGGCGAGTGGTTCCGCAACCGGGTCGGCGCGGGCAGCGGGCGTTTCAGCGTGCCCACGCCCGAGATGTACAACGGCGATTTCTCCAGGTGGGTGGACGGCAGCAACAAGTTGGTGCAGATCTACGATCCGGCTTCGACACGGCTGGGGCCGGACGGCAAGACCTATATCCGCGATCCGTTCGTGAACAACCAGATCCCGGTCTCGCGCTTCAGCACCCTGGCGTCGAACTACATCAAGCTGCTGGGCAATACCCTCCATCCCAACAACAACGCCGCTCCCGGCACCAGCGATTACGTCCGGAACAACTACATCAATAACGTCGGCCTGGCGCTGGACCCCTGGACCAAGTTCTCCGCCAAGGCGGATCACAACTTCTCCGAGAACACCAAAGTCAGTTTCCTGTATAACCTGGGCATTCACGACCGGACGCCGGGACCGCAGGGCTTCCCCGGTCTGCCGGGAACCCTGGTGAACGAGAACCGGATCGACCAGCAGAAGAGCCACGTCTACCGCGGCACGTTTACCAAGGTGATCAGCCCCACCCTGGTCTTCTACGGCTTCGGCGGGGTGAACTTCTGGAAGGAGCGCCACGACGCGCTCACCCTGGACGGCAACTGGGAGCAGAAAGGGATCTGTCTGAAAGGCGCCTGGGACTGCAACCGCAACCTCCTCCAGGTGCAGTTCTCCGATTACAGCACCTGGGTCGCCGCGGCCTACGACGGGAGCGAGAATTTCGTCTTCAGCTACGGCAACGACCTGACCTGGATCAAGGGCAAACACACCTTCAAGTTCGGCTACCTGTGGGAGCGGATGCACTACAACGGCTTCGGCCAGCAGACCATCGGCGGCCTGGCTCGTGGGGACCGGCGCAGCACCAGCATTCCGGGCAACAACAACCTGAGCACCGGCGGCGGCAACGGGTTTGCCTCGTTCCTGCTCGGAGAATCCTACTCCGGAGGAACGGAGAATGACCGTTTCGTCGGCCAGCAGTATCCCTCGCACGCTTTCTTTGCCCAGGACGACTGGAAAGTATCGCCGCGCCTGACCCTCAACCTGGGGGTGCGCTACGAGTTCGCCGTGCCCCCGATCGAGCAGAAGGACAAGTGGAGCGACTTCACGGCCACCAAGCCGAATCCGCGCGCCGGCGGCCTGCCCGGCGCTTTGCGCTTCGCAGGATTCGGCGAGGGCCGCGAGAACTCCCGCACGCTGGTGGACGGCTGGTACGGCGGCATCAGCCCGCGCCTCGGCCTCGCCTACCAGGTGGACAGCAAAACGGTTCTGCGTGCGTCGGGCGGCATCAGCTACGGAGTCGTAAAATCGGTCACGGGCAGCACGCACTTCGAGGGCGCGGTGCTGATTTTCCGGCCGGAGAGCCTCGACCAGGGCATCACCTCCGCGTTCAAACTGGACCAGGGGCTGCCTCCCTACACGCCCCCGCCCTCGATCGATCCGAGCTTCTCCAACGGCAACAGCACGGCTTATTGGGACAGCGACGCGGTGCGGCTGCCGGCCAACTACCAGTACAATCTGTCGCTGCAGCGCCAGATCGGCGGCTCGATGGTGGTGGAGGCAGCCTACAACGCCACCATGGGAGCGCACCTCGTGACCGGGCTCAAGCGCATCAACCAACTGCCCTTCAGCGTGTTCGAGAAGTACGGCCGCAGCCTGCTGACCTCCAACGTGGACTCGGCGGCGGCCAAGGCGGCCGGCATCACCCGGCCGTACGCCAGGATCGATTGCGACTTCAGCCGCACCTGCGCGCCGGTGAGCGTGGCCCAGGCGCTGCGCCCCTACCCCATGTACCTGGATATCACCACCAGCACGGCGTTGGGCGACAAGAGCGGTCACTCGACCTACCACTCGGCCATGTTGAAGATCGAGAAATCATATTCCTCCGGCCTCACCCTCCAGGCCTCCTATGTGCTCTCGAAGATGCTCACCGACTCCGACTCCTACGACGCCGACAACTCGGCGCTTGACCATTACAACCGGGGCCTGGAGAAATCGGTCGGCCAGTACGACCAGACTCACAACCTCAAGGCCAATTACATTTACGAACTGCCGTTCGGGCGCGGGAAGCGCTGGCTGACCGGAGGTCCGGCGGAGTGGGTTCTGGGAGGCTGGCGTATTGCGGGCATTCACTTCTTCTCCAGCGGATTTCCGCTCTCGCTCAACAACAGCGTGACATTCCCGATTTTCAACAGCCGGAACTCGGCCTGGTCCACCACTTACGACGGCTGGGTCAAGGAGTATTCCAGCACGCCCAACTGGCTGGGCAGCGACCGGTACTTTCAGGATCCGGCCTACTTCGGCCCGCAGGACCCCAACCGGCCCGGCAATCTGACCCGGTTCAACCCCAAGGCCCGCATGCCGTGGCAGAACGAATCGAACTTCTCCTTTGCCAAGACCTTCCCCATCAGGGAGCAGATCCGGATGGACTTCCGCTGGGAGATGTTCAATGCCTTTAACACGCCCCGTTTCAGCCCTGGAAGCACCAACCTGCAAGGCGCCTCCTTCGGCCAGGTGACGGGGACGTTGAACGGCCCGCGCCGCATACAACTGGGCTTGAAGCTGTACTTCTAACCCAGGCTACCTGCCGCAGCGCCGCGAGGCGCGGCTGACCGCCGCCGGCCCGTGGGGACACTTCCTGCGGCGCCGGCGCGGTATCCGCGCCCTGCGCTCCCTCCCCCGGGTTGCGTCCGCCGGAGTGCGCCGCAGACCCATGCGGCCTCGCTGCCGCCATGAGGAGCGCGAACGCGCAAGTGGTTTGCGGGTCGGCCCCCAGGGGTGTACACTTGGCGGCCGGAACGTGCTGCATCGCACAAGGGAGGAACTCATGAAACCGTTTTCTCGCCGCTCGTTGCTGGCGG
>JADZAF010000247.1 GCA_020852755.1 Bryobacterales bacterium
ACTCACGCCCTCGGCATGGTGCCCATGGAGATCGAGCTGGTTGCGCCGGACGGCGCGGTTGTAGACCGATTGCGAACGTAGAGAGATGGCCGGACACCTGAGCGTGTCTGTCGGCCTCCTCATTCTGACAGTTCCGGGAACCACCCGGCCGGCACGCCGGCCAAATTCCGATCGCGAGGCGTGTACCGGCCCGGTTCAGGTGTCGCCTGATCGCCCGCTTTGCTCCGGCATCCGCCGGTGGGGATGTCACGACGGCTTGCCGATGATCCGGGGCGGCCGGGGCCGCTGCGCAGCGGCCCGCGTCGGTTAAGCAAGGGTGAGGTTCGGGCAGACATCGCCCAGCGAGCCATAGGTGCGTCGGAATGCGGTTGCCGGCCATCAGGCGCCCCCTCACGAGTGAAGCCGGTCCTACTTCCCGGCACTGGGTGGGTAGTTCTTAAGCAACTTGGCCGTTGCCTTCTGGAGATTGCGATAGTTCCTGTCAGGATCCTTGTTGAGATCGAGGGCCTTCTCCACGGCGCCGCGCCAGACGAGTTGGTTTCTGGCCGGATCAAACATCTGCAGAATCAATTTGCCGGTTTGAATGGTTGAGGTAGTCACTCGCCCGATTGCGTTCCAACGCGGCCCCATGCCGAAACCGTCCAACTGCTTTTCCTCATCGACCGACACCCGATAGGTGATCTGCAAGTCGCCGCCGCTCTCGACACGCTCGAATCCCTTCGCCATAAGCTGTGCATCCACTGCCCGCTTGATGTTCTGGTCCATGAGCTGGTCGGTTGCGGGGCCTGGTTTCGAGTCCACCCACCGGTAGGTTTTGTAGGTGTCGAAACTGGCGGAACGATCATAGTCGAAGGTGACGTTCTGAGCCGCCGCGAAGGCGCTCATCCACAGAAATCCCGTGATACCGATTTGTCTCATTGTGTGCCTCCTCTGCTGAACTGCTTTTACTGGTAGAAGCGCAAAACCGCTGCGGAAGAGATCATCGGGGCCAGACAGGTCTTGTCGAAATGATTTACCGCCGGCGTTCGACGAGTGTTACACTCTCATCCATCTGGGATCAAGGCGATTGGTAAGCCACATGCCGGAGGGAGGGCCATGCATCTGAGATTCCTGTTGCGTGGAATACTGTTGCTGGGAGTGTCCGGCTGGCCGGCCAGTCCGCAGCAGGAGGCCGCGCCGGCCGAAACTCTCACGTTGGAACGGGCGCTGGCGCTGGCGCTCGAGTCCAACCGTAACCTTCAGATCGCACGCCTGGAGGTAAGGAAAGCCGAAGACAAGCTGGCGGCGGCTCGAACTCAGCGTTTGCCGGGCTTGAGCCTGTACACGCTCGGCAGCCAGCGAATCACGGCCCTCGATTTCCGGTTCCCGCAGGGCGCGTTCGGCACTTTCAGCGGCATCGGTCCGGTACCCGCGACGGACACCACAATCCGATCGCCGCTCAAGCCGGCAGCGCTGGTGATCGGGCAGATCAAGCAGCCGCTGTCTCAGCAGTACAGGATCGGCCTGGTCCTCGATCAGCTGCGGGCGGAGCGCGACGCCGCCGCCGAACGCGAGCGCGCCCAGCGGCAGGTGGTGACCGCCGACGTCAAGCGCGTCTACTTCGGGATCCTTCAGCTGCAGAGCGCGCTCGAAAGCGTCGAGGAAACCATCCGGCTCTACCGCGAGATGGACCGCGTAACGGGCGATTACGTCGTCCGGCAGATTGCCTTGAGGGCAGACAACCTTCAAGTCAAGACGCGGCTGGCCAAGGCCGAGTACGACGCGCTGGTCCTGCAAGGCCCGCTCGAAACCCAGAAGGAGCAGTTGAACCAGCTCCTTGGCCGGGATCTTCTCATGGCCTTTCAGGTTGCTCCGGTGAGCGAGGCCAGGTGGGAGGAAACCGACCTGGCCGAGGCCCGGCGCGCGGCCCTTCAGCGAAGGCCGGAACTGCGCGAGGCCGCTCTCAAGCTGAAGCAGGCCGAGGCCGACCGCCGCGTGAAGAAGTCCGAGTACATTCCGGATCTCAGCTTCAGCTTCAGCTACTTTTCGCCGGTCAACTACGGGCCGCTGGTGCCCAGCAACATCGCCGGAGTCGGCCTCCTGCTCGAGTGGGAACCCTTCGACTGGGGGCGGAAGCGGCGTGAGCTCGCTGGGAAAAGCAGAGCCGTCGAGCAGGCCAATCTCGCGCTGATTGACGCTCAAACGCAGGTGGCCATCGACGTGGGCAACCGGTTCCGCAAGCTGCGCGAAGCGCGCCAGCTCCTGGTCACCGGCAGGCTGGCGCGTGAGACGGCGACAGAGAACCTGCGGGTCGCCACAAACCGCTACCGGCAGCAGACGGTTCTTTACAAGGACGTCCTGGAGGTCCAGGCGGCGCTGGCGGACGCCAACCACCAGTACCAGTCGGCGCTGCTGGCGTACTGGAATGCGAGAGCGGAGTTCGAGAAAGCGCTGGGGGAGGAGTAAGCCATGCGCAGATTACTGCTAGCCGTAGCCGCGCTGGCCATCGCCGGCGAATCGTGCCGGCAGCCGGAAGCCCGGCCGAAAGTGCTGACGCCCGTGCGCGCCGCGGCGGTTGAGACTGCCGCGGCCTCGGGCGAGACCACGTACTCGGCGAACATCGTTGCCAACACGCAGGTCGGTGTGGCGTTCCGCGTGGGTGGATACGTCGCGGAGCTGCACCAGGTGGCCGCCGGCCGCGCTCTTCAGGAGGGAGATTTCATCCAAAAGGGAACAGTGCTGGCCCGCGTGCGGCAGGAGGACTACGACCTCAAAGTGCGGCAGGCGAAGGCCGGGCTGGCGGAGGCCGCGGCTTCGTTGGTCGTCGCGAAGTCCCAGCTGGCGGAAGCCGACGCAAGCCTGCAGCAAGCCGAAATCGACTTCCGGCGCGCGTCCGCGCTCTTCGAAAGCCAAAGCCTCACGAAGGCCGACCTCGACTCCGCCGCCACCAGGCTCGCCGTCGCCAGGGCAAGGGCTGCCGCGGCGGCCGGCCAGGTCGAGGCGATCCAGCGCCGCGTTGAGGCCGCCGGGGAGCAGGTAAGGGAAGGCGAGATCGCCTTCGCCGACAGCAACCTGACGGCCCCCATCGACGGCATCGTTCTCCACCGCCCCATCGAGGTGGGAGCTTTGGTGAACTCCGGCGTCGTCGGCGTCGTTCTTGCCGACACCAGATCGGTGAAGGCCGTGTTCGGCGTGCCCGACTCCACCGTCGCGCGCCTCCGGCTCGGGCAGACCTTCACCATCCGAACCGATGCCATTCCAGACAACGATTTTCCCGGCCGCATCACGCGCATCGCGCCCGCAGCCGACACCCACAGCCGGCTTTTTGAGGTCGAGTTGTCGGTGCCGAACGGCGACCGGCGGCTCCGGCCCGGGATGATCGCCTCGGTCACCATCTTCGAGCCTGGTCCGCGCGCGCGGGTCCCGGTGGTCCCTTTGGCCGCGATCAGGCCCTCGAAAACGGATCGGCGATACGCCGTGTTCGCGCTCGAGCGGCGGACGCCGGGGTATGTCGCCAGGATGCGCGACGTACGGCTGGGTGAGGCGGTGGGCAACGCTATCGCAGTCCTGGAAGGCGTTAACCCGGGAGAACTGGTTGTCACCGACGGCAGCAACCAGGTGAACGATGGGGAATCCGTCCAGCTTGTTCCCTGAGGCGACGCGCCTATGTCTCAACACAAATCGGATAGCGAGATGATCCGCGACACGCACAACACGGCGCGCTTCTTCGTCGAGACGCGCCAGATCGCCTGGGTACTGCTGATCGGGACGGCGGTGTGGGGCGTCTACGGCTACGTCAGCATGCCCCAACGCAAGGACCCGGACATTCCGGTGCGGGTCGCCGTGGCCCTGACTCCCTGGCCCGGCGCCTCCGCCGAGCGTGTCGAGCAGCTCGTCACCCGCAAGGTCGAAGAGAAGGTCGGGCAGAACTCGCACGTTGCCGAGATCAAGTCCATCTCGCGGACCGGGCTCTCCGTGGTCTACCTCGAGTTGGATCAGCGAACCAGCGAGACCGGCAAGGAACTGGACGACGTCAAGTTGAAGCTCGATCAGATTCACGACCTGCCGGATCTCGCCGGGCCCATCCAGTTCATCAAGGATTTCGGCGATACAGCCGCCTTGATGCTGACGGTCGCGAGTCCGAAGGTAAGCGGAGTGGAAGTCACTCTGCGGGCGCGGAGCATCCAGCGAGCCATCGAGGAAGCGCGGCGGAATGCGGGCGCCGGCTTCGCAGGCTCGCGGGCGAGCTTCGTGGTGAGTTTTCCGCAGTCGATGAACCTGGACGCGGTACGCAGGTCGCTCGACCTGTCCACGCGCTGGACCCGTGAGCGCGGCCTGGCCCGCGACCTCCGGACCCTCCAGGGTCCGGGGTTCCTGGCGCTCGATTTCTCGACGACGCTCAGCGACCGTGAAATCCAGGAATCCGCCGACCGGCTCGTCCGCGAGCGTCTCCAGGCCTCTGATTTTCACCCCGATCATTGGAATCACTTCGTGGTGAGAGATCCTTCGGACGCGGCTGCGAGACTTGCCGCGGCAGCAGGCGCGAAGTACAGTTACCGTGAACTGGACGATTTCACGGACCTGATCGAGAAGACCCTCAAGACGGTGCCGCAGGTGTCCAGGGTGACGCGCTCCGGATTACTGCAGGAGCAGGTCTTTCTGATGTACTCGCAGGAGCGCCTGGCGTCCTACGGGATCGCCACGGGTAACCTGGACGAGATCCTCCAGGCGAGAAACACCACGCTGCCGGGCGGAACACTGGAGTCGCAGGGCAGGAACCTGGTTATCGACCCTTCCGGAGAGTTCAAGAACGAGCGCGAAATCGGAGATGTGTTGCTGACCTCATCCGGTTCCGGGTCGCCGCTCTACCTGCGGGACCTGGTGGACATCGTGCGCGGATATGAAAATCCGCAGCGGTATACGAACTACTACCTGGCGGCGGATTCGCAGGCCCGCTGGCAACGCAATCGCGCCGTCACGATGGCGATTCAGATGCGTGAGGGCGAGCAGATCAGCGCGTTCGGCGAAGCGGTCGACGCCGCCCTCAACAGCTTGCGTCCGCGGCTGCCCGCCGATCTCATCATGGCGCGGACTTCGGATCAGCCGGCCCAGGTGCGGGAGAACGTCGACCTGTTCATGAAGAGCCTCTACGAGGCGATCCTGCTGGTGGTCGTCGTGTCGCTGATCGGTTTCCGGGAATGGCGCTCGGCGGTCCTGATGGCGCTGTCGATCCCCATCACACTGGCGATGACGTACGGCATGATGCACATGCTCGGAATCGACCTGCAGCAGGTCTCCATCGCGACTCTGATCATCGCGCTGGGGCTTCTGGTGGACGATCCCGTCGTTGCGGGCGACGCCATCAAGCGCGAACTGGCGGCCGGCCACGGTCCGCTGGTCGCAAGCTGGCTCGGTCCCACCAAGCTGGCGAACGCCATCCTGTTTGCCACCATCACGAATATCGTTGCTTACCTGCCGTTCCTGATGCTGAGCGGCGATACCGGCCGTTTCCTGTACAGCCTGCCGGTCGTGATCGCCTGCTCCCTGATCGCCTCGCGCATTGTCTCGATGACCTTCATTCCGCTGCTGGGTTACTACCTGCTGAAGCCTAAGGCGGAGGCTGCGGTCGAGGAGCGCCGGCGCAGCGGGTTCGCGTCTTTCTATTATCGGGCCGGCGCCGCCGCGATCCACCACCGTTGGAAGTTCCTGCCGGCTTCATTTGTCATCCTGGCGGCCGGCGGCTTCTTCGCATCGGGGCTGAAGACGCAGTTCTTTCCGAAGGATCTGTCCTATCTTTCGTTCGTGGATGTCTGGCTTCCCGAGGACGCCCCGCTGTCGGCGACAGACCGGGTTGCCGAGCGCGCCGAAGCGATCATCCGGAGAGTCGCCAACGAGTATGGCCGGCAGCACAGGCAGGCGGACGGGCGGCCCCGTCAGGTGCTGCAGTCGCTCACTACGTTCGTCGGCGGCGGCGGACCTCGGTTCTGGTTCTCCGTCTCGCCCGAACTCCAGCAGCTCAACTATGCCCAGATCCTGATCCAGGTAGCCGACAAACACGACACCGCGCACCTGATCGATCCGATGCAGCGGGCCCTGTCGTCGGGAATCCCGGGCGCTCGTATCGACGTGAGGCAACTGGAGACCGGGAAGACGGTCGGCCTGCCGGTTCAGATCCGGGTGTCCGGCGATAACATCGCGCTCCTCCGCGAACAGGCCGAGCGAATCAAGAGCATCTTCCGCGCGATTCCGGCCGCTGAGCGCGTCCGCGACGACTGGGGGGAGCAGAACTTCACGGTGAAGCTGCGGATCGATCCGGACCGGGCCAACCTGGCAGGCGTGACGAATTTCGATGTCGCGGCCGCGTCGGTCACCGCCGTCAATGGCTACCGGGTGGCGACTCTGCGCGAGGGGGAGCGCCAGATTCCCATAGTGGCCCGGCTGCGGATGGAACAGCGTTCGAGGCTGGCGGACATTCAGAATCTGTACGTCTACTCCTCGCGAGGCCCCGGGAAGATCCCGCTGCGCCAGGTCTCCAGCATCGGCTACGAGATGCAGACCGAAAAGACGAGAAGACTGAACCAGTTCCGCACCATCACGGTGGCCTGCTTCCCCGCCGCCGGCACGCTGCCGTCGGAAGTGCTCGGCGCGGCGATGCCACGGCTCCGGGAGTTCTCCGCCGCTCTCCCTCCAGGCTACAAGATGGAGATCGCCGGCGAGTACAAGGACCAGCAGGAGAGCTTCGCGGAGCTCGCATTGGTCATGGGGATCTCGGTCGCGATGATCTTCCTCACGCTGGTGGTTCAGTTCCGAAACGCGGTGAAACCGTTTATTGTGTTCGCCGCCATCCCGTACGGCATGGCCGGCGCCCTGGGCGCGCTCTGGATCATGGGCGCTCCGTTCGGGTTTATGGCATTCCTGGGAATCGCGAGCCTGGTGGGAGTCGTCGTCAGCCACGTGATCGTGCTATTCGATTTCATTGAGGAGCGCCACGCCGAAGGACACCCGTTAGTCGAATCGCTGCTCGATGCGGGGATCATGCGGCTCCGTCCGGTGCTCATCACGGTGGGCGCAACCGTGATCGCGCTGTACCCGCTGGCCTCTCACGGCGGGCCGCTCTGGGAGCCGCTGTGTTACGCGCAAATCGGCGGTCTCACCGTCGCCACCTTTGTCACACTGGTCCTGGTTCCGGTCCTCTACGCGATCTTCGTGCTGGATCTGAAGCTGGTGAGCTGGTCGGCGCCGCCGAACCAGCGCACAGCCACCGCCCGTGCATGAACTTATCGCAATGGAGCTGGCATAGCCGGCAGTCCGCGGGCAGAACGGTCCACAAGCGGGAATTCTGGAGCCACCCGTCGGACTTGAACCGACGACCTGCGGTTTACGAAACCGCTGCTCTACCAACTGAGCTAGGGTGGCTCGTGAGTGCGGCTGGAACGGGCGGGATTCGTCCCATCCGTATGCGATTTTAACACAGCCGGCGCGCTTTCCGCCCTGTTCTACGTGTGATAGGCGAGGCTCTCGGCCAGCCTCGGATCCTCCACCGGGACCGGCGCCGCCCCGCGCAGGCCGCGCAGGAATGCCAGGACGAAGATGCCGGCCGCAGCCGCCGCGAGGGCGACCTCGATGGGGCCGAAACGGGGAGGTCCCGGCGCCACCGCCGGGTTGACCATCAGGTAGAGGTCGAGCCAGCGCCCGGCCAGGCCCACGGCGGCCACTTTGACCAGGATGCGCGGATCGCGCTTGGCGCGCTTGCCCAGCAGGGCCAGAAACGGGATCACCCAGTTCAGACAGATGTTCAATACCATCAGCGTGCCCCAGGCGCCCTGCTGGCGGCGGACGAAGTACACCGCCTCCTCCGTGATGTTGGCGTACCAGATCAGCATGTACTGGCTGAACCAGATGTACATCCAAAACGTACTGAAGGCGAAGTACAGCTTGCCCAGGTCGTGCAGGTGTTCGGCGGTCACGAAACCGCGCAGGGGTCCGCTGCGGCCCAGCCAGCTCACCAGGATGATCAGGGCCGCGAGGCCGGAAGCGAAGAGCCCGGCGAAGTTATAAATGCCGAAGATGGTGCTGGCCCAGTGGGGCTCCAGCGACATGATCCAGTCGTAGCTGGCCAGCCAGAAGCTGACCGAGAACACCAGGATGAAGACGATCGATGTGCGTATGTTGCGGTGGGTGTGCGCGACTTCGCCGTCGGCATCCTGGCGGCGCGAGGTCCGGATGATGGACCGGCCGAGCAGAACCCACAGCAGGACGTAGAGCGCCGCGCGCCCCAGGAAGAACGGCGTGCTGAGCCACCAGCCCTTGAAACCGTGCAGCGGCTCGTGAGTCCACGGGTAGATGCCGGCTCCGGCGATCAGCACCAAGGCCAGTCCGGCGGCGCCGCAGGGCAGGGCGCAGGCCATGGCTTCCGGAACCCGCCGGAAGGCTACGCTCCAGCCCGCGTGGGTCACGTATTCCAGGGCGATGAAGAGGAGGCCCGCCAGCCCCAAGCCGATGAGCAGGAAACTGGCCACCAGCAGGTTGGCCCAGGTGCGCTGGGGTGTGACGAGGGCGCCCGCTGCCAGCGCCAGAGCTCCGGCCGCGGCCATGCCCTGGAGCAGGCGCAGCGTCCGCCGCGGAGGCTGAAAGTCCAGTTTCACTACCTTTTCCCTCCCTGCATCGAGCGTACGTAAGCGATGACGGCGCGCCGGTCTTCGGGAGCGATCTGCGCCCCGTATGCGGGCATGTTCTTCCGCCCGGCGCTCACCAGCTGGTAGATCTCGTCGTCGGTCAAGCCGATGGCCTGGGGGGCCAGCAGCGAGGGCGGCGGCGGGTAGCCGCGCATGGCCACAGGCCCGTCCCCCTTGCCGGACGCCCCGTGACAGGGCTGGCAAAAGGTGGTGAAGACGAACTGTCCCCGCCCGGCGGGAACCGGGCCGCCCGGCTCCTCGCGGGGCACCGTTCCGGGGACCGGAGGCTGCAGCGTCTTGCCGTCCGCGAAATTCGGATTGGGAGCGAAAGAATCGTAAGCGGCCGTCCGCACCATCTCGGGCAGAAACTCGCGATTGGGCTTGTCCGGGTCCTCGCGCAGCGCCAGATTGGCGGTGGTCACGATTCCGAGCGCCGCCAGCAGGAGGATGTTCCAGCGCGTCATCCTCTGCCCTCCTCGACGCGCTCTTCCACCCGTACCGCGTTGTGGCTTTGGAGGAAGCGGCTGACCTCCTCCGGGTCGAAGGCCGCATCGGTCTGCTCGATCACCAGGGCGAAACGGTCGTCGGTGATGCGCGGGTCGATCAGGCGCGAGCGCCGGCCCGGCCAAAGCCGGCTGACCAGAAAGAAGGCGAACACGGTGCTGAGGCCGGCGAATAGCACCATCACTTCGAAGGTGATGGGCACGAAGGCCGGCAGCGAGTCCCAGGGCTTGCCGCCCACGTTGACCGGCCAGTTGTCCGCCGTGGTCCAATATTCGAACCACACTTTGGCCGCGGCGCCGGACAACCCCAGCAGGAAGCAGACCCAGGGCAGCCGCGAAGGTTCCAGGCCCATGGCGCGGTCCATGCCGTGGATGGCGTAGGGCGCATAGACGTCCACCACGTTCAGGTGCCGCGCGCGCGCGGCGCGCGTGGCTGCGAGCACGCCGTCTTCGTCCTCGAAGATGCCGATCAGCAGGCGCCGCGTGGAATCAAGCATGCCGCTTCTCTTTGGCATAGGAGAGCACTCCTTTCACTTCGCCCATGGCGATGACCGGCAGCAGGCGCGAGAACAACAGGAAGCAGGTGAAGAACAGGCCGAAACTGCCCGCCAGGGTGGCCACTTCGATGAGCGTCGGCGTGTAGCCGGTCCAGTTGGCCGGCAGGTAATCCCGGTGCAGCGAGGTTACGATGATCACGAAGCGCTCGAACCACATGCCCACGTTGACCAGCAGCGAGATCACGAAGACCGCCGCCATGCTCGTGCGCACCCGGCGGAGCCACAGGAACTGGGGGACCAGCACGTTGGCGCTCACCATGGTCCAGTAGGCCCAGGCGAAGGGTCCCGCCGCGCGGTTCGTGAAGACGAACATCTCGTACGGGTTGCCCGAGTAGAGCGCGGTGAAGAACTCGGTCAGGTAGGCCAGGCCGACCATGAGGCTGGTCACGATCACCAGCCGCGCCATGGTCTCGACATGCCGCACCGTGATGTAATCCTCGAGCCGCATGGTCTTGCGCACGACGATCATCAATGTCAGGACCATGGCCATGCCGGAGAAAATGGCGCCGGCCACGAAGTAAGGCGGAAAGATGGTGGCGTGCCAGCCGGGGATCACCGAAGTGGCGAAGTCCCAGCTCACGATGGTGTGAACCGAGATCACCAGCGGCGTGGCCAGTCCGGCCAGCAGGGTATAGACGGTCTCGTAGCGCTGCCAGGTCCGGTACGAACCGTCCCAGCCGAGGCTGAAAAACGAGATGATCGAGCGCTTCAGCCCGGCTTGCGCCCGGTCGCGTATGGTGGCCAGGTCGGGAATCAGGCCGATGTACCAGAAAGTGGCGGAGATGATGAAGTAGGTGGAGATCGCGAACGCGTCCCAGGCCAGCGGCGAGCGGAAGTTGATCCACAGCGGACCGCGCCAGTTGGGATACGGGAAAACCCAGAAGGCCAGCCAGGGCCGCCCCATGTGGATCAGCGGGAAGATTCCGGCGCACATCACCGCGAACAGGGTCATGGCCTCGGCCGAGCGGTTGACCGAAGTGCGCCAGCGCTGGCGCAGCAGGAACAGGATGGCCGAGATGAGCGTGCCGGCATGGCCGATGCCCACCCAGAAGACGAAGTTGGTGATGTCGAAGGCCCAGCCGACCGTCGTGTTCAAGCCCCACGTGCCGATGCCGGTGGCGACCTGGTAGGCCACCGCGGCGGCGCCCGCGGCGAGCATCGTCACGGAGAGCAGAAACCCGGCCCACCACAGCGCGCCGGGCTTGCGGTCCATGGCCGCGCAGACGTCCCGGGTGACGTCGGAGATGCGCTTGCCGCCGGCCACCAGCGGCGTGCGCAATACGGAAACCACTCCGGCCATCAGCTTTCACCTCCCTCGCGGGTCCGGTTGCGGACGATCTTCAGGTATGTCACGGCCGGGCGGACGTTGATTTCTTCGAGCACTTTGTAGGCGCGGCCGCTCCGCATCAGGCGTGAGACTTTGCTGTTGGGATCGTTCATATCGCCGAACACGATGGCCTGCGCCGGGCAGGACTGCTGGCAGGCGGTGCGTATGTCGCCGTCCCGCAGCGGTTCGCCCCGGCGCCTGGCTTCCAGCCTGGCCTGCTGGATGCGCTGCACGCAGAAGGTGCACTTCTCCATCACGCCGCGCGAGCGGATGGTGACGTCGGGGTTCAGCACCATGTTGGCCAGCCGGTCGTCGCGCGGGTAGTCGAACCAGTTGAAGCGGCGCGCCTTGTAAGCGCAGTTGTTGGCGCAGTAGCGGGTGCCGACGCAGCGGTTGTAGATCTGCTGGTTCAGGCCCTCCGAGCTGTGCACGGTGGCCAGCACCGGGCAGACGGTTTCACAGGTGGCGTTGTCGCACTGCTGGCAGAGCATGGGCTGATGCGCCACTTCCACTTCGTCGGGAGTGCCAGTGTAGTATCGGTCGATGCGCAGCCAGTGCATGGCGCGTTTGCGCCGCACCTCGTCCTTGCCGGTCACCGGAACGTTGTTCTCCACCTGGCAGGCGATCACGCAGGCCGAGCACCCGGTGCAGGCGTCGAGGTCGATGGCCATGGCCCACTTGTGGCCGGTGTAGGGATGATCTTCGGGCCACAGGTCCGGATGCGTCTCGTGCTTGCGTTCGTGTTTTGTGAGTTCCGCGAGACGCGTCTCCTGGATGATGGGCCGGGCCGGGCCGCCGCCCGGAGCGGCGAGGGTGTGATGATCCTGAGTGGCGGCGAGCGCCTGGCGCCGTCCGGTCCTGACGATGCGAATGCCGGCACGCGAGTAACGGAGCGAAGCGCCGTCGAACGCCAGCAGCCCGGCGCAGTTGGTCCCCACCAGGCCGTTCGCGCCCACCGAAGCGCCGCGGGAATCGAGCCACGCCGGTCCGACTTTCGCGAAGCGGGCCGAGGCTTTGCGGCCATAGCCCAGCGCCACGGCCACGGTGCGCTCGTCTTGTCCGGGCTGCAGCACGGCCGGCAGTTCCACACTCACGGGGCCGCCTTCGATCCGCACCACGTCGCCTTCCGCGACGCCGAGTTTCGCCGCCGCGGCGGGCGCCAGGCAGGCGTAGTTGTCCCAGGTGATCTTGGTGATGGGGTCGGGCAGTTCGTGCAGCCACGGATTGTAGGCGTGCCGGCCGTCCAGCATGCCCGCCTTGGGATAGAGCACCAGCTCGTAGCCCTCAGCCGGTTTCGCCTCCCTGGGAGGAACAGCGACGGCTTTGAAGGCACGCGGCGCGGCAGCGGGCGATTCGATCCGCGCGAATCCGTTGCGCAGCGACTCCTCCCAGTTCACTTTTCCGCTCCAGCGCTCGCGCACCAGTTCCTGCGCGGTCTTCGGACGCCCGCTCCACAGGGAGAAGCTTTCGATCGAGGACCGGGTGCCGCCCAGGGGCCGGATGACGGGCTGCGTAAAGCTGACGACTCCCGCGACCGGCTCGGCGTCGGACCAGGATTCCAGGTAGTGGTGATCCGGGCAGACGAACCGGGTGGCGGCCGCGCTCTCATCCTCGCGCTCCACGATACTCACGCTGAGCGGCAGTTTGCGGATGTGAGCCGCCAGGGCCACGCCGCCGGGCAGTTCGGCCACCGGATTGGCTCCCAGGATGAACAGCGCGTCCACCTTCCCGCCGCGCAGTTCCTCGAGCAGCGAAGCCAGTGCCCGGTCGCTGCCCGCGCGTTGCCGCGAGGGTTTCTCCAGGTCAACGGTCGCGCCGTAGTTGCCCAGCTTGTGGTTGATGGTGTTGCACAACACCTGCGCCTCCGCGCTCTGAATGCCGCACACCACCAGGGAGCGCCCGGCAGCCTTGCGGAGCCGCGCGGCTGCTTCCTGCAGGTGGGGAGGTGCGTCCTGCGGTGCTCCGGATTCCACGAGCGAGGCAAGCTGATGCAAAGACCGCTCGACTTCGATGGGCGCAAGACGCACCCGCCGGTCGGCCTTGCTTCCGGTGATGGATAGGCGCGACTCGAACTGCGCGTGCCAGCAGGACCGCCGCGTTGCTTCCGCGTCCCGCCCGGCCCGGTAGGCGGCGGTGTACTCGACCGGAGAGATCCAGGTGCCCAGGAAATCGGCGTCGAAGCTGACAATGACCTCCGCCCGGTCAAACCGGTAGTGCGGCACGGCTCGCACGCCGTGCGTCTGCTCGTGGGCGTCCGGAATGGCCGAGCAGGACAGCGGATCGTACATGACGTGGCGGCCGTCTTTGAATTGCGCGAGGAAGCCGGCGATTGCCCAGAGCGCGGTGGGACTGTTGACGGTATGGGAGAGGACTCGCACCGCGCCGGCGCCTTTCAAGCGCCGCAGGATCTCTTCGTCCACCTTCTGCCAGGCCGCCTGCTTGCCTTCCATCAGCGGGTGCTTCAACCGCAGGCTGTCGTAGAGGCCCAGGATGGAAGCCTGTCCGGCAGCACAGAGCCCGCCGCGCGAAAGCGGGTGCTCGGGATTGCCCTCGAGTTTGATGGGGCGGCCGTCCCGGGTCTTGACCAGCACTCCACATCCGGCCGCGCAGCCCGCGCAGGTGGAGGCGTAGTACACCGGACGGCCGGCGATCACGCCGCCGGGCTGATCGAGGTAGGGCATGGCTCGCTGAACGGGGGCGCGGCTGCAACCGGCCATCACCGATGCGGCGAAGCTGAAGCCCGCGGCCTTGAGAAAAGCCCTGCGGCCGGGATCCGGTTCGATGGAGCGCAAGGGCGAACTGGCGAATTCGGTCTCCGCCTGGACGGAGAAGTCCGGCCCGCCCGCGCGCTCCGCCAGGCTTTTCCAATAGTGCGTGGAGTTCTGGTCAGCCATCGAGTTCCTCACACATGACAGGCCGAGCAATCCGTGGATGCGTTCACCTTGCGACCGTTGATGCCGGTGCGGTTCGACTCGCGATGGCAATTCACGCACCAGCCCATGCTCAGGTCCGGGACCTGCCGCACGCGCTCCATGGTCTCCACCGGCCCGTGACAGGTCTGGCACTGCACGCCGGCCGAAACGTGAGCGCGGTGATCGAAGTACACGAAGTCGGGCAGGTTGTGAACTTTCACCCAGGCGACCGGATGCGTCTGCCGTGAAGGGTTGGGCTGCATGCGGGCATCCAGGGCGAGCGCATCGTAGAGCTTCTGCAGTTCGGGAGAGACCAGAGTACGAGGCTTCCGCTTTTCGGCTTGCGCCTGTTCGTCTTCCGCGCGAACGGCGCCCATCGGAGCGGTCACGTAACGGTGGCAGTTCATGCAGACGCCGGCCGCGGGAATGCCTGCATGGCGGCTCTTCTCCGCGCCGAAGTGACAGTACATGCAGGGGATCTGCAACTCGCCCGCGTGCAGCCGGTGCGAATAGGCGATGGGCTGCACGGGTTCGTAGTCCTGGTGGTTTCCGGGCAGGTGCAGCACGCCGGTCCGGGAGGCGAACAGCAGCAGGCTGAAAGCCAGCCCGGCCAGAAGTGTAATGGTGGCAATGCGCCCGCTCATGGGTTGTCCCTTCCGGCCGGAACCGCCGCCGGGAATGCCGCCGAACCGCGCGTGTACTTCAAAACCCAGACCGTGGCCAGCGAGAACAGCGCCAGGAACACGAAAACGATGAAGCCGATGGGATAGCCCGACTGGCCGAGGTCGCGGACCGCGAAGGCCATGACCGGAGGCAGCACGAAGCCCCCGAAAGCTCCCAGGCCGCCCACCCAGCCGGCCGCGCCGCCCACCGCCTGGGGCACCGCCTGCGGCACCAGCTTGAATACCGCGGCGTTCGAAATCCCCATGCCGATGGCCAGCAGGATCTCGCCCGGAACAGCCAGCTCGAACTGCTGCGATCCGGTCATGACGAGCGCCCCGACGATCATGATCAGCAGCGCCAGGATGGCAGTGTTTTCGCCGCCTTCGTGCAGTTGATCGGAGAGAACGCCGCCGGCGATGCGGACCAGCGAGGTCAGGATGGAAAAGGCCGCCGTGAGCAGGCCCGCGGTGATCGGGCTGGCGCCGTGAAACGCCTGCCAGTACGTCGGCAGCCAGGCGGTGAGGGCCACGAAGCCGCCGAAAGTCGTGAAGTAGACGCCCACCAGCGCCCAGGTCTTCCACGCCCGGGCGGAGATGCGCAGGCTCTCCTTCAGGCTGCCGGCCGGGAACAGCGTTTGGCCCAACTCCCTCGCACCGCGGCGCGCCTCTTCCACTGGCCGGCCCGCCTGCCGCAACTGAAAGAACGGCGCGTTGCGCCCCGCCAGCCAGTAGAGCATGGTTCCGAGTGATAGCAGCGCCAGCCACGCCAGGTAGGAACCGGCCAGCCCCAGTCCCGCGAGCGCCAGGGGCAGCAGCAGGGTGAACAGGCCGGGGGCCAGGTTGCCCACACCCGCGTAGATGGCCAAAGCGCGGCCCTGCCGCTGTTGCGGGAACCAGTAGGAAACCTGGCTGATGCCGGGAGAGAAGGTGGCGATGCCGCAGCCGCTCAGCGCACCCAATAGCAGCAGCAGCGGGTACATCGCCGGGGTCATGCGGTCCGGGTAGCACAGGGCAATCAGCGCGGTGAGCCCGGCCATTCCCGCCATCGAGATGCCGAGCAGCACCAGAAACGGCTTGCGCCCGCCGGTGGTATCCACCCAGGCCGAGAACGGGATGCGCAGCAGCGATCCGGTCAGGGCCGGCACGGCCACCAGGACACCGACCGCCAGCGGATCCAGTTGCATGATCTTCTGGAGACGCGCGGCTGTGGGCCCGAACAGGGCCACCGCCGCGAAGCCGATGAAGAAGCCCAGCGTGGCGCCGAACAGCGCCTGGGAAGGAGTGCCTCGGACCGCGGTTTTCATGACGCGCTTCCTCGCGGCGCAGGCCGGTACCAGCGGACCACCTGGGGCTTGCGCCAGAGATACGGGTTGGGGATCACCAGCACGTGCACCAGCCGTGTGAAGGGGAACAGGCCGATCAGCACGTAGGCGTTCACTATATGCAGCTTGACGGCGAACGGCATGGCCGCTATGTAGGTAAGGTCCGGATTCAGCTTGAGGATCGACCAGAGGTAGGGCGCCGCCGAAGCCGCGAACCAGGACGAGCCCCAGGGATGCAGGACCGCGATGTAGACGCCCGTGGCGATCTGCAGCAGCAGCAGGTGCAGCAGAACCCAGTCCCGGCGGCTGGTCACCCGCTTCACCTTGCTCACCCGCGAGCGGCGCCACATGGCCCCCAGCAGTCCGATCAGCGACAGCATGCCGAACACCAGCGCGGTCAGTTCCAGCACGTAGAGCCGCAGCGGCTTGCTGTTCCACAGCAGCACCTGGCGGGGAATCAGGAACGCGACAATGTGGCCGGTGATGACGCCGATGATGCCGTAGTGGAAGGGCACCAGCGCCCAGAAGTGCTGGTCGTTCTCCAGGAACTGCGAGGAGAGGCTCGAGTAAGTGAAACTCCGCGCCCGGTAGCGGGCTACGGTCATCAGAAAGAAAGTGAACAGCGCCACGTAGGGCAGCGCCACGAAGAACAGCTGATCGAAGTAATTCTGCACCCCGGTCATCGCTTACGCTCCCACTCCCGCCTCTCGCAGGGAGGCCGCGGCGGATTCCACGCCGCGCAGCAGGTGTTGATACGGATTCCCGTCCAGCGCGGGAATGATCTTCTTCAAGGCCGGCGCCAGGGACTCTTCCGCGAACGCCGCGGCCTCGCCCCTCTCCATGCGCCCGAGCGCGGGGAGAACGTGCGAGAGGTGGTCGGGAAGTTCCACCGATTCCGCCACCCCCCAGCGCCGCAGCGTCTGCCGCATGCGCACCAGGAACTCGCCGCGCTCGTAGTTCTCGCCGAAAAGGTGCCAGCCGATGTCCAGGCAGGCATCCGGGCTCATCTCGAACGTGCGGACGTAGAGTTCCTGCAAGTCTTCGAGCGAAAGGTCCGCCACGGCGCGGACGAATTCATCCAGATCCGGCAGTCGCGGTCCGGATCCCGGCGGATGATCCAGCCGCCCCTCATCCGGATAACGCAGCAGCGCGGCCAGCGTGTCGAAGTATCCCCTCACGCCGACCTCCTCGGACCGGAGAGAAATCCGAAGCCCACGCCCTGCTTGTGCTCCAGAGGATCGCGCATCATCTCGATGGCCTCTTCGCGGTGCGCGGGCGGGATCACAAAGCGCTCCTCGAAGCTGCACAGCGAAGTGAGCTTGTAGATGGCCTCGGCCTCTTCGGCGCTCGAATCCGCTTCGCGAAGCATGCGCTCGGCCACCGCCGGCTCGACGTCCCCCACCGTCAGGGCGCGCCGGTGCCAGCGCACCGCTTTTTGCTTTCGCAGGGCATAGCGCACGGATGCCTCGTGGCCCGCTCCGAACAGGCTGGCCAGGAACTTCATGGGCACGCGAGACTCGTCGATGTCGTGAAACAGGTTGTCGGAAACGTGGTTCACCATGCCTCCCTCGAGGCCCGCCATCACCGGCGCCATGGGAGGCACATAGAAGAGCATGGGCAGGGTGCGGTACTCGATGTGCGGAGGCAGCGCGATCTTCCACACCTTGACGAACTGGTAGACCGGCGATTTCTGCGCGGCTTCGATCACCGAGGGGTGGATGCCGTTCCGGTGCGCGGCGGCAATGACTTCCGGATCGAAAGGATCCAGCACCAGCGAACGGTGCGCTTCAACTAGTTCCTCGTTGGGCCGTTTGGCAACTTCCGCGATCCGCTCCGCGTCATAGAGCAGCACGCCCAGGTAGCGGATCCGGCCCACGCAGGAGTGGAAGCAGGCCGGCGCCTGCCCGGTCTCCAGGCGCGGGAAGCACAGGATGCACTTCTCGCTCTTGCCCGTGAACCAGTTGAAGAAGACCTTCTTGTAGGGGCAGGCGGCGATGCAGGCCCGCCAGGCGCGGCACCGGTTCTGGTCCACCAGCACGATGCCGTCCTCCCCGCGCTTGTAGAGCGCGCCGGAAGGGCAGGCGGCCACGCAGGCCGGGTTCAAACAGTGGTTGCAGATGCGCGGGAAGTAGAAGAATACCAGGCGCTCGACGGCGAACAACTGCCGGCGCTGGTCGGGCGTGAGGCCTTCCAGGTTGCGGTCGTTCTCGGCATAGACCGGCGAGCCGCCCAGGTCGTCGTCCCAGTTGGGTCCCGCCTCGATGTCCATCGGTTGCCCGGTGACCATCGAGATGGGCCGCGCGGTCGGCTGGTCCGGACCTTCCGGGGCGTCGAACAGCGCTTTGTAGTCGTAGGTCCATGGCTCGTAGTAATCGTCCATGGTAGGCATGTGGGGGTTGTGGAAGATATTGAAAACGGTCTTGGGCTTGCTCGTGGAGCGCAGCCGCAGCTCGCCTTCGCCGGCATCCCAGCCCCCCTTGTATTTCTCCTGGTCTTCCCAGGCGGTCGGGAAACCGGTGCCCGGCTTGGTTTCCACATTGTTCCACCACATGTACTCGGCGCCCTTGCGGTCGGTCCAGATGTTCTTGCAGGCGATGCTGCAGGTGTGGCAGCCGATGCACTTGTCCAGGTGAAACACCATCGAAATTTGGGAACGAACGTTCATTGGATCCCTCTCACCACTTCAGATCCGGCAGTTTGCGCACCAGCACGTGCGTATCGCGGTTGACCCCGGTGGGTCCCCAGTAATTGAAGTGAAACGTAAACTGCCCGTAGCCGCCCACCATCAGGTTCGGCTTGAGGCGGACGCGCGTCAGGCTGTTGTGCCCTCCCGCCCGGCGGTAATTCCGCAGCGGCGACTTGGGCACCGAGTACGTGCGTTCCGGCGAATGGTACTGGATGGCGATGCCGCGCGGGATGCGGGCGCTGACCGCGGCCCGGGTGACCACCACGCCGTTGTCGTTATGGACCTCCACCCAGTCGTTGTCCTTGATGCCGATCTGCGCGGCGTCCTTGTCGTTCATCCAGAGAGGCTCCACGCCGCGCGAGAGCGTGGTCATGCGCTGGTTGTCGCCGTAGGTGGAGTGGATGTGCCACTTGCCGTGCGGGGTCAGGTAGTTGAGCATCAGCGAAGGCCCGGCCGGCCGGCTGAACTCCAGGTCGGCGTACTGCTTGGGCAGCGGCTTGGGCTTGTAAGTGGGCAGGTGCTCGCCGAAATCGATGTAGCCCGGGTGGTCCAGGTAGAAGTGCTGGCGTCCGGTCAGGGTTCGCCAGGGCACCAGGCACTCGACGTTGTAGGTGAACGGCGAATAGGGCCGGCCGTTCTCGATCAGGCCGGACCACATGGGGCTGTTCAGAAAACGGTGCGGCCGCGACTGCAGCTCCTTGTAAGAAACGCGGGTTCCCCGGTTCTTTTCGGCCAGGTGAACGAGGGGCAGCCCCACCTTCTCCTCGATGTTCTTGTAGGAACGATAGGCCAGCTCGCCGTTGGTGACGGTGGCGAAGCGCAGGATGGTGTCGCAAACCTGCTCGTCCTCGAACAGCGAGGGATACCCACGCCCGCCCCATTCCACCGAGGTTGTCGTTCGCAGCGCTTCCTCGTACAGGTCCTTGACCTGGTAGTGCGTGCCGTGGGCGCCGAGACCGTTTTCCGCCACCAGCGGCCCGAGCGAGATGAACTGGTTGTAGAGATTCCGGTAGTCCCGCGTCACCACCCGCAGTCCCGGCATGGTCTTGCCCGGGATGGCTTCCACCTCTCCCCGGGTCCAGTCGCGCATCTCCGGCTGCGCGATCTCGGCCGGGCTGTCGTGAGCCAGCGGTGTGGCCACAAGGTCTTTCACCGGCTCCGGGAAGTGCCGTGCGGCCAGTTCGCTGAACTTGCGGGCGATGGTGCGGAAGATCTGCCAGTCGCTGCGCGACTCCCAGCAGGGCGGAACCGCGGCCGACAG
The DNA here is from genome assembly GCA_020852755.1 of Bryobacterales bacterium. GTDB lineage: Bacteria > Acidobacteriota > Terriglobia > Bryobacterales > Bryobacteraceae > JADZAF01. Next base: position 19,885 of record JADZAF010000247.1, read on the forward strand.
CGGATGAATGAAGCTGTGCATGTCGGTCGAGTTCAAGTCGGCTTTCTCGTACCAGGTGGCCGCCGGCAGCACGATGTCGGAGTAGAGCGCCGAGGTGTCCATCCGGAAGTTCAGGTCCACCACCAGGTCCATTTTTCCGGTGGGCGCCTGTTCGTGCCAGGCAACCTGGTCGACCGTTCCAGCGGCCACCTCTTCCGCGATCGCGTTGGTGTGCGTGCCCAGGTAGTGCTTCAGGAAGAACTCGTGGCCCTTGGCACTGGACATCAGGGCGTTGCCCCTCCAGATGAACCAGACCCGCGGCCAGTTTTCCGCCGCGTCGGGATCCTCCACGGAGAACTTCAACTCCTTCCGCTTCAGGCTCTCCACGGCCTGGCGGACGGGGTCCTGGCGGGCGCGCTCGGCCTCCTGTACCAGTTCGATCGAATTCCGGTTGAACTGCGGGTAGAAGGGAAGCCAGCCGTTCTTCACCGCTTCCACCTGGCGGTCGGCCGTGTGGCCCTCGGCGAAGGTGCCCTCCTGCGAGTGCAGCGGGACGGTGTGATAGTCGGTGAAATCCCGTTCGTAGCGCCACTGGTCGGTGTGCATGTAGTGCCAGCTGGGCGCGTTTTGAAGGCGCGAGGCGGGCACCCAGTCGCGTCCGAAGGCGATGGCCGACCAGGGCTCCATGGGAGCCAGTTTTTCCTGCCCCACGTAGTGCGCCAGCCCGCCGCCGTTCACCCCCACGCAGCCGCAGAACATCAGGGCGTGCATGGCCGCCCGGTACATCAGGTTGTTGTGGTACCAGTGGTTGATTCCGGCGCCGATGATCACGGTGCACCTGCCGCCGGTAAGGCGGGCCGTGTTGCCCCACTCGCGGGCGAAGCGGACCAGCAGGTCGCGGCTCATGCCGGTGTACTTCTCCGTCCAGGCCGGGGTGTAGGGCGAGGATTCGTCGTTGTAGTCCGCCGGGTACTGGCCCTCCAGGCCGCGCGGGACCCCGTACTGGGCCATCAGCAGGTCGTAGACGGTCGCCACCGTGACCTGCTCGCCGGAAGCGGTGAGTATCCGCTTCACGGGGACGCCGCGTTGCAGCGCCCGGCCTTCTCCGAAATCGTCCAGGGTCACCTGAACCACCGCGTCGGAGTTCTTCAGGAAGGTCAGGGCAGGCTGGATCTCGCTGGAATCCAGACCGTCGCGCAGCAGCAGATTCCACTTGCCTTTGGCGCTGCCCCAGCGGTCGCCGGCGCTGCCCATGGGCATCTTGGGACGGTCTTCGCCTTCGTCCCACATCAGGAACTTCCACTCGCCGTTTTCCACTCCGCTATAGCGCTCGAGGCGGTTGGCGCGAAGCAGGCGCCCGGCGTGCCATCGTCCGTCCCGCTGGTTCAGTTCCACCAGGTAGGGCGCGTCGCTGTACTGCCGGGTGTAGTCCAGGAAGCGCGGGACCGGGGAGTCATGGTGGAACTCCTTGAGGAGTACGTGATTGACCGCCATCCACCACGCGCCGTCCTGCCCGGCATTGATGGCCACCCACTCGTCGGCGTACTTGGCTACCTGGTTGAAGTCCGGCGAGAAGACCCACATCTTCGACCCGTTGTGCCGGGCCTCGGCGGCGAAGTGGCAGTCCGGCGTACGGGTCATGTTGAGGTTCGACCCCATCACGGCCAGCAGCTTGGCGTTGTACCAGTCGGCCGATTCCTGCACGTCGGTCTGCTCTCCCCAGGCCTCCGGGGAGGCGGGCGGAAGGTCGCAATACCAGTCGTAAAAGGAGAGCGAGATGCCGCCCATCAGTTGCAGCATGCGCGAGCCGGCGGCATAGCTGATCATGGACATGGCCGGAATGGGGGAAAATCCGGCAATGCGGTCGGGCCCGTGTTTCCGGATCGTGTAGATGCAGGAGGCCGCGATCAGTTCGACCGCGGTATCCCAGTCCGCCCGCCGGAAACCGCCCTTTCCGCGGGCTCTTTGCCACCGCGCGCGCGACTCCGGGTTCTCCACCAGCGAGCGCCAGGCATCTACCGGGTCTTCGTGCTCGGCGCGCGCGGCCTTCCACAGGTCCAGCAGGGCGCCGCGAGCGTATGGATACTTTACCCGCAGCGGGCTGTAGAGATACCAGGAGTAGGAGATGCCCCGCTGGCACCCGCGCGGCTCATAGGGCGGCAGGCCGCTTTCCAGGCTGGGATAGTCCAGCCCCTGCATCTCCCAGGTGACGATGCCGTCCTTGACGTAGATCTGCCAGGTGCAGCCGCCGGTGCAGTTCACGCCGTGGGTGCTGCGCACGATCTTGTCGTGCTGCCAGCGGTTGCGATAGAACTCCTCCCAGCTGCGCAGGGCCGGGTTCCGCTCGTCCTTGATCCAGACCAGCTCTCCGTTGCCGTTCGATTTCATGCTTCGCTTCCTTTGCCGTTGCCGGCCACCAGCGGACGGCGCACCGCCCGGAACCGTGCCTTCCAGGAGGAGCCGAACACGATCAGCGCGACGGCCGTGCCTCCCAGCCCGAGCAGGAAAAAGTTGAGCGGTCCGGCCGAATCGTCGGCGCCGCCGGCCTTCGCCGAGGCCTCCAGGTACGCGACCAGCGGGAGAATTTCATCGGAGCGCAGAGCCTTCTTCCGGAACACGGGCTGCATGGTCGGGGTGGGCGGGGCCAGCAGCCAGGAGGCCAGGTTCTTGCGCCCCTGCAAACGTCCGAAAGCCTGGGTGAGGTCCGGCCCGAGGCGGCCACCGCCCAGGGCGGCCACGCCGCGCACGGTGTGGCAGGAGGTGCAGACGGGACCTCCGTTAGCCAGCCGCCGCCCTCCCGTGAAAAGGGCCCTGCCGCGCGCGATCTCGGCGGGGGTGAACGGGCGGTCGCTGATCTCCAGCCCGGCAAACTGCGACTTGGGCAGCTTGGATTCGACCTCGATCAGGTTCAGCAGCGATTGCGCCAGGGCGGGAGTCAAACCGGCCACGCGCGGCATCACGACGCCGCGAGCCTCCTCGACCAGCTTCGCGGCGTAGGGATCGCCCTTGTCGATCATGGCCTGGGGGTTGACCACGAATTCAGCCAGCCAGGAGCGGTTCTGGCGCGCGCCCACGTTCTTCAAATCGGGCCCGGTCAGGCGCCCGCCTCCAATGGTGTGGCAATTGGTGCAGTTCTCGCGGAAGAAATCGGCGGGATCCTGAGCCGAAGCGCACCCAGCCAGCACCCATATCAGAACAAAGGGACCGATAGTCCGGATTGGGGACATGCGACCTCTCAAAGCGGCGCTCCCCGGAAAAATCGGGTGAGCCTGCCATTCGAATTGATGGTGTGCCCGGCGATGAAAGCGCCGCAGTGACTCAAGTCACATCCGGCCGGTTCCACTATAATTGGTTGCTCGGAAAGGGAGAGAACCCGATGCCCACACGCCGCTCTGCCCTGCGCCTCGCCGCCGCTGCCGGATTCCTGCCCGCCCTGCCGGCGCCGGCCGCGCCCAAAGCCACCGCCTTCGCGCTGGTCGGCGACCGCTACCATAATCCGGATTACATTCGAACCGCGCTGCGCAAAACCCTGGTGAAGGACCTGGGCGTTTCCATCGACTTCACCGACGAAGTGGCCGCGCTCAACGCGCGCAGCCTGTCGGGCTACCGCCTGCTGATCCTGTTTCGGGACGGCATGCTGTGGCCGGACGGCTATCCCGATCCCGGAACCTATCCGGGCTACGTGCAGGGCCGGACCAGGATCGTCAGCGACCCGCCGGTGCCGGAAAGGGAGCGCAAGAGTGTGCCCTGGATCACACCCGAGCAGGGCAGGGCGGTGAAGGAGTTCGCGTCGCGGGGAGGAGGCATTCTCTTCTATCACAACGTCACCTACATCAGCCCCGACAATGACGATTTTCGCGATGTGCTCGGTGCGGTGACGCAAGGCCACCCGCCCATGCGCCCGTTCAGGGTGAAAGTGGTGAATGCCGGCCATCCGATCACCCGGGGCGTGCGTGACTTCCTCGTGACCGACGAGCAGCACTTCCTCATCTACCAGAAGGACCCCAAACACGTCCTGCTGCGCAGCGTGAATGAAGACGGCCTCACCTACCGCAACCTGGGAGCTTCCTGCGAGGCGGGCTGGGCTTACGATTACGGGAAGGGCCGCATCTGCTACCTGGCCCCCGGTCACATGATCGTCAACCTCTGGAACCCGGAGTACGAGAAGCTCCAGCAGAACGCCGTGCGGTGGCTGCTGCGGCAGAGTTAGTGGGGTACCCCAGCTACATCCGTTCACCAGGTAGTTGTGAACGATGATACAACACAAGTCGCCCTCTTCGAACCACCCGGGAGTTCCTGCTGATACAATCCGTCAGCATTAGCCGCCACACGGTCAGCGCGAGAGTGCGCACCTGACTGTTGCTGGAACGGTTTTGAAAGCTGGGGTACATTCCATGAGCATTTCGAGGCGAACATTTCTGGCGGGTCCTGCCTCCGCGTTCGCAGCACGCTTGTTTGCCGGCTCGAAGGATAGTAAGAGCCCAAACCCAGAGCTAGAGGATCTTGCGGACGTTGCTTTGCGGCAGGCGAAGAAGCTGAAGGCCTCCTATTGCGATATCCGCATCGGCAGATATCGAAACCAGAACGTGATGGTCAGGATCAGCCCTGTCCCAGGCAGCGAGAAGCCAAACGAGGTGCCTGTTATCGTGGACCGGGATAGCTTCGGTTTCGGCGTCCGCGTCATCGTGGACGGAGCGTGGGGGTTTGCGGCTTCGTCTGTGGTTACATCCGAGGAGATTGCGCGCATCACAGCCGAGGCGGTAACCGTGGCCCGGGCCAGCGCCACTCTCAATTCCACGCCCGTGGTGCTTGCGCCTGCCAAGGCCTACAAAGAGCGTTGGACCTCCCGCTTTGAACAAAACCCTTTTGATGTACCAATTGCCGGGAAACTGACCCTCCTGCTGGATGCCGCTCGCGAGGTCAAGGCTGGCAGGAAGATCTTCGGGAGTGCGGGCTGGCTCCGGTTCGATTCAACCGACAAGTACTTCGCATCCTCCGAGGGTGCTTCGATCCAACAGTTGATCGTGCAGACGAACGCAGTCCTCCTCGCCAATGCGGTCGATATCGCCAATCGGCTTAGCCGCATCCGGAATTATACCCCCCCACCGCTGTCTGCCGGTTACGAATATGTGGCGGCAATGAACTGGAAAGAAAACGCTCTCCGTATCCGGGAGGAAGTGGTTGAGCATCTCCAGGCTCCGCCGGTCAAGCCCGGCAGGAAGGATCTCGTCCTCCTTCCGAGTAACCTCTCCCTCACCATTCATGAGAGCATCGGCCATTCGACCGAACTCGACCGCGCCCTGGGCTTTGAGGCGAATCGTGCCGGAACCAGTTTCCTTACAGTGGACAAACGGGGCCGGGAACGCGTGGGAAGCGGGATCGTCAGCCTGTACGGCGACCGTATCACGCCGCGAGGACTGGCTACAGCCGCTTTCGACGATGACGGCGTCAAGACGACGAAATTTCCGATCGTCTCCAAAGGCATTTTCGTTGGCTACCAGACCACACGGGAACAGGCACATCTGATCGGGGAAAAGGAGTCGCGCGGCTGCTCATATGCGGATTCCTGGAGCAGCGTGCCGTTCCAGCGAATGCCGAATGTCTCTCTCGAGCCAGGCCAATCCGAGACGACGCTAGTGGATCTGATTGCGGGAGTTGACGATGGCATCCTGATCGACGGCAGAGGGAGTTACTCCATCGACCAGCAGCGCTACAACTTCCAATTCGGGGGTGATGCCTTCTACGAAATCAGGGGGGGGAAACAACGCGGCATGCTCTCCCGGGTAGCTTACCAGTCCCGGACACCCGATTTCTGGCTTAGTTGCGACGGAATTGCGGGTCCGGCCTACTGGCAGCTCTACGGTTTACTCAACGACGGCAAAGGAGAGCCGCCTCAGAGCAACGCGATGAGCCACGGCTGCTCACCCGCGCGTTTCCGGCAAGTGAACGTGGTGCTTACCGACTGAATCGAGGAGGGACTGGCATGCTCAACCGACAGGAGGCGCAGCGGATCGTGGAGAAAGCTGTGAAATTGTCCACCTTCCCGGAATTCGCTATCTCGATTGATTGGAGCGAGGCGACATCGGTCCGATTCGCCAACAACGCCGTCACCACTTCCGGCTTTACTGTGAGCCGCTCGGCCACCATAGCCTGTGCCCGGGAGGGACGAGAGGGCAGATACGAAACGGACGACCTCACCGATGAAGGGCTTCGTGCTGCCGTTAGACGAGCCGAGGAGATCGCGGAGTCGGCGCACCCCGATCCAGAGCACATGGCGCCACTGGGTCCGCAGCAGTACGCAGACCGCGAGAACTGGAGCGAGCGGACAGCGGCAGCCCGGCCGCCAAGGATGATCCGGGAAATCCAGGCTATCGTGGACAGCGCCGGTCGTGCCAAACTAGTCGCGGCCGGCTTTTTCCGTGCCCAGGCAAGCTGCTCCGCAATAGCGAGCAAGGCCGGACTGTTTGGGTATTGTCGATCAACGGACTCGGGCCTCAGCACTACCTTGCGCAACCCGCAGGGCAGCAGTTCCGGGTGGTCCAGCCGCCAGGCTGTTGACATCGCGGAGTTGAGCGGGGCCGCTCTCGGTGAAATCGCCGCCGACAAGTGTCTGCGGTGGAACAAGCCGGTCCGGCTGGAGCCGGGTAAATACACGGTGGTGCTCGAGCCGGCGGCGGTCGCTGGTCTGCTGGGCCCGCTGGCTGTTCCACTGAACGCTCGTCTTGCCGAAGAAGGGCGCTCGTTCCTCAGCAGAAAAGGCGGCGGCACTTTGCTCGGCGAGAAACTCTTTTCCGGGTTGGTTACCTTGCGCAGCGATCCGTTTGACCGGCGGTTCCCGACTTTACTCTGGGACACGGATGGCTTGCCGGCGAGTCCCGTAACATGGGTGGAGAAAGGCGTTGTCAAGAACCTCCATTGCACCCGTTACTGGGCGGCAAAGACAGGCAAGCCGGCAACGGCGTTTCCGAGAACCATCGTCATGGAGGGAGGCGGCGCACGCTCTGCCGATCTCATCAGGAGTGTGGATCGCGGTCTGCTGGTGACGCGCTTCTTCTACATCAGGGTGGTGAATCCCCAAACGGTCCAGGTTACGGGCGTCACACGGGACGGCCTGTTTCTGATTGAAAAAGGCGAGGTGACCGGGCCGGTGGTCAACTTCCGCTTCAATGAAAGCCCGGTACGGATGCTTGCGAATGTCCGGCAACTGGGGCAGGCTGAACGAGCAGACGGCGAGTCCGGGACTACCGCAGTCCATATGATCGTACCGTCCCTGGTGGTGGACCAGTTCACCATGTCCAGCGTCTCCGACGCTGTCTGAACCGGGCTCGTCCTCTGCTTGGAATTCTAAAGACAGTCTGGGCCTGTGGGTGGAGTTTCCCTATCCCCCATGGCAGGCTTCAAACAGCGCCCGCAGGTTCTCGATGGGCACCTCCGGGGTGATCACGTTGCCGGGAGACAGGATCAGGGCGTTGCCGAAGGGCGCGCCGAGCGTATCCACCACCCGCCGCACCGTGTCCTTGATCCTGGCCGGGCTGCAGGAGCCGAGCAGGTGCTGGTCGTCGATGGCTCCGCAGAATGCGATCCGCCCTCCGAAACGGCGCGCCACTTCCTCGTGGTCCATGGCCCCCGGCTGCACCGGGTCCAGCACGTCCACGCCGATCTCGATGAGGTCGGGCACGATGGCCGTGACGTTGCCGCAACTGTGGAAGATGATCTGCATGCCGCAGGCGTGAATGGCCTCGACCACCGCCTGGTAATGCGCTTTGAAATAGCTGCGCCACATGCGGGGTGAGATCATGAGCGAGGTCTGCGAGCCCCAGTCGTCGGTGAGGAAGATCGCGTCGGCTCCGATCTCCGCCCAGCAGCGCACGACTTCGACCAGGTAGACGGTCAGCGCGTCCAGCAGGCGCCGGATTTCCTCCTCGTGCGTGCCCAGGTCGGCGAACAGGTTCTCCATGCCCCGCAATCCGTGCATGCGCTCAAAGAATGCCAGGTGCACGCAACCCACGCAGAACTTCGTGGCGCGGTGCTGATCGAGCAGCGCCCGGGCGGCGTCGAAACGGCCGCGCGCCCGCGGGTCCGGCAGCCGGTGGGCCAGGTAGTCGTCCAACTGCGACCAGTCCTGGATCGGATAAGCAACCGGGGTGGCGCCCACACCGCCGAACGCATGGCCCCAGCGCACGCCCCACTCGTCGGTCCACTCGGCCGCCCGCATCAATACCTCGACCGGGTTGATGCGGTCCTCCTTTTCCGGCGGCTGGAATCCGACGAAGATGTCGTAGGGCTGGATGAAGAGCGCGTCGTCGGGATACTCGCAGAACAGGCCGGACAGCGCGTCGCCGTGGCGGATGATCACGTCCAGCGACAGCCGCTTCAGCCGCACCGGGCACCGGGAGGCGCCTTTCTTGAGGACCGCGTTCCGCACCAGTTCCCTGGTCGGAGGGTTGCGCAATTGCGCCTCGTTGACACGCTCCTCGAACCGCGCCACGCGGGCTTCCATTTCATTGAGCGGCAACCGGCGAAAATCCGTAACTGCTTCAGTAGATGGCACGCGCTGTCTCCTATCCGCGGTATGCAGGTTATCACCCGTCCCGTGACTGTGAAAACCCGTACCCATGCTGTTCCGGCATCAGCGGGCATGACGCTATAGTGTCGCCCAGAGGGAAAGAATGCACAGATCGAAATCTGGCATACAACGGGGCGCCTTGTGTCTGGCCTTGGTGATAGCGGCAGGCTGCGGGAGCAAAGAGCAGCAACTCGGCAATACTACCCGGGACGGCCGCCTGTCGCCGCTGCTCCACAACCTGGGCAAGTTTCACCGCGGCGTATCGACCCAGTCGGCCGGCGCGCAGCGTTATTTCGACCAGGGCCTGACCCTGGTCTATGCGTTCAATCATGCGGAAGCCGCGCGCTCTTTCCAGGAGGCGGCGAGGAACCACCCGGCCCTGGCCATTGCCTATTGGGGGGAAGCGCTGGCCGTGGGGCCGAACATCAACGATTCGGCGCGGGAGCCCGAGCGCGAGCGCCAGGCCTATGACGCGATGCAGAAAGCCCTGGCGAACAAGGCCGGGGCAAGCCCCGTGGAGCAGGCCTTGATTGACGCGCTGGCCCGGCGCTTCCCGGATCCGTCCGGCGCCAACCGGGAAGCGCGCATGGCGTCGTACGCCGAGGCCATGGGCAAGGTCTACGAGCGTTTCCGGGACGATCCCGACGTCGGGACGCTGTACGCCGCCGCGGTCATGGACACAATGCCGTGGGATTACTATCTGAAGGACGGACGAGCCAAGCCTCCCATCACCCGCGCGGTAGCTGTGCTGGAGAAGGTGATGGCGGCCTATCCGGACCATCCCGGCGCCAACCACTACTACATTCACGCGGTGGAGGCCTCGCCGGATCCGGACCGGGGAGTGCCCAGCGCCGACAAGCTCGGCGGCCTGGTCCCCGGCGCCGGCCACCTGGTCCACATGCCGGCTCACATCTACATCCGTGTGGGACGCTACGCGGACGCATCCCAGGCCAACGTGAAGGCCATCGCGGCCGATGAGGACTACATCACCCAGTGCCGTGTGCAGGGCATCTATCCCGCGGCGTACTATCCGCACAACATCCACTTTCTGACCGCGGCGCTGGCCATGGAAGGCCGCAGCGCCGATATGCTCGAAGCGGCCGGCAAGGTCGGCCATCACCACGACGATCCGGCATTGAAGGAGCCCGGCTTCGCCTTTCCGCACCTGATGCGGGCGATCCCCGACCTCGCCCTGGTGCGCTTCGGCAGGTGGGACGAGATTCTCAAACTGGAGGAGCCGCACGGCTCGGCCTTCGACAAGGGTATCTGGCATTTCGCTCGGGGCATGGCCGGCGCGCGCCGCAACCGCACGAGCGACGCGATGCAGGAACTGGCGGCGGTGCGCAAGATCGCGGCGCTGCCCGAACTCAAGGAACTGAAGATCTTTGACCTGAACGCGCTGGCGCCGCTGGCGCAAATCGCAGCCGAAGTGCTGGCTGGGGAGATCGCCGCGCAGCAGAGGCACTACGATCGGGCAGTCGCGCATCTCCGGGAGGCCATTTCGATCGATGACGGCCTGCTCTACAGCGAACCGCCCGACTGGCCCAACCCGCCGCGGCACAATCTGGGCGCCGTGCTGTTGGAAGCGGGCCGCGCCGAAGAAGCCGAAAAAGTCTACCGGGAAGACCTGAAGAGGCACCGCGACAACGGGTGGTCGCTGTTTGGACTGGCGCAGAGCCTGCGCAAACAGGGCAGGGAAAAAGAAGCTTCCGAAGTGATGGAGCGGTTCGACAAGGCCTGGAAGCGGGCGGACGTGAAACTGGCGGCCTCGCGGTTTTGAAGCTGGCGGAGCGGGGCGGCCCGGAAGCCGTCCCGCCCCGCCGTAGACAATTCAGGTCAGAACATCAGCCGCAGCGAGTACTGGCACTCGCGGCCGCGGTTGGCCTGAGTGGTGCTGCGTCCGAACAACGAACTGGTCACG
>JADZAF010000248.1 GCA_020852755.1 Bryobacterales bacterium
CCTGCCTGAAGCGAGAGCTTCCAGGAGAGCCGGATGCGGGAAATCTGCACGTCCGGTTCGACGAGGGGAGAGGAGGTCGCGCCCTTGCGTCGCCCCCTCTCCTACTCTACCGGCTCGGTATGCACGGTCTTCCCCGGCCGCGCTTGCAACCGGGGATTGCGGGTGACACACTGAAGTCGCGCCCCGGCCTGTCCGGGCACTGAGGTGGCTCATGCGGAAAGTAGTGCTCATCGCTGGAATCGTCCTGGCCGCGATCGTACTGGCCGTCGGGATCGTGCTGTCCCGGGTGGACGTGAGCCAGTACCGGGGCCAGATCCAGAATGCGCTCCAGTCGCAACTGGGCCGGCAGGTCACGCTCGGCGCCATGGGGTTGAAGCTGCTGCCGCTCTCCATCCGCGCCGATAACGTCTCGGTCGGCGAGTCGCCTGCTTTCCCGACCGGCCGTTCGTTTGCCGCGGCGAAGGAACTGCGCGTCAGTGTCAGCCTGCTCCCGCTCTTGCGAAAGCAGGTCCGGGTGGGCTCGCTGGTTTTGCGCGAGCCGGCCATCGAGCTGGTGCGGGATCCGGAGGGGAGGTGGAACTTCTCGGATCTCGGACGCCGGCCGGGCGCGCAGGGCGGCGGGAGCGGCGGCAGCGGTGATTTCGCCATTGCGGAATTGCAGCTGGAGGACGGGAAGGTAGCCGTGAGCGATATGGGAAAGCCCAACTCCCGGGCGGTGTACGACCACATCGACGTAACGCTGAACGACTTCGCTCCCGGCCGCGAGTTCCGGCTTGCCGCGTCCCTGCGGCTGCCCGATTCCAAGGAAGGCTCGGTCAGGCTGGAGATGAAGGGCGGGCCGGCCGGCTCCGGCGGCGCACCGCTTGTGGGGCGTCTGGCTCTGTCGGATGCCTCGCTGGCGGGCCTCCTGCGCTTTCTCGGTTCTTCTGCCGCCCGGGCGGAAGGGAAAATCACCGGCGCCGCGGATTTTGAGTCGCGCCGGCCGGCCACCAGCGCGAAAGGGGATTTCACGTTCGGCGATCTGCGTATCAAAGGCTCCACGCTCGGCTACCCGGTTCGGGCTGCCTTTACTTTGAGCCACGACGCGCAGTCCGGCGTGCTGAACGCCTCGCGGTTCAACCTGACCGCCGGCAAGGTGCCGGTGGCTATCTCGGGCACTGTGGACACCAAGGCCTCGACCGTGAACGCCAGCGTGAACCTGGCCGGAGCGAGCCTGGCGGAGGTGCTCGGCCTGGCACGGGCCTTCGGCGCCGACGGCCTGGACGGAACCGGCGTGATCTCCCTCGATGTCCGCGTTTCGGGTCCGCTCCAGCGTATGGAAGCCCTGGCCTACAGCGGCACCGGAACCTTGCGGGATGCCTCCATCCGGACGGCGGCTCTGACGAAGCCCCTGGAGGTTCGCTCGGCGAACCTGAAGCTCGAGAGGAACGCGGCCACCCTGGGCAACCTGGTCTGCTCCCTCGGCGGATCCACGCTGCGCGGCAGCCTGACCGCGCGCAATTTCTCCGCTCCCGACATCGGCTTCCAGTTCGACATTGACAAGCTGGATCTGGCCGAAGTGCAGCAGATGGTGGCCCCGTCCAAGCCGGGTGGGAGCGCCGGAGCTTCCGGCGGGCAGCTGAGCGCCAAAGGGACAATCACCGCGGGCTCGATTCTCTACGGCGGGCTCGCTTTCAACAAAGTGCGGTCCGAGTGCGCTTTCCGCCAGGGCGTGCTTACGCTCTCCCCGCTTACCGCGGAAGTATTCGGGGGGAAGCAGAGCGGCGCGATTACGCTCGATACCCGCGCACAGCCGCCCAAGCTAACCGTCAACACCCGGATGGAGAGCGTGGACGCCAATCAACTGCTTTCGGCGACTACATCGGTCAAGCAGAAGCTGTACGGCCTGCTGGCGGCGGGCGGCGATGCCAGCCTGTCGCTCGCCCCGGGCGGCGACATGGCGCGGTCCCTCAACGGCAATCTGAATATCCGGCTGACCCGGGGCCGCCTGGCGGGCACCAACCTGTTGAACGAATTATCCAACGTGGGGAAGTTCCTGGGCTATTCGCCGCGGGGCGAGAAGTTCACCGAGATCGTCCAATTGCTGGGTGACATCGTGGTGCGCAACGGCGTGGCGAGCACCGACAACCTGCAACTGCTGACCGACAGCGGCAGCATCGCTTCGGCCGGGACCGTGAACCTGGTGGACGAATCGCTGAACCTGCGCCTCTCCGCCGTGCTGAACCGGGGAACCAGCCAGAGCGTCGGCGGCACCAGGATCGGCGGGATGATGACCACGGCGCTCGCCAACGACAAAGGGGAACTGGTGATCCCGGCGCTGGTCACCGGGACCTTGTCGAACCCGAAATTCCTGCCCGACGGAGCCCGGGTGGCCGAGATGAAGCTCAAGAACCTGCTGCCGACCGCCGGCAATCCCGGAGCGCTGACCACCGGCGTTCTGGGAGCCATCTCGGGCCAGAAGGGCGCGGGGCGCTCGATTCTGGACGCGATCACCGGCAAGCAGGCCGGTGCGCAGGAACCGGCGCCGCCGGCCGCGGCCGGGGCCAAGCCCGAGGCGAAACCGGAAGCCAAACCGGAAGCGGCGCCCGCCCAGCGGATCTTCGGCATCCTCGACTCTCTTCGCAAGAAGAAGGAGGAAAAGAAATAACCCCGGCGCATCCCGTGCGGCTGGCGGTGGTCCTGGCCTGGGCCGCTCCGCTGGGCGCCCAGATGGCCCAGAACCCGTCGCCCATGGTCGAGCACACCCGCGAGCATCCGCGGCTCAAACAGGAAACGCCTGCGGGACGGCGCGAGGCGCTCGAGCTCGGCAGGCTGTTCCTCCCCGGCACAGGGAAGCGCAAAGCGCCTCCCCTGCTGGTCTTCTTTCACGGCGGCGAGTGGCTCCCGGAAGTGGCCGCGGCCCGCAACGGAATGGCTTCGCTAACCGTGCAGATCGGTTCCGGGTCGGGAGTCTACGCGCGGGCATTCGAGGATCCCGGGCGTTTCGGCAGGTTGCTGGCGGAAGCCGGGAGCAAGGCAGGCGTCCCTTTCCGGCGCGTGATCCTGGGCGGCTGGAGCGCCGGATGCGGCGCGGTCCGCGAGATCCTCAGGAGTGCCGAGGCGCGGGACCGGGTGGAGGCGGTGCTGCTGCTGGACGGCATCCATGCCGGATATGCGAACGGCCGGCCCGGTCCCCTGGAATCGGAACTCGAAACCGGCCCGCTCGACGCCTGGGTTGAGTTCGCACGGGAAGCGATCCAGGGGCACAAACGGGTGCTCATCACCCACTCGGAGATTTTCCCGGGCACGTTTGCCAGCACCACCGAGACGGCCGACTACATTGTTCGCCGGCTCGGCCTCAGGCGGCGCGCGGTGCTCAAATGGGGCCCGATGGGCATGCAGCAGCTGAGCGAGGTCCGCAGCGGCCGCTTTGAACTGCTGGGCTTTGCCGGCAACTCCGCGCCGGATCATGTCGATCAACTGCACGCGCTGCCGGAGTTCCTGAAAAAGTTCAGGAGACGCTAGGCCGAAAGCTCCGGTCTCGGCCTGGTATGCCGGCCCGACCGTGGGGCAGGCATGATCTTCACGGCTATCGGCCGCGATGGAAGCCTTCCAGGCTGAAGCGCGCCGGCTTGAGCGGCCAGGCCTGGAGCGAGTTGAGCCGCGCCGCGCCTCCGGAAGCGAAGGCTTCAATGTCCATGCGGCCGGGAGGTGCGTCGACCGTCGTGAAGACGGCCGCCGAGCCCTGGTTGGCGTAGACCTCGATAGCGCGCTTGTCCAGGAACACGCGCAGTTTCAGGTTCTTGTCCCGGGCCAGGAACGTGCGAACGCTTCCCACGCTCAGATGCCCCCCGCCCGGGTTGAAGGCGATCTCCACGCCCCGCGCCCGCAGGCCCATTTGAACCGCGCTGGTGGAGCTGAAGTCCGCCTCCAGTTCCAGGCAATCGCCCGCGATCCCCGGCCCCAGCGGGAGACTGCGGTTATCGAGCGCCGTTCCCTCCACCTTGCTCACCGGCCCGCGCAGCATCTCGAATTCCGGCGCGGGAGTCTGCCGGAGGTAGCCGTCGGCATCGATGGAGAGTAGGCGCGGCAGGGCCATGACGTTGTGCCATCCCTTTTCGGGGTTGGTATTGGTGCGGCCCCACAGCCACAGGATCGTGCGTCCCTTGCCGTCATGCGAGATGTTGCTGGCGTAGGAACTGCCGGGGTCCAGGATGCCCCTTGTTTCGGGCACGAACCGGACGCCCTTCAGGTCCAGGCCGCCCACGAAGTACTCGCAGGGCTGATGGGGTGAGATCAGCAGCACCCAGCGGTTTCCGAGTCGGAACAGGTTGGGGCACTCGACATTGGCGATCTCGCGCCGGCGGTACTCGAAGACCGGGCCCAGGTGCTTCCAGGCGGTCAGGTCCTGGCCGGCGGCTTCGTACAGTTGCACTGCCGCGCGCCCGCCGCTGTAGCGGAAGTTGCCGCCGCACACCATGTACACGCGGCCCTGTTCGCGAAACAGAAAGGGATCGCGCCAGTCCTGCACATCGTAAGACCCGTGGTGCTTGACGGTCAGCACCGGGTTGCCCGGGTACTTCTCCCACTCGATCAGATCGTCATCCTTGGGCAGGGCCAGCCACTGCTCCGGAGCCCGCTGGCCGATGCTGGTGTAGAAGATGCGCGGCCGGCCGTCCGGCCCTTCGATGGCGCCGCCGGAGAAGACGTGGTCCTCTCCTTTCTCCTTGGACGGCCACAGCGCAATCGGGAGGTGTTCCCAGTTCACCAGGTCCCGGCTGCGTGCGTGCCCCCAGTGCATGTGATCCCACCGGGCGGCATAGGGGTTGTGCTGGTAGAAGAGGTGGTGCCAGCCCTTGTGGAAGATGGTGCCGTTGGGATCGTTGTTCCACTGCGCGGGCGGGCGGAAGTGATACACCGGGCGCTCGGGATCCGACTCCGCCCTGGGAATGGCCGCGCGTACGGCCTGCATGGCTTTCTCGATCGCCGGGTTGCCCTCGCCCCGTAAGGGCAGAGCGGCCGCGCCCGCGGCCAGGAAGTCTCGTCTGGTTGCCATCATGTACCCTCTGTCCTTATACCGCGATACCGCTCGCCCCGGCTGCGGCCCGGAAACGGCGTTCCCGGAATTTGAGCGAGGGCACATCCAACCGCTGCCGTGTCCCCCTCGACACACGTGTTCCGCGCCCCACGCTCCGCTCCTGCTATCCGCGTGCTAAGTCCTTGCTCTTTCTGTAGTTCCCAATTGGATTCTGCCTTGCCATTGCAAGGGCGGAGAAAGCGATGGCAAGGCGAAGCGGATTCCGAAGCGCCGGGCGGCTGGCGGCCCTGGTAGTGATGGCGGCGGCCGAGGCGCATGCCGAGGGCATGCAAGCGGAGCGTGCCCGCCGCATCGTGGTCAGCATTCCCGACCGGAAAGTCGCCCTGGTGGAGGATGGCCGCCTGGTGAAAGTCTACCCCGCCGCTGTGGGCAGGAAGTCCACCCCGACGCCGGCCGGCCAGTTCACCGTGGTGACCTTGGTGAAGGATCCCACCTGGTACGGTCCCAGGAAGGAAGTCGTGCCTCCCGGACCGAAAAACCCGGTGGGCAGCCGCTGGATCGGCATCAGCAGGAAGGGCTACGGAATCCACGGCACCAACCAGCCGCGCTCCATCGGCCGGGCCGCTTCGCACGGCTGCATCCG
>JADZAF010000249.1 GCA_020852755.1 Bryobacterales bacterium
ATCGTGGAGTTCATCGGCTGTACCAGCGAGAACACCGGGCGCGAGGGCGCCAAAGTCTACGACAAATCGGCGGGAGGCGTGCTGGTTCGCTTCACGCGCTGCCGCTGGAAGAGCCCGTGGACCGCCCGGGTGCCCGACCACCGGGGTCCCCGAGTTCCCGTGCTGCTGGAGCTGCGGCGGCCCGAACTGACCGAGCGGCCCGGCGGCATCGAATTCGACGACTGCTACGTGTACGACGCCGTGAACCGGGCCGCCGTGGCGGTGGCCGTCGAACGGCCCGGGCACGGCGTCAGAAACGTGCGCGGGGTGATCCGGTCGCACAATCCGGCAGGCGCGCGGATGGAAGCGGGACCCAGCC
Source organism: Bryobacterales bacterium (assembly GCA_020852755.1). GTDB lineage: Bacteria > Acidobacteriota > Terriglobia > Bryobacterales > Bryobacteraceae > JADZAF01. The sequence continues at coordinate 359 of JADZAF010000249.1, forward strand.
CGGTGAATGGAGGATTGCAGGTGGCGCCGGACCGGCCGTAGGGACCCGGGTGCCGCAGGCCGGCAACCGGCCTACTCGTGGAACCAGGCTTTCAAAAACGCACGCTCCGTCCCCTCGTACACCGCTTCGGCCAGGTGTTCCACACCCTGCTGGTTGCCCCAGGAGTAGTTGATGATCAGGCGGCCCTTGTATTCGCAGAAATCGATATCGGAGTTGTTGCGATTGACCGCAGCGGCGACGCGCCGCCGGTGCGCCTGGCTCAGCTTCTCACCGGCAATTTTGCGGTCGTCCTGCGAAGCGCGCAAGACGGGGTTGAGCGGGCTGGACTCCCAATGGATCAGGTCCCTGGAGCGCACCACGCGCATCTCGTAGCCTTCGTGCGCTTCCAGGTAAAAGTTGTAGAAGTAACCGTCCAGGTAGCGCAGGCAGTGCGGGGCGGTGTAACGGTCTTTCGAGTAGTTGTTTTCCGACGGGGTGAGGTCCCAGCGCTTCAGGTCGCGCGAAGTCGCGAATCGGGCGGTGAACGGAACGCCGGCCTGCTCTTTCGGCTTGTCGATCTCGAACATCAGGACGTAGCGGTCGCCGGCCTTGCATAGGGAGGTGTTGAAGATGCTGAAGCCGGGCAGGTCGAGGGCCACCCACTCCTCCCAGTTCTTCAGGTCCCGCGAGGCGAACATCCACACCAGTTCGGCGCCCCATTTCCTGCCGCGCCCGCCGGTGCCGGTGACGTACATGGTGTCACCGTCAACGAAAGCGCTGCCCAGCACGCGGCCCTTGGCGAAGCCCGGAGTGGCCTGGCCGGTCCGGTGGTCGACGAAGCGGAAGTAATCGTCGCCGGTCTGGTTGGCCCAGTAGTTCTGACGCACGTACTCAAAGCGGTAGAGGCGGCCCTTGAAGACCACCGGCGTGGCTTCGACCAGGTCCACGTCAATGGTCCCGAGCTTGACGATGGCGGGCCGCTCGGCGGAGACGGCGGACAGGGCCAGAACAGGGAGCAGGATCCACCGGATGCAGGGCATAGGAACGCAACTCGAAGTATACTGCGCGCGGGCATGCGCCCGGGGGAGAAAGCGACTACAATCGAAAGGCCCGGAGGGCAGGCGATGTTGACAGGACGCAGAGACTTTCTTTCCGCGGCGCTGGTTTCGGCCGGACAGGCCGGGCGCGCCTCGAAGCCCGGCGGCAGGCTGGGCATTCCCGGACCGTTTCCAGGCCGGGTAGCGGCGGTGCGCCACGCCGGCTGCATCGTTTCCGACCAATATCAACGGGGGCCGGTGCGGGAGATGATCCGTCGCGGCATGCTCGAGTTGACCGGCGCACCCGGCTGGGTGGATGCCTGGCGGATGTTCGTCGAGCCCGGCGACGTGGTCGGCATCAAGCTCAACCCCAACGGCGCGCCGCGGGTGATTTCGGCGCCGGAGGTGCTGCACGCGGTGATCGACGGGCTCAAAGAAGCGGGAGTGAAGCCGAGCGACATCGTGGTGTTCGACCGCAACCGCTCTTTCTTCCTGGAGGCGGGCTACGACAAGTGGCTCCCGGAGGGCGTGCGCTGGGCCTGGGCATCGGAGAAGTACGAGCCGATCCAACTGGACATGGAAGGCTACGACCGCGACTGCTACGCCGAGCTGCCGGTCATCCAGCCCAACCAGGACGTGAATGACCGTCACTTTCGCCGCTCGTACGCGGCCCGGTTCCTCACCAGGGAGATCAGCAAGCTCATCAACATCCCGGTGCTGAAGCATCACCAGTCGGCGGGCGTCACCCTGGCGTTGAAAAACATGGCGTATGGCATGGCGAACAACGTGGCGCGCAGCCACCAGAACGCCACCCTGCACTGCACGGCGGTCTTCATCCCGGCGATTGTCGACCTGCCGCCTTTCCGGCAAAAGGCGGTTCTCCATATCGTGGACGGAGTCAAGGGGGTGTATCACGGGGGGCCGTCCGCGCGGCCGGGGTACATCTGGGAACACAAGACCATCTATTTCGCCACGGACCCCGTGGCGGTGGACAAGACCGGCTGGAAGGCGCTGGACAGGAAGCGGGCGGAGATGGGGCTGGCGTCCATAGCGCTGTCCAAGCCGGACAAGGTCAGCCGCCGGTTGAACTGCCAGCCGGAGCACATCGAGATCGCCGGCGTTCTGGGGCTGGGCGAATTCGACGACAGCAAGATCGACGTGCGCGAGGTCGCGCTGGCCTGAAGGAGGCAACAGCAATGCCGGTTGAAACCAGAAGCCGACGAGAGATGCTCGGCCTGCTCGGGCTTGGAGCGGCCGGGAGGGCATTGCGGGGCGCGCCGGCGAAGCGGCCCAACATCCTGTTTATCTACACCGACGACCATTCGCACCGGACCATCAGTTGTTACCCCGAGGCTTACCCCTGGGTCCGCACTCCGGCCATCGACGGTCTGGCCCGGCGCGGCGTCCGCTTCACCGCGGCATACAACGGAGCCTGGTGCATGCCGTCGCGGGCCACCATGCTGACCGGCCATCACCAGTTCGGCGTGCAGTCCATGCGAATGGAAGGCCCCTACCCCGGCTGTACCTACGACGCGCAACAGTGTCCCTTCTGGCCGAAAGTGTTCCGGGCGAACGGCTACTTCACCGCGCAGATCGGCAAGTGGCACACGGGCACCGACACCGGCTACGGGCGGGATTGGGATTTCCAGCTTGTCTGGAACCGGCCCAAGTACACGGAAACCAGCGCGAACTACTACTACAATCAACCGATCACTTACCAGGGCGGCCGTACCGAGATGCTCAGGCGTTACTCGACCGACCAGTACACGGACTGGGCGGTGGACCTGATCCGCGGCAACGGCCGGGATACGCGCAAGCCCTGGTACCTGTGGCTGTGCTACGGAGCGGTTCACGGTCCGTATACGCCGGCCGAGCGGCACCTCAAGGAATACGCGGGAGTGGACTTCGATACACCCGCCGACATCTTCCCTCCGCGGCCCGGCAAGCCGGACTGGGCGCAGAAGGTGAATCACTGGCGGAAAGGACCGGACGGCCGTGCGGTGGCGGGCGGACGCAGCTTGACCGAGTGGGTGAGGCAATACCACCAGGGTGTCTTCGCCATCGATGAGGGAGTCAAGCGGCTGATGGATGTTCTGGAAGAGACCGGCCAGCGTGAGAACACGGTGGTGGTCTTCACCTCGGACCAGGGCCTGGCCTTTGGACAGCACGGATTTCGGGGCACCAAGATCGCCGCCTACGACGCCAATGTCCGGTCCCCGTTGATCGTCTCCATGCCGGGCCGCATCCCCGAAGGACGGGTTTGCACGACGCCGGTCTCCGGAGTGGACCTGCCGCCGACCTTCTTCCGCTGGGCAGGGATCGCGCTGCCGTGGGAAATGCACGGGCGCGACCTTGCGCCATTGCTGCGGAACCCCGAGGCCGGCTGGTCCTACCCGGCCATGCTGGCCGCAACCGGGCAGAAGTTCGGCTCCGACACTGACGTGATCCCCCAGGGCAAGGACACCTTCCACGCCGATGTTCCCTGGTACGTCATGCTGCGCGACCAGCGTTACAAGTACGTCCGGCCTCTGATCCACGACCTGGAGGAGTTGTACGATCTCCAGGAGGACCCCGAGGAACTGGATAACCTCGCGGTCAAGCCGGCGCACCGGGCGCGGCTGCGGCGCATGCGCGCGGCGGCCGTCGCGGAATTGCGCCGGACCAGGGCGGGATTCGTGGATCGCATGCCCGCCGTGCGGGAAGCGGCGGGGTGAGGAACCGCCGCGCACACCGCTCCGGCGATGTTTTGCGCGCACCTCGCCAGGCGCGGTTCCCGCTCCCGGGGTCCCGGTAGTCCTGGTTCTTCTCATGGCTCGCAGGGATCACCTCCTTTCGGATCGACCAGCGGCGGGAGGGTGTATACTTACGCCGGCCTGATACGGGAACTCCGGCGAGTGCTGCCGGAACCGGGAAAGGAGCGCCGATGAGGAGGTCATCCGTCGGCTGGTTAGCGCTGTGCGCTCTGGTCTCCGTTCTGCAGGCGGCTCAGCCTGCCTCGCCCGCCCCGGAATGGGCCGCGCAAAAGGGAGCGGGCTTCTCAGTCGAAACGCCGGCCGGATGGAGCGTCTGGCCGGACGCCCGGAAAGGCTGGGTTCACCTGATGGGAACGCAGGGCGAGGATGTGGTGGTCTGGCCCGTCTTCCTGCCGGGTGTGGTTTCGGTTCCTGACCTCAAGACGGTCCAGGCCATACACCAGAAGCTGGCCGCCGCGTGTCCCTTCCAGGCCCAGTGGGAAAGCGCGCAGGCCGCCGGGCCGAACCTGGTGCGGGCCCGGGGAAAGAGCGGGGAAATGACCGCGGTGTCGGCTTTCGCCTGGAAGCCCAGCCCGCGCGGAGTGGCCGGCTATTTCTACTCGGCCGCGGCACGGAAAGCGGACTTCGCCGGCAAAGCCGCGGATCTGGTGAGAGTCCTGGGAAGCTTCCGGCTGACGGGCGACGCCGGCGGCGCGGGCGGCGTCCAATGGGCGCTGTTCGCCGACCCTATGGAGGGGGCGTTCACGGCGGAAGTGCCCGCCGGCTGGCAGGCCAGCGGCGGGCTGATACGCTCCAGTCCCGAAGACCCGCATCTCGTCCTCGGCGTGACCTCCCCGGACGGCCGGACGAGAGTGTCGCTCGGCGATCCGCAGATGTCCACTTACTTCATAGATCCAGCTGGAAGCTTGATACCGGAAGGGTCCATGAACGGCGCGGCCATGGTCCTCCGCTACCTGACAGGCGCGTATTTCTGCCAGTTCTATGTTGCCAGCCGGGCGCCCATGTTCTGCACGGACCTTCAGATCTCGGAGGTGAGAGACAACCCCGAGATGGTCCCGTATGTCCTCTCCAAAGATCCTACCCTGGCTCAGAGACCGTTCTCGATCGGCTCGGCGGCATTTCAGTGCCGGGAGCAGGGTCAAATGAAAGCCGGGTTCTGCCAGGCGTTGACGACCCGGCTGTCGCTGCCGGCGCCGGGTCAGATCGGAATGTGGAACCTCAAAGCCTTGACGGTCTACCTGACACCGCCGGACCGGGCGGAACAGACCAGGGCCATCATGACCCACATCGGCGACTCCGTGCGGTTCAATCCTCAATGGGGCATGCAGGAGGTCCGCAACGCCGGCGTCCGCTCGGGCATCATCAGCGGCACGGCCAACCAGATTGCCGGCATGGGGGAGGCCACTCAGCGGAAGGTCGACGCCGTGGAGGAACGGATTGCGCGGATGAGGTCCGACGCGACGCTGGGCATCGTACGCCTGGAAGACCCGGCCACGGGGCGGCAGACCACCGTGGACAGCGGCGCCAACTTCTACTGGGTGGACCCGCGGGGAGTGATTGTGGGAACGAACGTGGACACCACCCCCGGCGTGGATTTCCGCAGGATGATCGAATCGCCGGCCCCGTAAAGCGACTGGATCTCCGTCCCTACGGCAGGCTGAACGCGATTACGTTCGAGCCTGAGGCGATGGCTACATACTGCTTGCCGCCGGCCAGATACGTCATGGGCGAGGCCTTCCAGGTCTGGCTGGTATGGAAGTGCCAGAGCGGCTTGCCGGTCCTGGCGTCCACGGCTGCAAAGGCCCCGCTGTCGTCCCCAAAGAAGACCAGCCCTCCACCGGTGGAGAGCACGCCGCCCCAGGTGTTGGCGGGACCGGTTTGCGGGTACTCCCAAACGGTCTCGCCGGTCTGGATATTCAGCGCGCGCAGATACTTCCTGCCGGGCTCTCCGGGCACATTGCGGGTACCACCGCCATAGTGGGACTTGCCCGGCTCCCATACCGCCTCTTCCTTAAAGTAAATGTTGCACTTTTCCAGCGCCATGACGTAAAACAAGCCAGTTTCGGGATGGTACGCGGTTGACATCCAGTTAGTGGCGCCCTCCACGGCCGGGCAGACTTTGGTCCCTTGCGGCGAGGGGTCGGTGCCCGGCAGCACTTGCGGGCGGCCGTCGGGTCCGATGCCGCCGGCCCAGGTGAGGCGCTTGACGAACGGCTTGGCGAGCAGCAGTTCTCCGCTCAGGCGGTCGAGAACGTAGAAGAAGCCGTTGCGATTCGCCTGCACCAGGAGTTTCCTGGGACGGCCGCGGAAGTCGGCATCCACCAGCATGGGCGTCTGCTGGGCGTCCCAGTCGTGCACGTCGTGGGGAGTGAACTGGTAATACCAGCGCCGTTTCCCTGTCGCCACGTCCAGGGCCAGCACGGAACTGGTATAGAGATTGTCGCCTTTGCGCTCGTCGCCGTTATAGTCCGGGCACGGGTTGCCGGTGGGCCAGTAAAGCATCCCCGTGGAGGGGTCGTAGGTGCCGGTCAGCCATGCGGCGCCGCAGCCATGCTCGAGTGCCTTGCCGATCCAGGTTTCGGAACCGGGTTCGCCCGGAGCGGGAATGGTCCAGACGCGCCAGGCCTGCTCGCCGGTGGCGGCGTGGTAGGCGGCCAGGAAGCCGCGCACGCCCTCGTCGCCGCCGGAGGTCCCGGAGATTACCAGATCGCCCGCTACCAGCGGCGCGGAGGTGGCGCCATAGTTCTGGCGATGGTCGGCCATCTCGACGTCCCAGATCAGCGCGCCGGTGGCGCGATTCAGAGCCAGCAGGCGGGCGTTGTCGGTCACAAAGAACAGGCGGTCTTTCCAGATGGCGGCGCCGCGATTGATGCCGCCGGCCGCATCGCCGGCGAGGCCGGGAGTGCGCGGGCGCTGGTAGTGCCAGATCTCGCGCCCGGTGCGCGGATCCAGGGCATAGGCCTGGTTCGCGCCGGTGATGTACATGATGCCGTCAGCCACAATCGGGGTGACTTCCAGGCGCCGCGAATCGGGGATAGTGAAGATCCAGCGGGGAGCCAGCGCAGCCACGTTGCCGGTGTGAATTTGGCGCAGCGGGCTGTGGCGGTTGCCGCCCGGCACGCCGTGGTAGGTGGGCCACTCTCCCTGGGGGTCGGGCATCACCTGGCGCCAGCCGGCGCCGGCGCGCTCGAACAGGTACAGGCGGCCATCGGCGCCCTCGAGCTGCAGGTCGTAGTTACTCTCGTTGCGGACTAGGCCACGAATCTCGCGGCCGCCGGAGAGCGGCAGGGTGATTGCACGCGGGGGCGGTCTCTCCCCCCGGCGGCGGCTCATGGAAAAGACGTAGGCCGCGAGCGGCGCCAGTTGCTGCTCGGGGAGAGGGAAGGCGGGCATGCCTCCCGAGGTCACCCCCTTCCGGATGACGTCGCGCACCGCCTCGAGCGTGGCCGTGCGGGACGTGCGCCGCAGGAGGCTGGGGCCGCGCTCTCCGCCCGCGCCATCCAGACCATGGCAGTGAGCGCAGAGCGCCTGAAACTGCTTTCGCGTGCCTTCGAGTTCCTGCGCGGGAACGGCAGGGACCAGGAGAAACAGCAGGACACACAAAGCGACACGCGCGCCGCCCTGGAGTTCCCGTGCTCCAACAGAAGCCATTCCGCCGACCTGGCCGCGGACGTTCTCAACCTGCCGCGTCCCCGTTCGTGCGGACACGCGGCGGAACTTGAAGGAGACAGGTTTGCCGGTTTGCATGGAAGCCCCAGGGATGGGATCAGTGTATCAGGTACAAGCGGGCTTGTGCGCGACGGGCGGCGCCTCGGAGTTGCCTTGCTCCGCCCGGGACCACGCTGTCATCCTGGCGGCGCAGGTTCTCAACAGCCGTGTCCCCACTCGCCGGAGCAGGCGGCGGATCAGTTGCCGGCGGGCTTCTGCGCGACTACGCAATAGGTATCCCAGCGCCAGCGCGGGATGATCCCGGTGATGGAGAAGCCGGCGTCCTCCAGCTCACGAACCAACACCTCGCGCGGGATGCCGTGCCCGCCGCGGTCTTGCGGGACTCCTTTCAAGGGCGCCAGGAGGGAAAGCCACCAGCGCGGCTCGAAATCGATGACGGCGAGGGTTCCCCCGGGGCGCAGGGCGCGGTGGAGGGCCGCCGTCATGGCCGCCGGGTCGCTGAAGTGATGGTAGGAACCGCGCAGCAGGATGGCGTCGCAGGCATCCGCCGGCATGCCGCCGCCCGACTGGTCGGTTTCGACCGCAGTCAGGTTTTCGAGACCGCTGCCCTCGGCTCTGCGACGCACTTTCCGGACCTTGGCAGGCTCAACTTCAGCCGCGTAGACGTGACCCTGCCGGCCAACCCGCCGCCCCGCCTCCACGGCCAGCGCCCCGCGCCCCGCCCCGACATCCGCCACCACCCGGCCGGGCTCCCACCCCAGGATGCATGCCAAGCGTTCGATTTCCGCACGGCTGGCCCGCCGCAGGCGCCAGGCGGCATATCCCGCCGCGGCGCCGCCCGCCAGGACCGCCGCTACCGCGACACCCTTTCGACTCACAAGCCGGTTCCTCCTTCAGCGCGGGCGCAGCCGGCGCCCGATCCATGCCCCCAGGCCCAGGGCGGCGACGGGCACCGTACTGTGTCCGAGGGAGAAGTGCCCCATTTCGCGGTGAGGACAGAAGACGAAAAGCACGGCTACGCCGGCCAGCGCGCTCAAAAGCGCCAGCCCGGAAACCACGGCCGGGCGCGACAGCAGCGCTCCGCGCCGCACCACCCGGTACATCAGCCCGCACGCCAGAGCGGCGTGGCCCAGCCCGATCGAAAGGCAGGCCATGCCGGTCTGCAGAAAGCGCGTATCGTGAGCGGCCGGGTATAGAAAGGCGCCCGCGGCCGGAAGCAGGGTCGCCAGCACGGCCGCCACCCGGGGCTGCAGTACCGGCGGCGCGCCCGGAACCATCAGCCGGGATAGATTCACCGAGCCGACTGCGATGCCGGCAACCAGGCAGGCGGTGAAGTAGACGCGCTGCGTCAGACTGTCCGCCGTCCAGCCCCGGACGCCCAGGCCCAGGATACCCGCTGCCGCCGCCACGCCCGCGGCAACCGTAACGCCCAGCACGTACACCCACGCGGGCGCCAGCGGCCGGACGGGCTTCAAATCGGCTGTGATGGCGGCGACGATTCGTCTTTCGGCCGCGGCCACCCCGGGCAGTTCCCCGCCCTGGCGGCCAAGCGCAGCCAGGGAAGAGCAGACCGGACAGCCGCGCAGATGCCGCAGGGCCTCCTCGGTCAGAGGAGCCGCAGCAGCCGCCAGCCGGTCGAATTCATCGCAGTTCATGGCCGCCACCCCGCCGCTGTCCGCTTGAGTCCGGCGCGCAGGCGCCGGTACGCCCGGTGCGCCTTCTGCTTCACCGCGCCGGCGGTCGAGGAAGTCGCCCGGGCAACCTCCTCGATGGTCATCCCGCACCCTTTCAGCATAACGAGAACCTCGCGCTGCGCTTCCGGCAGACCGTTCAGAAGCTCCTGCGCCTGGAAGGCCGGGACCGGAGGCTGGGGTGCGGGCGTTTCGGGCAGGACCTCCACCTGAAGCTCCCGCGAGCGGAAGCGCTCCCGGCGCCGGCGCGCGTCGAGCCGGGCGTGCCGCGCGATGGCATAAAGCCAGGGAACCGCCGGGGCGCCCGGCCGGAAGGTGTGCCTCGCCTTGTGCACCCGCAGCCAAATCTCCTGGAGCACGTCCTCCACATCCTGGGCGGAGTCGCCATGGCCGAGGCAGAAGCGAACGAACAGGGGCGACACGGCGCGCACCAGCTCGGCGGCCGCCGCCGCGTCGCCCTTCTGGTAGGAGCGGAGCAGCTGCTCGAAGCCGCCCGCTCCGGCTTCGGACCCCTCGTCCCGCGTGGTTCTCTCCTTGAAGTGAAGGCAGACAACGCCTCCATCCATGGAACCACAATCCGGGCGCAGGTTTTCGATCAAGCGGGGGTCAACGGACAGCCAGGCCGGCCGCCGACACCGGGAGCCCGGGAACCACCTGCACGGACATCAGGCTGCCATCATTGTTCACCTGGAACACGGAGATGGTGTCCCCGGCGAGTCCGTACAGGTACCGGCTGTCCAGGCTGAGCGCCAGGTCGATGGCGGGCGTGCCGGCGGGCGTCCGCCCGGCCGCGGGCTGAAGCAGCGTAAGGGCGCCCTCTCCGCCCACCGCCAGGCTGCTGATGGAGCTGCTGCCGGTATTGGCCACGTAGGCGTACCTGCCGCTCCGCGTCACGGCAACCCAGCAGGCGGCCGTCTCTCCGGGGGCCAGGGACGCCGTGATGAGCCGAAGCTCGCCGCTCTCATCGACCCTGTAGCTGGACACCGTGCTCGCTCCCGGGGTCCCGCCTGCCGCTTCACTCACCACCAGGATGTTCGACCGCGCCACCGCGAAGCCGAACGGGGTCGGGCCGGCCGAGGGATGGCTGAATGGACCATGGATACCCCGGCCATCCACCGTGTAGACGGTGATGGTGTTGGAGCCTTTCTCGGTCACGACCAGGGTGCTGTTGCCGGCGGCGAACGAGACCTGCGCCGGCGCCTGGCCGGGCAGGATGCGCGTGCTGCCGGGAATGGGAACCAGCCGGCCCCGGGCCGTCACCCGGAAGCCCGTGATGCTGGCGTTCGCTCCCCCGTTCAACACGACGGCGATGCCGTGGGCGAGCGCGACGCTGATAGGCATCACGCCCCCGGACGGCTGCCTGTCGGTTGCGGTCAAGCCGCCGCCATCCGTGGAGAAGACGGTGACGTCGTTACTGCCCGCGTTCACCGCGATCAGCCAGTCGCCGCTCTCGCTGAGGGCCAGCGCGCCCTGGGAGCCCAGGCCGGCGCCGCTGCCCAGCCCGCCAGTCGGGAAGTAGCGGGGCGCACCCAGACGCCCGTCCGGCATCCGGTCGTACATCACCACCGCGTTGCCTCCGGCCGCGTTCGTCATCGTGTAGACCGCATCCGGCGCGGCGGCTGCCGGAATGGCGAAGTCCAGTACGAGCGCCGCCGTGATAGCAAGAAAGGCGGGCGCGCGAAAATTTCCCATGCTCAGTTGGAACATCCAATCACCTCCACGGATGTTTTCGCGGCGGGCCAGGGAAAAGTCACGGGCGGTTGAAGCATCCGGTGCGGTTTTTCACTTTGGCGTATACTTCGTTATTCCTGTAGCTCATTCGCCAACCAGACGCTCGAAAGGAAGCCCGCTCATGAGACGCACCTCCAGAAGATCCTTTATGGCCGGCGCCGCGGCCGCGGCCGGCGCGTTCCTGCCCGGCTGTTCGCCCGAGGCGCAACGGGAAGCGGCGGACAAGGCCGGAGTCAGCTATCCATCCGAAGGAATCAAACGCGAGAATATCAAGATCACCGACGTCAAGGTCACTCCGCTCTCTTACGTGGATCCGAAGAAGAACCTGTGGCGCACGGGCAGCTACATCGTGTGGAAATCGGACGCGGCGCTCTGCCGGGTTTTCACCGACCAGGGGATCGTCGGCATCGGCGAAGGGACGCCGTATTCCGGTCCGGACAACATCCAGAAGTACACGGAGGAGAAGATCAAGCCGGCGCTGATCGGCCAGAATCCGTTCGACGTGGACTTCATCGCCTGCGCGACCCTGCAGCCGCTCCCGCACGGCGGCCGCGCGGACACGGCCTGGAACAGTCCTTCGATCACCGCCTGGGCCGGGGTCAACAACGCCCTCTGGGACATCATCGGCAAGGCCAAGAACATGCCGGTCTATAAGCTGCTGGCCGCGGACGGGAAGGGGGATCCGCACATCCGCATCTATGCCAGCGGCGGCGTCGAACACGAGTGGTACAACAAAGGCGACCAGTTCCTGATCGAGGAAGCGCTGCGCTACAAAGAGGCCGGCTACACGGCCTTCAAGTTTCGCAAGGGCACGGACTGGGCCTTCAGCAAGCTGACGCTCAAGTCGTACATGCCCTTGCTGCGGAAGCTGCGGGAAGCGGTGGGGCCGGACATGAAACTGATGCACGAGTCGCTCGGCGGCGTCGAGGGCCTGACGGTGGAGGAGGTGGTCCGGGATTTCTGCCCGCTGCTCGAAGAGCTGAAGTTCCACTGGCTCGAGCAGCCTCTGGGCGGTCTGGAGAACTACGTCAAGATCAACGAAGCGCTGAAGACCGTGATGCTTTCGGGCGGCGAGATGAACTGGAGCCGTTTCGACATCAAGCCCTGGATCGACAGCGGCGCGCTCGACATCGTCCAGACGGATACCAACAATACGGGGCTCTCCGAAAACTGGCACATCGCCCGCATGGCGCATCTGAAGGGCAAGTACCACTGCCCGCACAACTGGCATGGAGGCCTCACCACGATCGCCAACGCGCACCTGGTGGCGGCCATTCCCAACCGCCACATGCTGGAGTTGAACACCACCTACAACCCGCTTAAGGAGGAGATCTTCAAGGATCCGCTGGTGGTGAAGAAGGGCTACATGGACCTGCACGACAAGCCCGGCTACGGCGTGGAACTGATACCGGACGTGGAGAAGAAATTCCCCTGGGCGCCCGGATCGTTTCAGCGGCCCAACCCGGTGATCGTGAAGTCCTGACGCTACCTGGCTTCCAGTTCCTTCAGAGCTTTCAATGCCGTGCCGCTCTTGGGATTCAACTCGAGCGCCCGGCGGTAATTGCGGATGGCCGTCTCCCGCTCTCCGGCGGCCCGGTAGGCCTCCCCCAGGCTGTCGTAGACGTTGGCCGATTCCGGGTAGGCGCCGGCGTTGAGCTTGAAGATCTCGATCGCCTCGCGAAACTGCTTGCGGCCCATGAACAGATAGCCCAACTGGTTGAGGATGGGCTCGCGGAAGTCATACCGGTCCGGCTGCTTCGAGCGCAATTCCCGGTATTGCACCACGGCAGCCTCGATGCCCCGCGAACGGATGGTGGGATACAGCAGTTCGGCGATGGACCGCTTCGGCAGCGGCGGGCTGTAGCCATAGAGGATGCCCGCCACGCCCCGGGGCGCTTCCCCCCAGTTGACTCCCAGCCGGTTGGAGAGCATCACGACCAGGTGCCCGTCGGAGGGAAAACGCGCGATCTGAGTGCTGAACCCCGGGATTCCGCCGCCGTGCCAGGTTACACGCACCGGCTTCAGGCCGGGCCATTCCCAGTTGTCGATGAAGAAGCCGAAGCCGTAGTGCGGTCCGGCTGCCGCGGGTCCTCCGGCCCTGGCGCGCGGCTCGAACAGCATGTCGCGGAACCTGGCGGGGAGCAACTGCTCGGTGTAGAGCGCGCGGTCCCACTTGTAAAGGTCGTCCACGGTTGAATACATAGCCCCGGCCGAGTAGGGAATCGACATCTCCACGAAGGGCGCGTTCTGCACGCCGTCGGGAGTGGCCTGGTAGCCGGCCGCGCGGTGCGGCAGCACGGTCTCGCTGTGATCGTAACCGGTGTCAGCCATACCCAGGGGCGCGAGTATGTTCTCCCGCAGCGCCTCTTCCCAGGACCTGCCGGTTGCTTTCTCCACGAGCATGCCCAGGATGTGGTAGCCGGAATTGCTGTACGCGAACTTCGTGCCCGGCTCGAAATCCAGGTCTCTTTCCCAGAAAGTGCGGGCGAGTTCCACGGGCGAGTACGGCCTGCGGCTGGAGGTACGCATGAATTCGGGAGTCGTGTAGTTGGGAACCCCGGCCTGGTGCGTGAGCAGTTGTTCCACCGTGATGCGATTCGCGTTGGCGGCCGGGTACTCGGGCAGGTACTCCGCGATCTTGGCATCCAGGCGGATCCTGCCTTTGGCAGCCTGCTGCAACACCAGCACGGCGGTGAACTGCTTGGTGATGGAGCCCAGGCGGAACCTGGTCTGCGGCCCGTTGGGGACCGATAGTTCGAGATTCGCCATCCCGTACCCTTTTCTGAGGAGCACCTTGCCTCTCCCGGCGACCAGCACGGAGCCCTGGAACTTCCCTGTCTCGTAGTAGGCCTGAAGATACCGGTCGATCAACCTCACGTCGGCGGCCAGGGCGCGACAGGCCGGCAGCAGCGGCAAGACAAGCAGAGCGAAGGCGGCGAGACCACAGCAAAACAGGCGGCGGCAGGCATGCCGCCGGCCGATTCTCCATTGACTCCGGCACAAACCAGGCATGATCCTCTCCTGGAACCCACGGCAGTTTATCACTTCCGGTATACACTGGGAGTTCGCGCCCGTGAATCGAATTTCCCTCTGGCTGCCAGTGGCGACCATGCTGTTGGTGTCGCTGATCAGCTACATAGACCGGAACACCCTGGCTCTGCTGGCGCCCACGATCCTCAAGGAGACGCGCCTGAGCGCCGAGCAATACGGCTACATCATCTCGGCATTCTCCTTCGCCTACACCATCGCCAATCCGCTCTGGGGCCGCTGGCTCGACGTGATGGGGGTGCGCTGGGGCATGTCGGCCGCAGTCCTCATCTGGACGGCGGCCTCAACGGCGCACGCCTTCGTGGGCGGCTTCCTGGGCTTCGGCGCGGCGCGCGCCGCCCTGGGGTTCGGCGAGGGCGCCACCTTCCCCGGCGGCCTGCGAACGGCGGTGCAGACGCTGCCGCCGGATAAGCGCTCGCGGGGCATCGCGGTAGCCTACAGCGGGGGATCCCTGGGAGCGGTGATCACCCCTTTGATCATCACGCCCATCGCGCATTGGTGGGGCTGGCGCGCGGCCTTTCTGTTTACCGGATTCATCGGCCTGAGCTGGCTGGCGCTGTGGCAGGCGATCAGCCGGAATCCCGCCCTGCGGGGCAGACCGGAACGCCTGCCGGCGGCGTCGAAGGCAACCCGGCCGCGATTCTCGGATCCGCGCATCTGGAGTTTCATGTGCGCCTACGCCTGGGGCGCGCTGCCGCTGGCCCTGGTGATCTACGGCGCCGCCATCTTCCTGAACCGGTCGCTGGGCACTTCGCAACTCACCATCGGCAAGGTGCTCTGGATTCCGCCGCTCGGTTGGGAGATCGGCTATTTCGTCTGGGGCTGGCTGGCGGACCGCAGGGTGGCGGCCGGCCTCCCTCCGGACCGCGCTTTCGGCAGCGTTCTGGCCGTCGCTACGCTTCTTAGCCTGCCGCTCATGGCCGTGCCCTGGCTGGCCTCCCTGCCGGGGGTGATGGCACTGCTGTTCCTGTCAATGTTCGCAGCTTCCGGTTTCATCATCCTCCCGGTGGCCTGGGCCGCCCGGGTCTACTCTCCGGACCACGCGGGCCTGATCGCCGGTCTGGGCGCGGGAGCCTGGTCGCTGATGGTCGCCGTAGTGATGCCGGTCTTCGGCCGTTTGTTCGATCTGGCACGGTTTGATGCCGGTTTTGTCCTGGCTGCCGGTTTCCCGGTGGCGGGATACGTGACCTGGCGAACCATCAACCGCGGCCGCCGCCTGCAGGGTGAGGAAGATCGCAGTGTAAGGCAGCCTACGGCATGACGAGTGCTCCTGTTACCATCGTGAAGCTGCACATGATCGCGCTGCTTCTCATGATGTTGCCGCCTGTCAAGGGGTTAGCGGGGCAGGACCGGTATCCCGCGGTTCCCGCCGACGGGGCTTTTCTCGACGACCTGTCGCAGCGCGCCTTCCGGTTTTTCTGGGAGCAGACCGACCCCTCTACCGGCCTGACCCGCGACCGCGCCCGCGTGGACGGCTCGCCGCAACTGCCGCATCTTCGGAATGTAAGTAATATCGCGGCCTGCGGTTTCGCGCTTACGGCCCTGGCGGCCGGCGTGGAACGCGGCTGGGTCAAGCCGGAAGAAGCGCGCGGGCGCGCCCTGGCCACCCTGCGCTTCTTCGCCGAAAGGGCGGAACATCAGCGCGGCTGGTTCTACCACTGGCTGGACGCAGCGGCGGGAAAACGCATCTGGCGCAGCGAGATCTCCTCCATCGACACGGCGCTGCTGCTGGGCGGAATTCTGACGGCGCGCCAGTACTTCAGCCAGGATCCGGAGATCGTCCGGCTGGCTACCCTGATTTACGAGCGCATCGATTTTCCCTGGATGCTGAACGGCGACCGGGGCCTGATCTCCCACGGCTGGACGCCCGAGGATGGCTTCCTGCCCTATCGCTGGGATCAGTACAGTGAGCATACGCTGCTGTACCTGCTGGCTATCGCTTCGCCCACGCATCCCGTTCCGGCCGGGGCGTGGCGCGCCTGGCGGCGTGACCCCAACAGTTACGCGGGCCAGTCCTTCATCGGTTCCGCCCCGCTGTTCACCTTCCAGTACTCGCACGCCTGGGTGGACTTCCGGGGGCGGCAGGAGCAGGGCACCGGGATCGACTACTTCCAGAACTCGGTGACGGCTACCCTGGCGCACCGCATCTTCTGCCGGGACCTGGCCCGCGACTTCGCCAGCTACGCCGAGGACCTCTGGGGCATCAGCCCGTCCGACAGCCTGAACGGCTATAAGGCCTGGGGAGGCCCGCCGCGCGACGCGAGCATCGACGGCACCATCGTTCCCAGCGCGGCGGCGGGGTCGCTGATGTTTACGCCCGAGATCTCGCTGGCGGCGCTGAAGGCCATGCGCCGGCGGTTCGGCGAACGGCTCTACGGGCGCTACGGATTCCGCAACGCCTTCAACCCCGTGACGGGCTGGTTCTCGGAGGACGTCATCGGGATCGAACTGGGCATCACGCTTTTGAGCGCCGAGAACCTGCGCAGCGGCTTCGTATGGAAGTGGTTCATGAAAAACCCGGAGGCGGCTCGGGCGCTGGAGCGGGCCGGCCTGCTTCCCTATGAAGGCCCGCTAGCGAACCGTAAACGAGCCGGCAACCCCGCGAACTGAATCCGGCGCCACCCATACCTGAAAGAGCCCCGGCTCCGTCACCCGCTGCATGCGCTCATCGTAGAAGGCCAGTTGCCCGGTGGAGAGGCTGAAACGCAGCGTGCGCTTCTCTCCGGGCTTCAAGCGGATTCGCTCGAAGCCTTTCAGTTCCCGGACCGGCCGCGCCACGCTGGCGACGGGGTCGCGGACGTACAGTTGCACGACTTCCTCGGCCTCGAGCCGGCCGGTGTTGGCGATGTCCGCCGAGACGGTGATGGCGGCTCCCCTGGGTACGCCGGCGGCGGATAGCCTGAGGTTGGAGTACTCGAAGGTGGTATAGGAAAGGCCGAATCCGAAAGGGTACTCCGGAGTGACGTCCACATCCAGGTACTTCGAAGTGAAGCCTTTGGGTTCGACCGGAGTTCCCGTGGGGATGCCGCTTTCGTCCGGAGCCGGCGGCCTGCCGGTGTGCAGGTGTGAGTAGTAGACCGGAACCTGCCCGGCTGTGCGGGGAAAACTGACGGCCAGTTTGCCGGAGGGAACGGCATTGCCGAACAGAAGGTCCGCCAGCGCCGGGCCGCCCATGGTTCCCGGGTGCCAGGCATACAGCACCGCCCGCGCCCTGGAGGCCACGGATGAAAACGTCAGCGGGCGGCCCGCCAGGATGACAGCAATGACCGGGCGGCCGGCCGCGGCCACTTCCTCCACCAGCGCGTCCTGCGCCCCGGGCAACCCCAGAAAGGCGCGCGAGCGGGCTTCTCCGGAGAGAATCTGCTCCTCGCCGAGAAACAACACCACGGCCTCCGCGGAGCGGGCCGCGCTGGCTGCCGCGGGGAAACCGGCCCGGCTGCCGTCACGGCTGTTCTTGAGACCCGGCGCCCACAGCACGCGGTCCGGTCCCAGCAGGTTCCGCAGGGCGGCCAGAGGGGTGATGACCTCCTCGGCGCGGCCATCCATGACCCATGTGCCCATCTGGTCCACGGGGCTGTCGGCCAGCGGCCCGATCACGGCGATCTTTCCGATACCCTTGGGGAGCGGCAGAACGCCGTCCCGGTTCTTCAGCAGCACCACGCTCTGCGCAGACAGTCTCCGGGCGACTTCGAGCGGCTGGATGGAAGCGGTCGCGGGCGGGGCCTCCGGCTCGAACAGGCCCAGGCGGAGCTTGATGCGCAGGATCCGTCTCACCGCTTCGTCGAGCAGTTTCGGATCGGCCTTGCCCGCGCGGACCAGGGCGGGCAGGTGATCGTAGAAGCTGGTGCTCACCATTTCCATGTCCACGCCCGCGCGCAGCGCCCGCAGGGCGGCCTCCGCCGCGTCCCGGGCGACGCCGTGCCGGACCATCTCGGTAACCGACTCGTAATCGCTGACTACGAAGCCGTCAAAGCCCCATTCCCCGCGCAGCACCCTGCGCAGGAGGAACTCGTTGCCGGTGGCGGGAATGCCGTTGAGGGCGTTGAACCCGCTCATGAAGGTGAGCACGCCGGCCTCGCGCGCAGCCTGAAAGGGAGGCAGGTAGACCTCCCGCAACAGGCGTTCCGGGATCCAGGTGGTGTTGTAGTCCCTGCCGCCCTCGGCGGCCCCGTAGCCGGCATAGTGCTTGGCGCAGGCCGCCAGTCCCTCCTCCTGGAAGCCGCGCACCATGGCCGCTCCGAGAGTCGCGGTCAGGTAGGGATCCTCGCCGAGGCTTTCGGCGATGCGGCCCCAGCGGGGATCGCGCGTGATATCGATCATGGGTGCGAAGGTCCAGTGGATTCCATCGGCCGCCGCCTCGCGAGCCGCCGCCCGCGCCGCCTGCCGGATCAACTCGGGGTTCCAGCTGGCCGCCTGACCCAACGGGATGGGAAAGATGGTGCGGTAGCCGTGGATCACGTCCCGGCCGAAGAGCAGCGGAATGCCCAGGCGGCTCTCCCGGGTCGCGATGCGCTGGGCCTCGGCACGGTCCGCGGCGCTTCCGGCGTTGAGGAACGATCCCCAGCGGCCCCTGCGGATCTGTTCCTTGATTTCCTCGGAGAGCGGCGAGCGCATGGAAGTGGACTGTGACATCTGCCCGGCCTTCTCCTCCAGCGTCATGCGGGCCAGCAGGGCGTCGATGCGAGGTTCGCTATCGACCGACTGGGCCTGAAGGTTCATAAAGCACGCCAGCAGGATGAGAGCGATCCGGCGCCGCAGCCGCCGGGGCCACGAGCCTCCTCTCGGTTGCGCAAGCATCTGCCCTTCCCGGAAATCTGTCCGCCTCTTTCCCTATGATGCAAGCCGGCGGCTGGATTGTCGAGCCGGCCAGGCGGGAATGACGCATAATCGAGGGTTATGCCCGCCATGCGGTTCTGCCTGTTCGCCTCTACCCCGGAGATCGCCGGTCTCGGCTTCATCGTGAAAGTGCTGGCGGGAAGCCTGGACGAGATCGCCGGGCGCGCGGCAGCCTGGGGATACGATGGCATCGAGTTCATGCCCGACCCCGAGCGCGTAATCGAGCCTCCGGCGCTGGAGCGCGCGCTGCGCCGGGCCGGAACGGCCATGCCGGTGGTGAACAGCGGCCGAATGATGGTGCAGGGGCTGGCGCTGCTGGACGGGGACCCGGCGGTGAGGCGGCGGTCGGTGGAGGCGTTCAAGCGCATGATCGACCTGGCCGGCGCGTTTGGCGCCCGGGTGGGACTGGGAGGCGCGCGCGGCAAGGGCATTCCGGGAGCCTCGCGGGAGGAGATGGATTCGATCGCAGGCGACATTTTCCGCAAGCTCGCCGAGCATGCCGAAAAGGCCGGCGCCGTCATTATGCTGGAGCCGGCCGACCCCGGGGTTACGGCCTACATCAACACCGTGGACGAGGCCATGGCCTGGGTGCGGCGGATTGCCAGCCCGGCCTTCAGCGTCATGCTGGACACATATGAACTGGCGGAATCCGAGCCGTCTATCGAGCACGGGATCCGTGCCGCGGGCGGGCAGGCGCGGCACATCCATCTCTACGACCCCAGCCGCTGGCCTCCGGGCGTGCTGCCGGACAAGAACCGGCTGGACTGGCCGCACATCGCGCGGGTGCTCGCCGAGGAAGGCTTCACTGGTTCCGCTTCGGTGGTGATCGCGCCGGAAGGCGATCCCGAGCCGGCCGCGCGCAGGAGCGCGGCGTTCCTGCGCAGCCTGTTCGCCGGGACGGAGAGCGCGCCGTGAGCCTCGCGGGGAAGGTCGCGCTGGTCACCGGAGCAGGGCGCGGGATCGGACTGGAGATCGGGCGTCTGCTGGCGGCGGGTGGCATGGCCGTGGGCCTCAACGACGTGGACGGCGATGCGGCCGCGCGCGCCGGCGCCGAACTGAGCTCCCCGGGAGGACAGTGTCTGGGGCTGCCGGGCGACGTCACCAGCCGCGCGCAGGTCGATGCGATGTTCGACCGGCTGGAGACCGAACTGGGCCCCGTCTGGCTGCTCGTGAATAACGCGGGTGTGTATCATTCGGCGCCCGCCTGGGAACTGAGCGAAGAGGCCTGGGACCGCGATTTCGCGGTGGACGCGAAGGGTGCGTTCCTATGCTCCCAGGCTGCCATACGGCGCATGATCCCGCGTCGCGGGGGCCGCATCGTGAACGTCGCATCGATCGCCGGGCTTATCGTCCGCACCCGCCAGATTTCCTACTGCGCGGCCAAGGCGGCGGTGATCCACTTCTCGCGCTGCCTGGCGGTGGAGGTGGCCCCGCACGGCATCACGGTGAATTGCCTGTGCCCCGGGATGACGCGGACCGAAATGCTGATGCGATCGGCGGCGGAGCGCGGGATGAAACTGGAGGATTACGAGGCGGCCATTCCCGCGGGACATATGGCCCGCCCCGAGGACCATGCCCGCCTGGTCGCGTACCTGGCATCGGAAGAGGCGGCCCACGTCACCGGCCAGGTGATCAGCGTGGATGGAGGCCAGAGTCTGAATCTGCCGCTCACCCTGAAGTCCTGAGGGAGTGCGAGCAGTGATACCGTTCCTTCCGGCCGCGGACCGGTGATGTGCTGTTGTGTCCGGTTCCGGGCCGCAACCAAAGAGAGCGGTTGAAGGTGAGTAAACGGAAAGGGGATTCGATGAAACGCAGAGTGCTTTTCGGGGTTCTGCCGGCGCTTGCCATTTACGCCGCCGGTTTCTGGAGTGGACGGGAAACCGCCGTGCAAGCCCAGTCGAAGCGGGTCTACGAGCTGCGCACTTACACGGCGGTGGACGGCAAGCTGGACGCGCTGCATGCGCGTTTCCGCAATCATACGCTCCAGCTGTTCACCAAACACGGCATGACCAACATCGGCTACTTCAAGCCCATGGATCCGCCGCTGGCCGGAAACACGCTCATCTACCTACTGGCGCATTCCAGCCGCGAGGCCGCCCAAAAAAGCTTCGATGCTTTCCGCGCCGACCCTGCCTGGATCAAGGCCCGCGACGAATCCGAAAAGAGCGGCAAGATCGTGGCCAAAGTCGAGTCCGTCTTCCTGGAACCGGCCGACTACTCGCCCATGAAGTGAGGACACGAATGAATCGACGAACCTTCCTTTCGACGACGGCGGGCGCGCTGGCTCCCGCCGCCGCGCCCGCCGCCCCCAGGAAGATCGCGGCGGTCATCACCGTCTATCGCCCGAATTCGCACGCCGACGTCATTGTGGGCAAGTACCTGGAGGGATACAACCAGGACGGAAGGGCGCCCCGGCCTGATTCGCGCGTCGTCTCCATGTTCATCTCTCAGTTCCCGAAGAACGACATGGGGCGGGCCATGGCCGCCAAGCACAACGTCCCCATTTACCGTACGGTTTACGAGGCTCTGACTCTGGGCACGGGAAAGCTGGCCGTGGACGGCGTGCTGCTGATCGGCGAGCACGGCGACTACCCGGTGAACGACAAGCTCCAGACGCTCTACCCGCGCTTCGAGCTGTTTCTGGAGATCACCGACGTTTTCCGCCAGTCCCGGCGGTCCGTGCCGGTGTTCAACGACAAGCACCTCTCCTGGAGCTGGATCAAGGCGCGGCGCATGGTGGAGATTTCGAAGGAGCTGAAATTTCCCTTCATGGCGGGCTCCTCGATATCGGCCACCTACCGCCAGCCGGATCTGGATTTGCCCTGGGGTGCGCCGGCCCGCAAGGCGGTGGCCATCAGCTACAGCGGGCTGGACATCTACGGATTCCACCTGCTGGAAAGCCTGCAATGCATGGTGGAACGGCGCAAAGGCGGTGAGACGGGCGTCCGCGCGGTGCAGTGCCTGCAGGGCGGCGCGGTGTGGGATTTCGTGGAGCGCACGTCCTGGGTGCAGCGGCTGTTTGACCGGGCCCTCGCGCACAGCCAGACCCGGCGCCCCGGCAACCTGAAGGAACTGGTCAAGGAACCGGCGGTGTTCATCGTGGAATACAACGACGGCCTGGAGGCCGCCGCCTTCCTGCTCACCGGCGGGGTGAGCGATTTCACCGTCGCCATCGATGTGGACGGGAGCCCGGAGCCGGTGTCGACCATGCTGTGGGGCGAGACCAAGGCGCCCTACTGGCACTTCGCCTGCCTGGTGAGGAACATCGAGCGCATGTTCGAGACGGGAGTGGCCACCTATCCCGCGGAGCGCACGCAACTGGCCAGCGCGGTTCTCGACTGGGCCCTGGAATCGCGCATCCAGGGGTACAAACGCCTGGAAACACCGCAACTGAACATTCGCTATCAGGCGCCCAAGGAATCCACCTACTGCAAGGGACGGCCGCCGAGAGCGTGAGGCGGCGTCAGGCCAGAACGCGCCGCACCCACTCCCGCAATTGGGCGCGCAGCGGCAGCGGGCGAAGCACCCAGAGGGCGGTGTGCTGCGGATACGGAAGAGGCGCAAACGTGAAATCGCCCTCGACGCTTGTGGATTCTATGTAGCGGCGCGTTTCCGCCACCGTCCCGCCCGCATCCTCGTGGCTGATGAACTGCGGCCGGCCCTTGAGGCGCCGCAGGCGGCCCAGGGCGGAGACGCGGTCCGAGTCGGAGTAAGGCCAGCGGCGCACCCCGTCGTAGTGGCTGTGGCAGAAGAAGGCGCGCCACAGCCCGGCGATCGAGTCATCGCGGAGGCCGATGTAATTGCAGGCGATGGAGCCCCGGGAGAAGCCGCACAGCAGGATCCGCGTGGGGTCGCCGCCGTAGTCCGCGCATACCGATAGGACCGCGCGGTGGCAATAGTCCACGGTCGCCTGCGTGTCGCCCCACCAGTTCCGTGCGATGCCGGTCTCGCCGGGTTCGACGAAGGGCAGCGAGACCCACAGGAACCCCCGGCCGGCCGAGATGCCATAGCCCAGTTTGTTGTCGTCCGGGGTGCCGACGGCGGGGTTGTATCCGGGAATCCGCGGGGTGAGGTACCCGGCATTGCCCGGGTACTCGACAACCAGCGGATACGAGCCGCCCGGGCGCCAATCCTCGGGAAGAAACAGGACGTGATAGAGGCCGGGGTTGCCCATTCGTACCCGGACTCCGGGCCGCGGCGGGCCCGGCACGATGTCAGGCACACTGAGATCCGGCTGCACCCAGGCTACATCGCGCTGCTGCGCAAGCAGCGCGCGAGCGGCTCCGGGCAGGAGCGGGACGATAGAACGCCGGGTCATCGGGATCACATGAAGTACTTGTACTGGCGGTATACCCCATCGCCGAAAGCGCGCATGAACTCCATGTCCGCTTGGTCGAGCGGCCCCTTCCTCACCTCGGCCAGGTTCGCTTCGAACTGCCGAAGGTTGGAGGGGGCGCACAGGCAGACGTTCACACGCGGGTTGGACAAAGCGAAGCGGTAGCACATCCCGGCGGTCGGGACCCTTCCGCCGGCCGGCAAGGCTTTCGGCCGCCGTAAAAGGCGGCGCCAGCGTGTAGCGGTGTAGCTGACCACCGCCGGCCCGGGCTCCGGCAGATGCGGGAAGATGTCCTCCTCGGCGCCGCGGTGGGCAGCGTTGTAGCGGATCATGAGGGCATCCAACGCGCCTTGCCTTCCCAGTTCCGCGGCGAACTTCCGGTTGTGCGATGAAATGCTCACGCCGCGCACCAACCCGCTCTCGCGGATGGACTGGAGCTGATCCCGCACCCGGGGCGTGAAGTGCTCCGGCCGGGTCACGCCGAGAAAGTGGAAGACGTCGATGTAGTCGGTGCCAAGCTGTTTCAGGCGGCGGTGCAACACCCGGAGCAGATCGCTTTGCCACCAGAGGTAGTTGTACCCGCCCGTCGCCACGATGAACCGCTCCCGCCGGGACTTGAGCACATCGCGCAGCACCGCGATCATCTGGGTGTCGATGCCGAAGTAGAAGAAGTAGTTGACTCCCTCGTCGATGGCTTTGTGGATGGTTTGCCTGCCGGGCCGGTAGGTCGCCGCCAATCCCAGGCGCATGACGCTGCCGCCGAGCCTGCCGAGCGAAGTATCAAGAAAGGACGGCATCCGGCCAGTATAGCCCTGCGGCGAGGCCGGACTGCTGGTTCTTGCGAACACGGCGCCTGGGAATTCGACCGCTCCCTTTGGTCGCGGCTCAGAAACGGCGCTCCACGCAGCAACCGCTGCATTGACACCGCGCCTGCCGAGCCGCGACCGGAGGGAGCGGTTTTCGCGAACACGGCGCTCCCGTTGTCACCACCTTTTGGCGGGCAGCGCGATTCCATGCCGCAGTGAGGAAGTTCGCCCTGTGAGAAAATGGTTGTCTCATGAAACCGCGCTTGTGGACGGCCATGGGCTGCTATGCGGTGCTCGGCGGCCTGTCAGCCGTTAGCCTGAACGGCCTGTTCCTGACCGTAGTCCTTATCTTCCTGGCCGGGCTGGCCATCAAGACCGCGATCTCAGCCAGGATGCAGTCGCCGGAATAGGCAGCCCTCATCCTTTGTAGTTGCGGTACGCCTCGTCCAGGATCTCCACCACATGCGCCACGCGCTGTTTCCTGCCGAACAGGCGGGTACCCGCCTGCAACTGCAGCAGACAGCCCGGATTGGCGGTGGCAATTACCTCGGCCCCGGTGGCGTTCACCATGTCCATCTTGCGGCGCAGGATTTCGGTGGCCATCTCGTTCTGGACCACGTTGTAGATCCCGGCGCTGCCACAGCACAGGTCCGAGAGCGGCATCTCGCGAAAGACCAGTCCGGGCACTCCGCGCAGCAACTGCCGGGGCGGGATGCGCACCCGCTGTCCGTGAGCGAGGTGGCAGGAATCCTGGTAGGTGACCGTGGCGTTCACAGGCCCCAGGTTGCGGTTCAACTCGATGGAGGCGAGGAACTCGTTTACATCTTTCATCAGGGCGACGAAACGCCGGGCCTTCCCGGCGTAGGCCCCGTCGTGCTCCAGCAGTTCGTGATACTCCTTCAGCGTCGAGCCGCATCCCGCCGCATTGGTGATGACGGCGTCGAAGTTGCCCGGCAGCACCGCATCGATGTTCCGGCGGGCCAGGACGCGGGCCTCCTCCTTCAAGCCGGAATGCACGTGCAGGGCGCCACAGCAGGTCTGTTCACCCGGGATCACCACCTCGCATCCGTTCTTCTGGAGCACGCGCACGGTGGCCTCGTTGAGCCGCGCGAAGCAGATGTTGGCGATGCAGCCCGCCAGGAAGGCCACCCGGTAGCGCCGCGCGCCTTCCGCCGGATAAGTCTTCCCGATCTTGCCGAAAAAGAAGGGCGGCTCGGCGGTGGGAGCCAGTGCCTCCAGGTCGCCGAGTTTGCCGAACCAGCGCAGCAGGCCCGAGGAGCGCACCAGCCCCTGCAGGCCGCTCGCCTGGTAGAACCACAGCAGGGCTCCGGCCACGGTCAGCAGGCCGTGCGAGGTCAGCAGGCGGCCGAAGATCAAATGCCGGAAGCAGCGGTCCAAGACTCCGCGCTCGACGCGGCTTTCGATCCCGGCGCGCGCGGCTTCCACCAGGCGCCCGTACTGGACCCCGGAAGGACAAGCGGTCTCGCAGGCCCGGCAGGCCAGGCACAGCCCGATGTGCTCCACATACGAAGGCGTGACGGGAGCGCCCTCGCTCACCTGCACCATCTGGTAGATGCGTCCGCGCGGCGAATCCATCTCCAGGCCCAGCACGCGGTAAGTCGGACAGGCGTTCAGGCACAGCCCGCAGTGCACGCACCGGTCCAGGTCCCACTGGCGCGGGCCTTCGGCGGGCGGGTCTTGCAGAGGTTTGGATTCAGATGCGGTTGTAGAGCCGGCCACGATTTACCAGTCCATGCGGATCGAACAGCCTCTTGATCCGCTCGAATGTCTCCAGATCGTTGCCGGGCTGGGGCCACAGTTCGAGATGGGCCCGGTTTTCCGGAGCGAACTCCATTATAGCTTTCCAGCTGCGTTTTCCGGCTTGGGCCAGCCAGGCGGACGCGGCAGCGGCGTCGGTGAAGTAGCCGTAGCAGACTCCGGATCCGGCCCGGGCCAGCGCGGGCGCCGGCATGGCTTCGACGACTTCCCGGAGCTGCGAGAGGGTGGTGGAAAGCCGCACCACGGCGCCCTCCGGATGGGATTCCAGAAACCGAGGGGTGAAGTCGCGGACCTGCTGCCAGAAGGAGGAGTGCTCCGGTTCGTCCAGCGCGGTCCAGCGCCCGACGTTGCGCAGTTCCCTCGCGTACCGCTCGAGGACGGCGGCATTGCCGCCCACGTCCAGAGCCAGCACCCAGCCCTGCTGTTCCACCCGGGAAGCCGCTGCGGGATTCAGCAGGTCCAGCGCGGCCGGTTGCAGGGCGCCGGCGAGGATGCGGTCCCGCGCCTTCACCGCTTCCGGGGCCGAGTGGAAGGACAGCAGGAAGGTGCGTTCGCGAGGCGGCATGGGTACGGTTTTGAAGTTGACCACCGCGATGGCGGCGAGGGTGCCGAACGAGCCGATCAGCAGCTTGGCCATGTCGAGCCCCGCCACGTTCTTCACCACCATTCCGCCGGACTGCACCAGCTTGCCTTCGAGGGAGGCAAACTGCATTCCAATAACGAAATCGCGGGCCGTGCCGTAAAGGCGGCGGCGCGGGCCGCTGGTGTTGGCGGCAACCACCCCGCCCACGGTGGCTTCGGCGAAGAACGGCGGATCGAGCGGAATCATCTGCCGGTTGTCCGCCAGCGTGCTCGCCAGCCGGCACCAAGGCATACCGGATTGAACACTGATGGTGAGGTCCTGCGGCTCGTAGACCAGCACGCGGTCCATAGCGGAGGTGCTGATGGTGAGGTCGGACGGCGCCACAGCCCCAGCCATGCGGCGCTTGCTGCAGCGCCCGCCCAGCGCGACGCTCTGGCGTTGCGATGCCGCGCCGCCCAGCAGAGCGGCCAGTTCTTCGGGGCTGGAGGGAGTGAGGACGCTCATGACACCAGGAACCACTTTACGCTGTGGGCGGGCGGGGGCGCAAAACGGCTTCATGCCTGCGGTCGCGGCAAGGTGAAAACTCGGATATAGTCGAGATTTCCGGATCAGGAGGAATCCGAATGAAACGACGCAGATTTCTGGGAGGATCGGCGGCCGGAATGGCATTCGGGGGAGCGGGTATGCCGGCTGCTCCGGAGGCATTCGCGGCGCAAACAGGCAGTTCCGCCCTGCCCGCCGGGATGACGCCTGCAGCCTACCCGACGCGGCGGTCGGCTTACAGTCCCTTCACCACCCCGGACTATTTCACCTACGCCAGCGACCTGGAGGTGGAGCGCGAACGGCCGGGCAAGCCGCACCGGGGCAAGGTCCTGGCGGCCATACAGGCACACTCCGACGACGTACCGCTCTATTGCGGCGGCACGGTGGCCAAGCTGATCGACGAAGGCTATACCGGCTACCTGATCCGCATCTCCAACGACGAGGCGGCCGGGAAGACGCTGGGATACGGAGTGGTGCAGAACGAGATCGACAACCAGGCGGTGGCCCAGGCGCTGGGCTGTAAGAAGGCTTTCTCCTTCTACTACCGCAACCACCGTATGGATGACTGCGCGGAGATCGAAATCCGCGCACGGCTGATTTTCCTTTTCCGGCTGCTGCGGGTGGACACCATCCTGGCCATGGACCCCTACAACCATTACGAGGAAAACCCGGATCACGTGATCGCCTGCCGGGCGGCCGAAGCGGCCTGCTGGATGGCGGGCGGCTCGCGCGACTATCCGGAGCATTTCAAGGCCGGGTTGAAACCCAAGAGCGTGCGCGAGAAGTACTACCACGCCCGCTCCCCTCAGGGCCACAACCTGACCAACCGGATCGTGGACATCAGCTCCTACATCGACACCAAGGTGCGTTCCAACGTAGCCAACAAGGGGAAGGGCCCGGCCGGCGAGGCGGGGTCGCGAATGCGGCAGGAACTGGCCCGGCGCGGCCGCAAGCTGCCTCTGCTGGGAAACGACGACGAAACCGCCAATTTCGCCTACGTGAAGCACTTCCTGATGGACGATTTCCGCCTGCTGGGCGAGCAGTTCGGACTGAAATACGCGGAGGCCTTCCGCTACATCGGCCCGGAGCCCGACTACCGCGCCAACATCCGCAAGTACGCGGAAGAGAACTCCGTTCCGCTGTAGGAGAGTGGCCATGGCAAGCAACATCGTGATCGAACGGGAGCAGGCCGGCCGGCCGCACAAGGGCAAGGTGTTCGCCGCGGTGCACGCGCATCTGGACGACATACCCTACTACGCCTCGGGCCTCTGCGCCAAGCTGATGCGCGAGGGATACACCGGCTACATCATCCGCACCACCAACGACGAAAAGTGCGGCGGGCGGAGCACGGCCGAGAACATCCTGAGCAACGAACAGGAGCACTTCCGGATGGCCGAAGTGCTGGGCTTCAAGGACGTGTACGACCTCTACTACCAGAACCACGAGATGGACGGCATCTCGTCCATCGAGGTCCGGGCGCGGCTGGTGCTGATCTTCCGGCTGCTGAAGGTGGACACCGTCATCACCTTCAATCCCTACGGCGACTGGGAGGAGAACCCCGACCACTGGGTAACCGGACGCGCGGCGGAGGAAGCCTGCTGGATGGCCGGCATGCCGAACGATTTTCCCGAACACATGGAGGCGGGTATCCAGCCCCACAAGGTGCAGGAGCGCTATTACTTCTACGGGCGGGCGGGACAGCCGTTCAACCGGGTGGTGGACATCGCGCCCTACATCGAGAAGAAGATCGACGCGATCGTGGAGTGCCGGTCGCAGGGGGGTGGCAATTGGGGCTCGCAGCTGCGGGCCCGGCTGGCGAAACAGGGCAGGCGGCTGCCCCTGCTCGGCAGCGACGACCGCACGGCCGACCGCGAGTACGTGCGGCAATTCCTGCTGGACGACGACCGCGAATACGGACGCGAGCACGGCTTGAAATTCGCCGAGCGTTTCTACTACCGGGATCAGAGGCCGCCCGTGCGGTCGAAAGTCGAGGAATACATCACGAAGAACGCGGTAGCGATCTGAGGTGCCTATGACCACACGAAGAGACTTTCTGAAGCGGGCGGCCGGCGCGGGGGCCTGCGCCGCCCTTCCACCCGCGCTGCTGGCGGCCGCGGACAAGGTGGAGCCGATGCGGATCACCCGGATCGACGCCGTCACCTTCCGCAAGGACATCAGGATCGGCGGCGGGTCGGGAGGCTCCGACGGCGCGGAGTTCTGCTGGGTGCGGCTGCACACCGACCGCGGCCTCATCGGAACCGGCGAAACCTATCCGTTCAACCAGGGCGAGCGGGGCGCGCTGCGGGACTACGCCCGGCGCATCATCAAGCGCGACCCGCGGGATATTGACGGCGTCTGGCGCGCCTACTACCACGACATGGCCATGCGCAACGCGGGCGGAGCCGACATGCGCATCCTGAGCGCGATCAACATGGCGCAGTTGGACATCCTGGGCCAGGCCTCCGGACTCCCGCTCTACCGCCTGCTGGGCGGGAAGACGCGGCAGAGCGTGCGGGTGTACAACACGACCACCGACTACTGGGCCATCAACGAGATGAAGATGGGCCCGGACACCCTGAAGATCACACGCTTTCTGCTGGACCGCGGCATCACCGCCATGAAACTGTACCCGTTCAGCGCCGCGGACAACTATCTCTCGAACCAGGCCATGGAGCGCGGCATGCGCTGGATCCGCGAGATCCGAGACAGCGCCGGGCAGGAAATGGATATCTGCGTGGACCTGTGGGGGCGCTTCGACCTGCCCAGCGCGCAGCGCATCGCCAAGGCCCTGGAGCCGTACAACATCATGTACCTGGAGGACGCCATGCTGATGAACAACGCCCAGGCTTACGCGCAACTGGCGCGCGAGACCAGCGTTCCCATCTGCATGAGCGAGACCCTGGCGACCCGCTATGAATACCGCGAGTTTCTGGAACTCAAAGCCTGCGACGTGGTGATGTTCGACCTGACCTGGTGCGGCGGGCCGTCGGAAGCGAAGAAGATCGCGGACCTGGCCGACACGTACTTCATCCCCATCTCTCCCCATACCTGCGGAGGACCGCTGCTGTACATGTGTTCGGCGCACGTCTGCGCCGCGGCTCCGAACTTCCTGATCATGGAGAGTAACTACTGGAAGTACACGCACCAGTTCCCGTATTTCGTCAATAACGTTCCGGTTCCGGAGAAAGGACAGGTGAAGCCGCCGGAACTGCCGGGCATCGGCGCGGAGATCAAGCCGGAGTTATTCCGCAACGGAGACGCGATTGTGGAGACAGTCGCGCAAGTGTAGGCAGCCCGCGCCCGGCCTCCCGCGGCGGCCCTACTGCCGCCGCAAACAGGAAGCGGTCCGAAGCCCAGAGCCGCTTCCCCGTTTCACGCGCCTTTTCCGCTCTCCCGCCGCCGGGCCGGCTGATACTTGCCCGCTTCGGTTCTGGCTGCAACGTTAAGACGGTTCCAGGCATTGATGGTGGCGACGGCCAGGGTGAGGTCGGCCAGTTCCTTCTCCGAAAAATGCTCGCGTGCCGATTCGTAGATGTCGTCCGGAACGTGCGTCTCACGCACCTTGGTTACCGCCTCGGTCCAGGCGAACGCGGCACGCTCGCGGTCGGTGTAGTAGGGCGATTCCTCCCAGGCGTCAAGCCCGTACAGGCGCTGCTCCGTCTCGCCGATTGCCCGCAGGTCTTTCCAGTGCATGTCGATGCAGAAGGCGCACCCGTTGATCTGTGAAGCCCGCAGCTTGATGAGGTGCATCAGGGATTCTTCCAGGCCGCATTGATGCAGGTATTTCTCCAGGCCCAGCATCGCCTCGTAGACGCCCCGCCCGACCGTGAGATAGTTTATTCTGGCTTTCATCGTCACCCTCCATAAGATTCCCGGGCCCTTTCAGGAACTGGCTCCGGAAGTCCCTCTATAAAAAACGATAGCGTATCAACGGGGCCCAGACCAAACCCGGTCCTCCACTGCGCGGGGGCGCCGCACCATCCCCGTGCGCTTCGGGCCAGCGTCGCGCGGCCGGGAACTATATAATGGGGCTTCATTGCAGACTGTCTTGTCCCGATTCATCTTGAGACCACTCCATGAGACTCGTCCTCGCTTTCCTGGTTCCCTTCATCCCCTTGCTCGCCCAACCGCCCGCGGACCTGCTGCGCACCTGGCAGGGCATCCCGGGTCTGGAACGCACGCCTCAAGGCAGGGTATACATCTCCTGGTTTTCTGGCGGCGCCAAGGAACCGGCGCAGGAGAATACCGCCTACCTCTCCTACAGCGACGACAACGGCAGGACTTTCAAACCGCCCGTGCCGATGGCCAGGCCGCGCGACGGCAGCCGCACCTTCGATCCGACGCTCTGGATCGACCCGCAGCGCAGGCTCTGGTATATCTTCAACCGAGGCGACCGGGAGCGCGGGGCGCACGGGGTCTACGCGCGTCTCTGCGAACGGCCTGACGCCCGCGCGCCGGTCTGGGGCGAGGAATTCCGCCTGGGCTACGACGAGGCGCCGTTCAGCTTCCGGATGAACAAACCCACCGTACTCTCGACCGGCGAGTGGATCATGCCGGTCACCCACGCGGCCGAGCCGACCTACGAGTGGTTCGCAGGGGCCAGACAATTGCAGGGTGTGGGCATCTCAACAGACCACGGCAGGACATGGAAGCTGCACGGTGCGCTGAAAGCGCCCGAATGGGCGTTGGAGAACATGATCGTGGAGCTGCGCGACCGCCGCCTCTGGATGCTGATCCGCACCGGCAGCGGCGTGTTGTGGCAGAGCTTTTCGAGGGACCGCGGCAGGACCTGGTCGGACCCGGAAGCGAGCGCCATCGCGAATCCCGGTTCGCGTTTCTTCATACGGCGCCTGGCATCGGGCAACCTCCTGCTCGTGAATCACCACAGGTTCACCGGCCGGAGCCACCTCACCGCGCGCCTCTCGACTGACGACGGCAGGACCTGGAACGAAGGGCTGCTGCTGGACGAGCGCTCGGGCATCTCGTATCCCGACGGCGTCCAGGCCCGGAACGGGCTGATCTGGATTGTCTATGACCGCGACCGCCAGGGCGCCGGGGAAATCCTCCTGGCCGTCTTTCGCGAGAAAGACGTAGCGGCCGGCAGAAACGTGTCCGGCGACGTGGTGCTGAAGCGGGTCATCAACCGCCTGGAGAAGCCCCTCAACCGGGAAGGGCGCAAGCTTCTGCCGCCGGACTGGGATCCGAAGAAAGCCGCGGACAGGGTGATGGACAAGCTCATCCGGGTGACCGCGCCGGAGGTGAAGGGCGCGCACGATGCCGACATGGTCCTGGCCGGCAACCGGGCGTACATTATCGCCATGGCCAATGATGTCCAGCCCGGCGAAAGCCCGCAGTGGCCATTCATCTACGTGACGCTGTCAGTGGTGGATCTGAGGGACCTGTCCGTGGAGAAGATCATCCCGGTGGCGCGGGGAGGGCAGGTCTTCGAGAACGAGACGCTGCCCCAGGGCGCCTGTTTTGTCCCCCGCATCATCCGCAAGGACGCGAAAACCCTGCGCTGCTTTTTCGCCAGCGAACTGCCTGGGCAACGCCAGTCGCAGACCTATTACCTCGATTTCGACACCGGCAGTCTCAGCTTCGAGGGCCGGATCCACAGGGCGAGCATCAGGACTGCGGCCGGGGTATTCGACATGCAGCCGCGGCCCTTCTACGAGGATGCCCTGGTCCATGGGTTCAGCCGTAAGCCCGTCGATTACGGTCTCTACATGATCGACTCGTTCAAGACGTTCGACGGCGCAACTTTCGCGGTCCTCAACAATTTCGCCGGCGGGCAGAACGCGCTGGCGTCAGTGAACGCCGGCCTCGATACTTTCGAAGTGCTCGGGCATTTCAACCAGCCACCGGAATGGAAACTGACCGAGGCGGCGGTGAACCGCCTGCCGGACGGAACCTGGATGGCCATCTGCCGGCAGGAGGCAGGCAGCCGGAACTACACCTTCACCACCAGCAAAGACGGGAAGACCTGGAGCGCGAACGAGCACCGCACGTTCGTGCCGAACGGAACCAACTCCAAGCCGCTGTTCGAGAAGTTTTTCGGCATCTACTACCTGGGATGGCAGGAGGCCACGCGGGTCAACGGCGTCTCCCGTTCGGTGTTCAATGTCGAGATATCCGTGGATGGCGCAAACTGGGAGCGGAAGTACCGTTTCGAGAGTGAGAAATCGTTCCAGTATCCCGGTTTCCGCCAGCTCGGCGGGACCATCTACCTGTTTGCCACCCAGGGCGACGCCTCCGACAGCCGCAAGGAGCGCATCATGTTCGGCCGCCTGGAGTAAAGGCCCGATGACGGCGCATGCCGAGCCTCCGCCGGAGGGAACAACCCAAGAGCCTGCGACCCACCCAGGATGATGAAGCTCGGGAAGCGCCGCGCGGCCGGCTGCGCCGGATCGCCTTGCAGCCGCCATGCGGAGCGCAGTATTCTTTGAACAAAGGCCCCATGAAACCGTCGGTGAAAAAGTTCATGGGCCGCTCCAGGCAGGCCCCGTTCGCAAACATCGGTCTTGGTAAGGCGGACTCCGGAAGAAAGCGTTCATCCGGCGGAGGCGCCGTGCCATGGCTCATGCTGACCGTGGTGGCCCTCATCGTTCTGGGAGCGCTCTTCTTCTATTGGTCCCGCCCGCGCGGCATCACCAGCCAGGAATCGCCGCTGTCTTTAAGAGTCAGCAGTACGCAGGACGGCTTACGGATTTCCTGGAACCCGAATTCCTCCGAAATCCAGGGAGCCACCGAAGGGACAATCACGATTACGGACAGCACGGGGATCAAGCACATTCGCCTGGACGCCGGGAAACTCAAGCTCGGGCAAACCACCTGCACGGCCGCGGCCGGGGACGTCTATTTTCGGATGGAGGTATCGCCTCCCGGACGCCTGGTCACGGACTCCGCGCATGTGGTTGTGTTGAACCAGCCATCGGGAGAGCAGCCGGCTGCGCCGCCCGCGGAAAGGCCGTCGGTCTTCGGCAACGTCAAAACGCCGGAGCCAGGACCAACGGGCCGCGAACGGAAGGAACCGCCGCCCGCGCAGAAGGCGGGCGCTCCCAAGGAGGCGGAGGAGCCCAAGCAGGTGAGAGCGTTCTCCTGGACTCCGCCGGGCGAAACGGAGACCCGGCCGCGGGAACTCCCTCCGGCGCCGGCTCTGCCGTCCACTCCGCCGCCGAAGGTCCCACCGCATCTGCCCTCCAATCCCAAGCTCTCACAAACCGCTACAGCGGTCTGCGAGCCGGTGGCGCCCTCCGGTTTCCGCCGTTTCATCGGCAGGATCCCCGTGGTGAACAAGCTGCAGTCGCAAGCGCCGGGCGGAAAGGGATTCGAGGCGGCCCGGCCCGCGCAACCGGTCACCATGACGTTGCCACCCGACGGGAGCGGCCGGCCCGGGCGCCCCAGGAAGCTGGAGGTGAGGGCCAGGGTGAACGAGTCCGGACGGGTGGTGCAGGTGGAAGTGCCCACGGACAACGCGGCTCTGATCGACGTGGCGGCTTACGCTTCACAAAGCTGGCGGTTCACACCCGCCCGCCTGAACGGGAAGGCCGTAGCCAGCGACGTGATCCTGCGTTTCGATTTCGGCAACAACTGAAGGGACCCGGCTTACCCTCCCGCCAGTCCCAGCCAGCGTTCGGCATTCTTCGAACGGATCTTCTCCTTCACCGCGTCGGGCGCCCGCAGCATCTCCAGTTTGACCAGCGCGGGTCCGGGATAGTGAAAGGGAATTCCGGTGCCGAACAGCAGCCGGTCCTCGCCCAGAACGGTCAGCAGGCGGCCGATCTCATTGCCGAATTCAACGCTCAGCCGCCCGAGATCGACGGCGTAGTTTTCCGGCAGACCGCCGTCCTTGCGCCCGAGCGCCGAACCGGAGAGGCCTCCGGCATTCTGGACGATGAACCGGGCCTTCGGGCAGGCGCGGATGAGGCCGGCGATCTCATCCGGGTCGACATCCGGGATGTCCACCAGCCAGCCCTGCTGGCGCCGGTCCTCCACGCGGACGGGAATCGAGACGACCATGCCGCGAGCCGCGGCCGCGTTGACCAGGTCGCGGCAGCGCGGGTCCGAAAGCTTGAAATTGTGCCAGCCCGGATAGAGCCGCACACCGCGCATCCCGAACTGCTCGCTGCAGATCTTCAGATCGTCCTCCCAGCCCGCGTAGACCGGGCTGAGCACCGCGAAGGGGATCAGCCGCGAGCGCTGCGCCTCCACCTCGGAGGCCACCTCTTCGTTGCCGGACTGCGGGTTGCGGTAGGTGATCGAGGCCGCGCTCGCGACCACGGCGCGCGAGATCCCGAAACGGTCCATCAGCCGGACCAGGCCGGCGGCGGTATTGTGCCGCAGGCGGCGGAACGCGTAATGCCCGAGATGAGCGCTGACGTCGATCATCATGCCCTCCGCCGCGCGAGGATTCGCTCGATGTTGCCGCTGAGAATCTTCGCGCGGTCCGTCTCGCTGATATCGGCCGAGCGGATGCGTCCGACGCTGGCCGTCATCGACATGTCGCAGCCGAACAGAACGCGGTCGGCGCCCATGATCCGCACGGCCATCTCGACCGTGCCTTCGTCCACGACGCTCCCGCTGATGTCGATGCAGACGTTGGGGGCGTTTCGCAGGGCTTTCACCGTCCACTCCCAATCGCCGCCGCCGGCGATGTGAGCGCAGATGATTATGGCTTCCGGGTAGCGCCGGGCCAGCTCGGCGAACGTTCCTCCGTCGCTGATGCGGGGCTGCGGCGGGCTCAGCCAGTAAGTGTGCCCGGCGTGGTGCAGGATGGGGACCCGCAACTGAATGGCCTGTTCCACAACCGGCCAGACAACCGGCTCGCTGGCCAGGTAATCGTTGTACAGCTTGATGCCCACGAAGCCCAGCTTCTCAATGCAGCGGGCGATCTCCTCGCGCGCCTCTTTCGCGTAGCCCGGATTGACGAAGCAGTAGCCGAGAATCCGGCCCGGGTAGCGCCGCGCGGCTTCCGCCACCCAATCGTTCGACTGGCGGAAATCCTCCGGCACGGCGGGACGCCGGGGACCGAGAATCGAGCAGATGAGCTGATCGATGCCCAGCGCGTCGGCGGCGTCGATCAGCTGGCGGTCCCGCTCGGCCCAGCGCGGACTGCTGTGATGACTCAGGTGCGAATGCGCGTCAATCACCTTCACCTTGCCCGATTGCCGGCCGAAGCCGCGCAGCGCCGCGCCGGCGCCGCCGAGCGCGGCGTTGAAGGAGCGGCGCGAAATCAATCCCGGGCCCAACACGCCCATTCCATCCTCCCTTCCATGATCTGGAGCCAAACCGCAGGCTGTACCTTACCCAGCCGGCTCACGGCATGTCAAGCCGCCCGCCGGCCTTTCCTTCCGCCCTGCAAAAAACCGCGGCGCAGTGCATCACTCCCTGCCGGAAAACCGCGCGTTCAGAGCGCGCTCCGCTTCCGCTTCCGCGGCCAGCAAGGCGCACCCGATCGCCGAGACGTCCTTCTTGGGGCGAGCCAGCCGTATCTCCACGCTGCGGGCGGCGGTCTCCACGCACTGCGCGCGAACCGCGCGGCGCACGCCCGCCAGCATCTCCGCCCCGGCCGCCCGCGCCAGTTGGCCGCACACCACCACCAGCGACGGGTTCAGCACCTGCACGAGATTCGCAACCGCGGTTCCCAGGGCGTGCACCGCCCGCTCGATTGCCAGTGATGCCACCGCATCCCCCTGGCGCGCCGCCGCGGCGACGGTACGGATGCTCAGCTCGGAGTCGGGCACCGCGCGCAGAGAGGATGGCGTTCCGGAAGCCAGGGCGCCCCGCACCTGTTGGAGAATGGCCACCGACCCCGCGAACGCTTCCACGCAGCCCCGGTTGCCGCAGCGGCACATGGGGCCGTTCGAGTCGATGACCGTATGACCGATCTCACCCCCGCCCAGGCTGGCGCCCCGGTAGAGTCTCCCGTCCACGAAAAACCCCATGCCGATACCGGAGGCGCAGACGATATACAGCGCGTCGGGGTAATCCCAGTCCTCCGGCGAGGTCCGCCTTTCAGCCAGCGCCAGGGCCCGCGAACGGTCGTCGATGGTCACGCCCATGCCGAAAGCGGACTCGAGCATGGCGCGAATGGGAACCGAGCGCCAGCTCGCCGCATTCGCCCAGGAGACGCAGACTCCGTTCTTGATGTCCAGATCGCCCGAGTGACCCACGCCGATGTGGCCGATTTCCGAGCGGTCGATCTCGGCGTCTTCCAGCGCCGCGCCGGCCGCCGCCAGGCTGGCCGTCAGAACCGCCTCTGCTCCTTCCTGCGCGTCGCACGGCGCCGCGCCCCGGCCCAGAAGCGTGCCTGCCATGTCGGTGACCACCGCCAGGACGCCGTCCAGCTGAATGTCCAGGCCGAGCAGCACGGCGATCTCGGGGTTGATGCGGAGCGACTGCGGCTTGCGGCCGGTGGAGGCGACTTCTGCCGAAGTCTCGATGAGCAGGCCATCGTTGACCAGGGCGGAGACGGCGCGGGAGACCGTCGCCGGGCTGATTCCGAACTGACGGCCGAGGTCGTTTCTCACGCAGAAGGGACGGTCGAACACATACCAGAAGATCAACTCTTCCAGGCGGTGGGCTCTGCGCATGGTGATCGGCTCGCGGGTAGACTCATTATAAGCCCCGTCCGGCGAGCGCCCGGCGGCTTGACAGCCGCGGCGTGGCGCCATGGAATGGGGAAGGCGCGCTTCGCAGGAAGAGCGCACCCACTGGTGAGGTGAAGGTTGATGCGTTTCGGAATTCGCGCGGTACTCCTTTCGGCCGGCTTCTGTCTGTTGCTGCCGGCGCAGACGGAATTCCAGGCAGGTGTCGCCTCGGTCGACATCACTCCCCGCGAATCGGTCTGGATGGCCGGTTTCGCCAGCCGCAAGAAGCCCTCGGAATCGGTCGAGGCGCCGCTTCACGCCAAGGCCCTGGCGCTGCGCGACCGGAGCGGCCAGCTATTCGTGATCGTAAGCGCCGACCTGATCGGTTTCCGCCGCGCTCTCTCCGACGTGATCGCCGAACGCTGCCTTTCCCGGTACGGCCTGGCGCGCGACCGCCTGCTGTTGAACGCCTCGCACGTCCACAGCGGACCGGAACTCGGCCTGGGCGGAGGCAATGTCCCGCCGGAGCGCGTCAAGCGACAGCAGGTGACCGTGAAGTACACCCGGGAGCTGCTGGACCGGGTGGTCGAACTGGTCGGAAAGTCCATAGAGAACCTGGCGCCGGCGCGACTGGAATTCGGCCAGGGCCTGGCGGGGTTTGCCGTCAACCGGCGGCGCAGCCGGCCCAACACCCGGCAGCTTCCCGGGCCCGTGGATCACGACGTTCCGGTGCTGGCCGTGCGCGCGCCGGATGGCGGAATGCGAGCCATTCTCTTCGGATACGCCTGCCATCCCACTACCAACGCCGCCTATTTCATCACCGCCGACTATCCCGGCTACGCCCAGGCGGAGCTGGAAAAAATGTACCCGGGGGCGGTGGCCCTGTTCGTGCAAGGCTGCGGCGCGGACTCCAACCCCCTGCCCCGCTTCCACAGCGACGATCCCGCCCTGGTCCGCCGCTCCCTGGAGCTTTCCAAGCTCTACGGCAAGGTGCTGTCGGAGGCCGTGGACCTGACGCTGCGCGGGAAACTGGCGCCGCTCACGGGCCCGGTTCGCACGGTCTTCGAGTACGTCGAGATCCCGTATGAGACCCAACCCTCGCGCGAGGAACTCGAACAGCGGCGAACCAGCAAGGAACCGGAGCGCCGGAGCCAGGCCGAACGCCTCCTGAAGGCGCTGGACTCCGGCTCCAAGCCTCCGGAGCGGCAGCCTTACGCCATCCAGATCGTCCGGTTCGGCGGCATGAAGATCATCGCGCTGGCCGGCGAGGTGGTGGTGGATTACGCGCTGCGGCTGAAAGCCGCCTACGGATGGGAGGACACCTGGATGGCCGCCTATTCGAACGATATTCCCGGTTACATTCCCTCCCGGCGGGTACTGTCGGAGGGCGGCTACGAGACCGGCGGCGGCGCGGGCGGGGCCTATTCGACCGCGGTGGAGGAGATCATCGTCGAAAAGGTCGATGCTCTCATGCGCCGGGTCGGCCCCTGACCCCGCATTCCTTCCAAACTGCAAGCAAGCGGCCCGCCGGACTCTTGACTGCCCGGGCCCCCTGACCCAACATGGACACGGAACCGGGCGGAGTGCACCCGTCCGGCCGGAGGCGTGATGGATCGAAGGAGCTTTTTATGGGGCGCTGCCGGCGCCGGGGCGTGGCCGCTGCACGCCAGGAGTGCGAACGACGCAATCAACGTAGGAATCATCGGCCTGGGGGGGCGCGGCCGGGAGCTTCTGGGGGTGTTCGCGGCGCAGCCGGGCTGCCGGGTGACGGCGGTCTGTGACATCGACCAAAGCCGCCTGGAGAGGGGCGTTCAACTGGCCGGGCAGGCCGGCGGGGGCCCTCCCAGGGCTTTTCAGGACATTCGCAGGCTGCTCGAAGATCCGGCTGTGAACGCCGTAGCCGTAGCTACCTGCAATCACTGGCACGCGCTGGCCACCGTCTGGGCCTGCCAGGCCGGCAAGGATGTCTACGTGGAGAAGCCCGCCAGCCACAATGTGTGGGAAGGCCGGCGGATGGTCGAAGCGGCGGAGCGCTACCAGCGGGTGGTGCAGGTCGGCATGCAGGGCCGCAGCATCGTTCACAAGCGGCGCGCCATCGAACTGCTGCGCCGCGGCGCGATCGGGAAGCTCTACATGGCCAAGGGCCTGTGCTTCAAACGGCGCCTGTCCATCGGCCGCAAGGCGGCCGCTCCGGCGCCGGCGGGCGTGGACTACGATCAATGGCTGGGCCCCGCACCCTGGCGCGAGTTCAACCCCAACCGCTTCCACTACAACTGGCACTGGTTCTGGGACACGGGAAACGGCGACATCGGCAACCAGGGCCCGCACCAGATGGACCTGGCGCGCTGGGGTCTCGGCCTGAAGGGGCTTCCCAACCTGGTGTACTCCAGCGGCGCCAAGTTCATCTACGACGACGACCAGGAGACTCCCAACACGCAACTGGCCGTCTTCAGCTATCCCGGCTCCCAGATCGTCTTCGAAGTGCGCGGACTGGTCACAACCGGCGAGGGCGCCATCGTCCTGGACGGCGGCAACTTCATCGGCAACCTGTTTTTCGGCAGTGAGGGCGTGATGGCCCTGGACGCCCGCGGCTTCCGCATCTTCGCGGGCGAGAAGCGCGAACTGGTTCAGGAGATGAAACTGGTGGAGCCGCAGCCGGACACCCCGGCCCCCCACGTGGCGAATTTTCTGAGCGCGGTTCGCAGCCGGAACATGCGGGACCTGGCAGCTCCCATCCAGGAGGGCCACATCTCGGCGGCCATGTGCCACCTGGCGAACATCAGCTACCGGGTGGGCAGGAACCTGGACTTTGACCCGGGCCGCGAGACTTTCAACAGCGAGGACGCCAACGCGCTGCTCTCGCGGAACTACCGCAAGCCCTACGCCGTCCCTGACAAGGTGTGACCGCCGCTACGCCACCGGCTCGACGCGGCGAATGACCAACAGCAGCACGAGAACGCCGCACAGGGGCATCAGTCCCGCGGCCAGGAAGACCGGCAGGTAGCTGAAGCGGTCCACCACGATCCCGGTCGAGAGCATCAGGATCATGTTCACCACACCCTCGCCGGCGCCGGTGAATCCGCTGAGGCTTGCCAGGACCTTCTCGGAGAACAGGTCGGTGATGGTTCCGATGTAGACCGCCGAATAGGCTGTCGCTCCGAAGGTGGCCAGCGAGATCAAGGCGATGGCTGCCCATTCGCCGGGAACCAGCGGCACCAGCATGCTGGAGAGGCAGAAGCCGGCAGCGATCAGGAAGGTGAGTTTGCGGGAGGAGTCCGCGCTCCAGCCGCGCCTCATCAGCCAGCCGGAAAACCAGCCGCCCGCGACGTTGCCCAGTCCCGCGAAGAAGAACGGCACGCCGGCCAGCAGCCCGAGTCTCTCGATGCTGAAATGCCGCGCGTGTTTCAGATATTCGGGCAGCCAGTACCAGTAGAAGTGGATCACCGGCCCGCCCATCAGCCGCATCAGGATGACGCCCCACACCTGGCGGGAACCCAGCAGCCCCGGCACGTTCAGCCGCTCGGATGGTCCCGGCCGGACCGTTCCCTCCATCCGGTACGAGACCAGCCAGGGGAT
This sequence comes from Bryobacterales bacterium, assembly GCA_020852755.1. Taxonomy (GTDB): domain Bacteria; phylum Acidobacteriota; class Terriglobia; order Bryobacterales; family Bryobacteraceae; genus JADZAF01. The sequence continues at coordinate 41,315 of JADZAF010000249.1, forward strand.
GACCCACAACAGCCCGAGCAGGCTGGGCAGCAGGAAGCCGTGGCGCCATCCGAATCGCAGGCTGATGCCCACCACCAGCGGGGGCGCCACGAACGCTCCCAGCAAGGTCCCGCTGTTGAAGATGCCGCCCGCCAGGGCCCGCTGGCTGGCGGGAAACAGCCGCGAGATGGCTTTGATGCCCGCCGAGTAGTTGCCGCACTCGCCTACGCCGAGAAGCAAGCGGAAGAGGCAGAACTGGAAGACACTGCTCGCCGTGGCGTGCAGGGCGTTGGCGGCGGACCAGAACAGCATCAACAGGGGCAGCACCCGCCGCACGCCCCAGCGGTCCAGCAGAACGCCGGCGGGCACCTGGAACAGCGTCATGCCCAACAGGAAACTGAAGACGACGTACGAATACTGGGTGTTGGTCAGCCGCAACTCGTCCCGGATCACCGGGGCAAGCACGGAGAGCACTTGCCGGTCGAGCAGGTTTACGGCCAGCGAGAGCAGCAGCAGGATGAGGGCCCACCAGCGTGCGAGCGGGGCCCGTGCGCGAGGCTGCGGGGCGGGACGGCCGGCCGTGTGCGACACTCCTGCAATTCTAGTGGATCGGCCCTTCCCACCCGGCCTGTCGAGCCCGCACGCGGTTCTCAAGCGCGCGCGATTTCCGCGGCGTGCTTCTGGACTTTGAGGATGCCCTCGGCGATCTGCTCCATGGTGCTGCGCTCGGCCAGCAGGCAGTTCTGCGAGAACCAGCAGCCCTCCCGCGTCATGCGGTCGTTGACCGGCGTCTGGTTCTGCTCTTCCCACCGGGCAATCCGCTCGGCGGAGAACAGCCTCCGGAATCCGCGGCTTTGGAGCGTGGTCTTCAGGAAGGCCGAGCGGTTCAGCGGCCCGTACCCCGCCGAGAGCGGCACGCCTTCCGCGTGCAGCGCCTTCAGAAACTGCGCGCGCGTCATGCCCGCGAACTTCTCCGGCTCGAAGCGCAGCATGTACAGGTGGTAGGCGTTGCGCGTGCAGCCGTCGTACATCCTGGCCGGCACGATGCCCGGAATCTCGCGAAGCAGGCTGGTAAGATAGGCGGCATTGTCTTCGCGCTTCTTCGAGTGCGCCTCCAGGCGGTTCAACTGCGCCAGCAGCACGGCGGCCTGGAACTCGGTCATCCGCAGGTTGGTGGCGCTCATCGAGTAGCTGAACTCGGCCGAACCCTTGCGCATGCGGCCCTGGGTGTGAAAGCCGTAGCAGCGCTCGATGAACTCCCCGTCGTCCGAGATGATCGCGCCGCCCTCACCCGAGTTGATGTTCTTGGAGGCCTGGAAGCTGAAGCAGCCGCAGTTGCCCAGGCGTCCCACGTTGCGGCCGCGCCACTGCGCCACCCACGCCTGGCAGGCATCCTCGATGACCACCAGCTTGTGCTTGCGCGCCACGGCCATCACCGCGTCCATGTCCGCGGTGCTGCCTCCCAGGTGGACCGGGATGATGGCCTTGGTGCGCTCATTCACCAGGGGCTCGATCTTGCGCGCGTCGATCTGGAAAGTGTCCAGGTCGCTGTCGACGAATACCGGCAGGGCGTGCTGCCGCAGCACCACGTTCACCGTAGCCACGAAGGTGAAGGGCGGAACCAGCACTTCATCGCCCGGCTCGATACCGAGCGCGTTCAGCGATATGTACAGCGCGTTGGTTCCGTTGACGGTAGTGAGACAGCCGTGCGCGCCGGTGAAACGTGCGTAGGCCGCCTCGAACCGGTTGACCTGCTCCCCGTTTCCCCGCCCCCACTTTCCGCTGCGAACCACGTTGATGAGAGCGTCTTCCTCGCTGCGGTCGAAGACCGGCCAGGACGGAATCGCGTCGGTCCTCGCCGGCTTGCCCCCGAGCAGGGCGGGTTTGTCGTCTCGTGTGAAAGCGAGCGGCGGCGCGAGCGCCGCTCCCGCTGCAGGAAGCGCGGCCAACAAGTCCCGGCGGGACATCCGATCTGTCTTCACAAAATCCCTCCTGCCCTTCAATATCATCCAAATTCATCGCCAGGGAAAGGCCCTGCCGGCGGCTTATTTTCAAAACCAAACGAACTGCTGCGGGGGAAAGGCTGCCGGCCGCCCGCGGTTTTGCCCGGGCCCGGGCGCAGTCGCTTAAGATGGTCGCATACATCCATGACACGCAGAGCCGCGCTTCTCTCGTTTGTTGCCGCGCTGCCGCTGGCCGCCCAAGGCGGCTGGAAAGCCGGCGTGGCCAAGGCGGAAATCACTCCCGGCGAGCCCATCTGGATGGCGGGCTTCGCCTCACGGACCAAGCCCTCGGAGGGCGTGCGCCAGGAGATTCACGTTCGCAGCCTGGCATTACAGGACGAGAGCGGCAAACCGGTCGCGCTGGCCACGCTGGACCTGGTCATGATCGACCGCCGGACGGCGGACGAGGTGGCCGCGCAGTGCCTGCGCCGTTACGGACTCACGCGCGACCGCCTGGTGCTGAACGTCTCCCACACCCACAGCGGCCCCGTAGCCGGCCTTACGGTCATGCCGCTGTACGACCTCACACCGGAGCAGAGAGCAGCCATCGGCCGCTACACGGGCGAGTTGATCCGGAAGACCGTGGACACCATCGGCGCTTCATTGCAGAACCTCCAGCCGGCCACGGTCTGGTTCGAGCAGGGGCTGGCGGGGATCGCCGTGAACCGCCGCCGGGTGGGGCGAAGGTCGCTGCCCGGCCCGGTGGATCACGATGTGCCCATCCTCGCGGTGCGGGACGGCGCCGGAACGCTGCGTGCGGCCGTGGTGGGCTACGCCTGCCATGCCACCGCGCTGAACGATTACCTGATCAGCAACGACTGGCCCGGCTATGCCGTGGAAGCGATCGAGAAGGCTCATCCCGGTGCGACGGCTCTCTTCGTGCAAGGCTGCGGGGCGGATTCCAACCCGCTGCCTCGCGCGGGTGAGGACCTGGCGCGCAAACGGGGCGAGATCCTGGCGGCGGCGTTCGAGCAGGTATTTGCGGGCAAGATGAGACCGGTCGCCGGGCCTCTGAAGAGCGCCTTCACCCTCGTGGACCTGCCCATGGTGGACATCTGGACCCGGGAGGCCCTGCAGGAGCGTTTGAAGGACAAACTGGCCATGTACCGCACCACCGCGCGGCACCTGCTCCAGGTGCTCGACCGGGAGGGCAAGCTGCCCGACCGCTATCCCTACCCCATCCAGGTCTGGCAGTTCGGGAGCAGCCTGAAGTTCATCGCCCTGGGAGGCGAGGTGGTGGTGGACTATGGACTGCGGCTCAAGACGCAACACGGTTTCGAGGACACCTGGGTGGCCGGCTACTCCAATGACGTGCCGGCCTACATTCCTTCCCGCCGGGTGCTGGAAGAGGGCGGCTACGAAGGCCGCGACGCCATGGTCCTGTTCGGACGCTCCGGCCGCTTCAGCCCGGCCGTGGAGGACATCATCCTCAAAGAAGCGGCGGAACTGGTCCGCCGCACCGCTCCCTGAGCGCCTTACGAGCCGCGGCGCTTAGAAGTACAGCTTCATCGCGAACTGAATGATGCGCGGGTTGAAGAGCACGCCCTCATCCTGGCCGGGCGAGTAGAGCTTCCCGAAGTTGGCCGTGCCGAAGAAATAGCCCGGGTAGACCATCGAGTAGAAGTGGCCTGAGAAGGCGTTGAAGAACTCCGCCCGGAACTGCAGGTTGTAGCGTTCCTTGATTCGGTTGTTCTTCACCATGGAGAAATCCAAGGCCCGCTGGCCGGGAGTCCGCAGCGGGTTGCGAGGCGAAGTCCCCAGGGTGCCGAGTTCCGGCAGCGAGAACACGGAGGCGTCAAACCAGTTGAAGTAGCTGCGCTGAAAACCGGAGGGCAGCGGGTTGCCGTTCACGTTGGGGCGCAGGCCGGCGCCGTAAGGACTGCCGGGGTAGAAGCCGATCTGGGAACGGTCGCCGCAGGTCAGGCAGGAGACGTTGAACGGGCTGCCGTCGGACAGGGTCAGAATGCCGTTGGCCTGCCACCCGCCGATAACATAGTGCAGCGGGCCGCCGCTGTTGCCGATCGCCTTTCCTTTGCCGAAGGGAAGCTCGTAGACCCAGCTGGTGACCAGGCGGCGCGTCTGGTCGAAGCTCGCCACGCCGCGCTCGGCCGACAGATCGTACGAGTACTGGGGATACCAGTTGTAGGAGCCGCCGTGAAGGCTCTGCTCGGAACCCTGGTCGATCGCCCGGCTCCACGTGAAAGCAACCAGCGCCTGCAGGCCGTGCGAGAAGCGCTTGTCCACCTTGACCGTCATGGCGTGGTAGACCGACTGCGCGATGTTGGAGTACTCGTTGGACGTCGGGCTGAAGTTCCGGAAAGGAACGCGCTCCTGGTAGGGCGAACATTTGTCCGGGTAGGTGCCGGGAGGGCACTGCGAGATGAAGCAGACGCTGTTGGTCGGGTTGCCTTTCTCAGCCGGGAGGACAGCCTGGTTAAACACCCAGCGGATGGGAACGCGCAAGCCGTGCGAACCCTGGTAGCCGACTTCCAACAGCAGGTTGCGAACGGGTTCGTACTGGAGGTTCACGCCCCACTGCTGAATGTAGGGGTCCTTGTTATTCGGGTTCATGCCGCCGCCCGAGTAGCACCGGTTGAGGACTTCCAGGGTCGCGCCGGTCAGCGGGTCCCTCCGGTATTCCGCCGGGGCGGTGCAGTAAGGTCCGGGATACTTCGTCTGCGCGATGTTGTACGGAGCCGGGAACAGGTTCCGGATATCCAGCGGCGGGGTGCTCTCCACCAGGGTCGGCGTGGGCGTGGCGGCATCGGCGAGCAGCTGGTTCTGGCCGTTGCTCAGCGTCGGGTAATACGCCTGCCAGACGTCGTAGAAGATGCCGTAACCCGCCCGGACCACGAAGGCGTTGTTGTTGCCGAAAGGACGCCAGGCGATACCGATCCGCGGGGCCCAGCTCCGGTAACTGGTATTGACCAGCCCGTCTTTCGCACAGCAGGCCACGCCGATCGGGTCGTTGACCTGCTCGGCGAACTTCCTGTCGCGATACAACTGCCGCCCGCCGGGGAAGCTGTGGTCGAAGATGGAACCCCCGCCGAACTTGTCCTTGTATGGAGTGTGGATCTCCCAGCGGACGCCGAGGTTCAGGGTCAGCTGCGGCGTCACCCGGAAATCGTCCTGAAAATAGAATCCCGCGTCTACGTTGCGCAGCCGGGCGAAAGACTGGTCGAAGCCGGTGTGGCCTTCCGAGGAGGCAAAGCCCAGGAGGAAGTCGGCAAAGGCGTTCCCGGCATCCCGCACCGCGGGCGATTGCGAGCCGAGCGGGTTACGCGCCGTGTAGGCGCCGGTGAAGGTGAGCAGGCCATTTCCCTGGAAGCCGTTCTGGTTCATGTTGTGGCCCCTGCGCACCTCCCCGCCGATCTTGAGGCTGTGGCGGCCCCGCGTCAGAGTGAGGGCCTCCACAAAGTGGTAGATGTTCGAGATGTTGTAGAACGGCACCGATCCTCCGCTGCCCAGCTGGGTGTACTGGCTGGTGGCCATGTTGATGGCGGGCAGTGCGTAGTAGGCGGCGTTGTCGTTGAGGTTTTTCAGACCGGCCTCTTTCCAGTAGTTGATGGAGCCGAAGGCGGTCTCGAAGCCGGAAAGAAAGTAGAGCCGGTTGTAGCCCGCGCGCACTTCGTTGATGGTTGAGGGATTGATGATATGCGACCATTGGAGGCCCACCAGCCGGCCCCTCTGCGCGACCTTGGTTCCCGATAGAGGCATCAGCGCCGGGCTGGGAGCCGTCTCGTTCTGGTACAGCACCTGGCCGAAAATGCGGTCCGAAGCGCCGATGTTGTGGTCCACGCGCGTGCTGAACTGCGCGGCATCGACCGGATAGACCAGGTTGCGCTGGTAGTTCATGCATGGCGGCAGGCAATTGTTCGTGGCGGACGGAAAGTAAGCCAGCAGGATCTTGCTGACCGGGGCGAAGCGGTCCGCCGGGATCCGGTTGCCGGGAAACACCGACTTGACGACGGGCGGAGTCCCGCCCGGATTCGGCGCCGCGCTGAGGGGGTCGAAGAGCTGGGTGCCCCAGTCGGAAAAATCGCCGCTGCGCTGCTTCTCGGTGGGCACCTGCCCCGCGGCCGTCGTGCCGCTGCGGCGCTTGGAGCCCTGGTAACTCGCGAACCAGAAGGTCTTATCCTTGCCGTTGTACAGCTTGGGCAGGAAGACAGGACCGCCGGCGGTGAAGCCAAACTGGTTCTGCTTGAGAGGCGACTTGGTGTGATAAAAGGGATGCCGGGGCTGCAGCGCGTCGTTGCGCAGGAAGTTCCACGCCGATCCGTGCAGGCTGTTGGTGCCGGACTTGAGCGCGATGTTGACCTGAGCCGCGCCCATTCCGAACTCCGCCGAGTACAGGCTGTTCTGCAGCTTGAACTCCTGGATGGCGTCCGGCGGCGGTATGTTGGAAGCCTGCTGGAACAGCGCTTCGTTGGTGCTCACGCCGTCGATCAGGTAGCTGGTGGACGACGGCCGGGCGCCGTTGACGCTGATGCTGCGAAAGTTGTCGTTCAAGCCGTGGCGCCGGATGGTGCCGGCCGTGGCGATGCCGCCCGTCAGTTCACCCGTTCCCACGTTCAGGCGGATCAGGTTGGTGAAGTCGCGCCCGTTCAGCGGCAGTTCCTCGACCTGGCGCGTCCCGATCACCTGTCCAAGAGTAGTCGTGTCGGTCTGCACCAGTTGGGCCGCCGCCGATACCTCGACTGCTTCGGCCAGCTGGCCGACCTGCAGGTTCAGGTCCACGCGCACCGTCTGGTTGACTTCCACCGTAACCGGCGCTACTTCCAGCTTGCGGAAACCTTCTTTCGACGCTTCCACCTTGTATGGTCCCGGTATCAGCGAAGGCACGTAGTAATTGCCCGTGTCGTCGGTTTCAAACCGGAACGAAACGTTGGTTCCGAGATTGGTGACTACCACCGCGGCGCCGGGTATGACCGCGCCGGAAGCATCCCGCACCAGCCCTACGATGGCGCCGCGGGACGACTGCGCCTGGACCGCGGGTGCGGCAGCCAGAAGAAAAGCGGCTGCGCCCAGAAGGCGAGCGTACTTCAGCATCATCCATTCCCTCTTGTTTTCGGAGTGTCCGAAGCCGGCGGTTTGCCCTTGGCAAGCGCCTCACGCCAAATGTGTGAGATAAGTGATCGGGACGTAGAGCTTCGGAGTCTTCTTAACAGGATCTTATCGACTATGTTACTGAGTCGTCAAGTTTGCTCACGCGAATTTATAGGAAATTACTACCCGGGATTCGGTCCCTTTCGGCAAAGTTATGTAACCTGTCTCGCGGTCGATGCTTTTCCACGGCTTGCCGTCCACCCAGGCAGCCGCGATGCGAACGTCCGGCTGGTCGAACGGAACCACGACTCGCGGCCCTCCGCCGGCCAGGCGGAACGTAAGCTGCGGCTCATGCCCGGACGGCAGAGAGAGATAGAGGTAATTCACGAGAGCGTGCTCCATCTCATGATAGGAAGCGCGCCAGGCCGTGTCCCAGGCCTTGCGCCCCTCTCCGAGCGGCCTGCCGTCTCCGCCGATGCCCGTGAAGAATCCTCCCTGCTCCCGATCGGTAAAGCGGCTTACGAAGAAACGCTCCGACCGCCCGAAGTTGTCCAGGTAACACTGCTCGCGGGTTCGCGCATAGAGACGCAGCTGCAGCATCGCGCCGTAGATTTGCGTCCACCACCACATCCCGTCTCCGCGCGACCGGGCGGTCGTCTCGAACCAGCCGCCCGATCCGGCGTCCCAGGCTTCGCGCTCGACCTGCCGGGCGAATTCGATCGCGGTCCGGGCGTACCGGCCGCCGGTTTGATCGGCCAGGCGGAGCAGCGCCAGCCCGGCCGTCAACTGCGCTCCGCCGGAGGCGGGACGGTCCGGCGCCGGATCCGTGCGCCGCCATTGGCGGTCGAAGGTGTTCTTGAAACCGTGGAACCAGCCCGCGCCGTCGCGCATCCGTTCCAGTGACAGGTCCATCAATTCGCGGGAGAACGCCAGGATCCGGGCATCCCGGGTGGCCAGGTACAGGTTCAGAAGAAGCGAGCCGGTGTAGCCGTAGTGGGCATGCTTGTTCTTGCCGTAGTCCGCCACCGCCAGGTCGCGCCTCAGCGTCTGTGCGTAGCCTCCAAATTCCCGGTCGCGTGCCCGTTCCCGATGGATCTCGACCGATTCGATCACCTTTTCCAGCACCCTGGCGCAGCCCGTGGTGAAGTAGTACATGGTCAACCCGACATTGGTGTAGAGCTGGCGGGATACGGTCTTGGCGCGGCTCAAGGGCTTCCCTTCCGGAGTCAGCAGATCATGCCAGCCGCCGTACTCCTTGTCCCAGGCGCGATCGAGCAGGTATTCGACGCCCTGTTTCGCGCAGGCCAGGTACTCTTCGCGGCCGGAGAGCAGGTAGGCGGCGCTGAAACCGTACACCTGGCGGCCGATCAAAAGCGGGACTTTGTATGCCGGAGGGATGGGCCGCCAGCGGCGGTCGAGGTTCGTGTGATAGGCGCCCTGGCCGGGATCGGGAGCATGCCGCAGCCAGAGCGGAGCCAGCTCTCTGACGCCCTGTGTCCGCCAGTATTCGCCTGCCGTCACCGGCAACTCCGGCGCCCGTTCGCGCCCCCAGGCCCGCACTGCGGGCATCAAAGAAAGCATGCAGAAACGCCGCCTGGTCTGTCCTCCCGCTCCGACCCCCATTGAGGGCAAGTTACTCCACTCTTCGCAGCCGGGTCAACTTGCCGCCCGCGGAGGGCACAGACGTGGAGTTGTTCGAAATTCAGCGCCCCCTGGGCCTGCGGCCCAAGCCCTGGAGGGCAGTGCGACCGCTCCCTCCGGTGTGCACGGTCTTCCCGTTTCTGGACCGAATACGGGAACGGCAAAGGCCGGTGCCGCAAACCCGCTGGAGGCCCATCTTGACGCGGACCGGCGCTTCTCCCGACAATCGGGGAGCCGCATCGCTACGCTCCGATGCCTGTTCGCCTCCGCCCGGAAGGCTGTCCGGTTTCCCTCCGGAAGCGAGTTCGACCTCGGAATCCGCAGCGGGAGACCGAAAATGAAAAGCGCCCGATCCCTCCTTCCCGTTGCCTTCCTGGCAGCCGGGGCCGTTGCCGCCTACTACGCCGTGACCCTCTGCGCCGCTGCCCTGCGCCCGTATGCCTGGGAGCAGGTCCGTGGGGAAATCCTGTCGGCCGAAAGCAGCGTAAGCCAGGCCGGCGGCGCCGGTCCGCCGTTCACCTACAGGATCGCCTACCGCTATGCCTACAAGGGGCAGACGCACCGCTCCGAGGATTCGGGCGCCACCCGCGACTGGCTGGAGATCGCCGTCCGGCTGCGGAAGTACCCGGAGGGCGGGCAGGCGGCGGTCTATGTCGATCCGGGCGAGCCGGGGCGCAGCCGTCTCCAGCAGCCCGATCCGCGAATTCTCCTGTGGCTGCTCCTCCCCTTTGCGCTTTGGGCGGCCGCAGCCGGGTGCCGCGCCCCCCGGCACGCGGGACTCCTGCTCGCCTGGGGCAGCCTGGTGATCGGCGGCGGCATCTTCTTCGCCCTGGTCCTGGAGCCCGCGATCCGCGCGTTGAGCGCCTCGCGCTGGCTCCCGGCGGTTTGCACGGTTGAGTTCAGCCGCATGAGCGCCTATCCCTCCAGCGGCGGCGGGCAAGTCCAGGCCGGCGACGTGCTGTTTTCTCACCGCCTCAAGGGAGTCCGCTACCGGTCTTCGCGCTACAGCCTGGAGAGCCCGGATGCCAGAGACAGCGACGACGAGCAGGCGGTAGTGCAGGCGCTCCAGCCGGGTTCGCAGACCGCCTGCTATTACGATCCCCATCAGCCGGAGTGGGTCGTGATCGACCGCAGCTTCCCCGCCGCGCTCCTGCCAGGGCTGGCTCCGCTGTCCCTGTTCGTGATTGGAGCATGGGTCCTGTTGCGCCGCTTCCTGCGCCGGATGCGGACGGAATCTCCGCCCCTGGAGTGGCCGCCCGCAAGCCCTTCCTCCAGGCTGCTGGAGCCATCCGTGACCTCAGCCGGGATGTTCGCGGGTTGCCTTCTCGTGGCGGTCATCTGGAATGCCGTGGTGGCCTTCGCCGTGTCCAGGGTCGTCGCCTCGTGGAAAAGCGGCGATCCGGACCTCACCCTCGCCATCCTGGTGGCCCTTTTCGGCGCCGTGGGCCTGGTGCTTGCAGCCGGAGTCCCATATTACCTGCTCGGCGTGTTCACCCCCCGGCCGCGCATCGTGCTGACGCCGCCTGCCATCCGGTTAGGGGAATCGACCACCATGCAATGGCAGTTCACCGGCCGGGCCGGCAAGCTCCGCCGCGCGCGAATCTACATCGAGGGCAGCGAATGGGCTTTCTGGAAGGAAAAGAAGAACCGGCAATCTCACCGCAGGGAACTCTTCCGCCGGATTGAACTGCTGGACACGGGGGGGCCCGTTTTTCAGGGGATCGCCTCCATCCAGATCCCCGGCGACACCATGCCCACGTTCGAAGGGCGGAACTTCCGGATCGTCTGGGAACTCAAAGTCCACGGTGAGATCCCGTTTTGGACCGACGTCAACGAAACTCACCGGCTGGAGGTCCTGCCGGCCGGAGAAAACCGGGAGGAGCGGGAGCTGTGATTCGCATTCAGTTCAGCGACGGCCGGAGGCAATTCCGGTCCCGGGAGCAGGTCAGCGGCATTGTGGAGTGGGACGGCGGCCGCCCGCCCGAACGGATCAAGGTCCGTCTCGTCTGGCTCACCGAGGGTGTCGCCACACCCGAACTCGAGGTGGTCGATGAGTGCGAAGTGAACGTCCTGGGAGTGTGGGGGCGCGCGGAATTCTCCTTCCTCCTCCCCGAGACTCCCTACAGCTTTTCCGGGAAACTCGTCCGGCTGATCTGGGCGGTCGAAGCGTTCGCCGGCGAGGGAGCGGACTTTGTGAGGGAGGAGATCCTCGTCTCTCCCACCGGAAGGGAGATCAGGCTCTTCCCGGAGTCCTCCGTCCGCGGGGATCGGGACGACCGGGAACCGCTGTAGACGGCTCTCAGGCCTGCGGACCCGGCCGTGACCGCGGGAGTGCCGCCGCACGTTCGCCCCGGATCATCACACCCCTCCTCCCAGCACCTTGTACAGCGTCACCAGGTTGGCCAGGCGCGCGAGGCGAAGGTTGATGAGAACCTGCTGGGCGCCGTACAACGAACGCTGCGCCACCAGCACGCTCAGGTAGCTGTCCACCCCCGCCTTGTAGCGGGCGTCGGCAAGACGGTAAGTGTCGTCCAGCGTCTTCACCAGCGCTTGTTGGGCCTCCTGCTGCTCCAGCAGCCTGGTTCGCAGGCTCAAAGAGTCGCTGACTTCCTGAAAGGCGGTTTGAATCGCTTTCTCGTATTCGGCCACGGCCATGTCCCGCTCCACCTGCGTGAGTTTCAGGTTGGCTCTGCGGGCGCCGGCATCGAAAATCGGAAGCCCCGCCTGCGGGGCAAAATTCCAGGTCCGGGAACCGGCCTTGAACAGTTCGGTCAGGTCGCCGCTCATCAAGCCGAGACCGGCGGTCAGCGAGATTCGCGGAAAGAAGAGCGCCCGGGCCGCGTCGATGTTGGCGTAGGCCGATCTCAACCGGTGCTCCGCGGCGAGAATGTCCGGCCGCCGCAGCAACACTTCGGAGGTAACGCCGGCGCTGATTTCCTTCAGCTGGCGATCCGTCCCCAACTCGGCGGGCAGCAGGTTGGCCGGAACCGTGGTTCCCGCCAGGAGGGTCAACGTGTTTTCGTCCAGCGCCACCCGGCCCGTGTACCGGGCGATATCCACGCGGGCCGCTTCCACCTGGCTCTGCGCCTGCCGCACCTCCAGGTCGGAAACGATACCCGCCTCCCGCGTCTTCAGAATCAGTTCGTAGGTAGCCTGCTGGGTCTCCAGCGTCTCCTCCGCCAGGCGCAGGTTGTCACGGTCGGCGGCCAGGGCGAGGTAGCTGTTGGCCACCGCCGCTACCAGCCCGATCTGCGCCGCGGAGCGCGCCTGCTCGCTCGCCAGGTACTGCTCCAAAACCGCGCTCTTCAAACTGCGGATGCGTCCGAACAGATCGAGTTCCCAGGAGGCCACGCCCCCGCCCACGAGGTACTTTCCAATGGTCTCCGCCTCGCCCCCGCTCGTCATCGCGGCCGGCATCCGGTAGGCATCTCCGCTCGCGGACGCGCTGACGGTCGGGAACTGCTCGGCGCGCTGGATGCGGTACAGGGCCTGGACCCGCTCGATGTTGAGCGCGGCCGCGCGCAGGTCGCGGTTGTTCCCGAGGGCCAGTTCGATCACCGATTGCAGCCGCTCGTCGGTGAAGAATTCCTGCCACTTCACGCCGGCCGCCTCGGGCGCCCCGGGGCTCGCGGCCGGACCGGCAGCGCTGGCCGGCCAGGCGCTGGGAACCGGCGGCTCGGGACGCTGGTACGCTCCCGGGCGCATGCAGCCGGTCAGAATGACGGCCAAACTCAACAGGAGAGGTTTGCGCGGCATCCTATTTCGCCTCCACCGGGCCGATTGCGCCCCTTCCGGGTTGTGCGGGACCGCGGCCCTTTCCCCCCGAGAACAGCCGCACGATCATGACGTAGAACAAGGGGATGAAGAAGATCGCCAGGAAGGTGGCGGTGATCATGCCGCCCAGCACGCTGGTGCCAATGGCCTGCTGGGCGCCGGCTCCCGCCCCGGTGGCGATGGCCAGGGGCAGAACGCCGAAGCCGAAGGCCAGCGAGGTCATCACGATGGGGCGCAGCCGCAGCTTGGACGCCTCCAGCGTGGCCTGAATCAAGCCCTCGCCCTGCTCCAGGCGGATCTTGGCGAACTGCACGATCAGAATGGCGTTCTTGGTAGTCAAGCCCAGCACGGTCAGCAGCCCGATCTGGAAATAGACGTCGTTGGGCAGCCCGCGGCCGGAAGAAGCCAGCACACCGCCGATGACTCCCAGGGGAAGAGCCAGCATGATGGAGATCGGCACCGACCAGCTTTCGTACAGCGCTGCCAGCACCAGGAAGATGACCAGGATCGAGAAGCCATACAGCAGTCCGGTCCGGGCCGAGGCCATGCGCTCCTGGTAGGAAAGCCCGGTCCACTCATGGCCGATGCCCTGGGGCAGCCTGGCGATGATCTCCTCCATGGCCTGCATCGCCTCTCCGGAGCTTCTGCCCGGAGCCGGCTCGCCCAGGAAGTTGAGCGCCGGGAAGGCGTTGTACCGCACCAGGCGCGGAGAGCTGTAGACCCAGTGCGGCTCGGTCAACGCCGAAACCGGGACCATCCCGCCCTTGATATTCCGGACATACAACTTGTCCAGATCGGAGGGCAGCATGCGGTGCGGCGCATCGGCCTGGACGTACACACGCTTGACCCGCCCGGCGTGGATGAAATCGTTGACATAGGCGCTGCCGAATGCGGCCGAGATCGTGCTGTGGACGGAACTGATGGGCACGCCCCAGACGCCGGCTTTCTCCCAATCCACTTCGCTGCGGTATTCGGGAACGTCCTGCAAGCCGTTGTGGCGAACCCGGGTCAGCCTGGGGTCCTTCATGGCCATGCCGAGGATCTGCCGCTCGGCTTCCATCAGCTTCTCGTGCCCCAGCCCGCTCCGGTCCTGCACCATGACGTCAAAGCCCGTCGATTGTCCCAGTTCGACAATAGCCGGAGGCGGGAAAGCATACACGATCGCATTTCGGATACCCGCAAACGCCATCATGGCTCTGCCGGCCACCGCCTTCACGCGAAGATCCGGCCGGTCCCGCAATTCCCAGTCCTTCAGCATCACAAAAACCAGTCCCTGGTTCTGACCCATGCCGGCCGGGCTGGCCCCGGCGATGTACATAACCGATTCCACGGCCTCCTTCTGGTCTTCCAGGAAATGGCGGCGGACTTTTTCCATCACCTCCACGGTCTGCTCCAGGGTCGCACCCGGAGGCAGCTGCACCATCCCCATGAGAGTTCCCTGGTCCTCGTCCGGCAGGTAAGCCGTGGGCATCCGCACGAAGAGATAACCCAGAGCCCCGACGATCAGGACGTAGACCAGCATGGCCGGAGCCTTAGCGCCAAGGATGCCTCCCACCACCGAGACGTACTTGCTCCGCAGGTAGTAGAAGGCGCGGTCGAAGGCCAGAAAGAACGGCCGGAACAGCCGGAATCCGGTCTCCGCGGCCTCATGCCCTTTGGCCACCGGCTTGAGCAAGGAAGCGCACAGCACCGGTGTCAGAATCAAAGCCACCAGCACGGACAGCAGCATGGAGGCGATCACGGTCGCGGAGAACTGGCGGTAGATGATGCCGGTCGAACCCGGAAAGAAGATCATCGGAGCGAAGACTGCGGAGAGCACGAAGCCGATGCCGATGAGCGCACCGGTAATTTCGTCCATGGACTTCCGGGTGGCCTCCATGGGCGGGAGGCCCTCCTCGCTCATCACGCGCTCCACGTTCTCCACCACCACGATGGCGTCGTCGACCAGGAGGCCGATGGCCAGCACCATGGCGAACATGGTGAGCATGTTGATGGAGAACCCCAGCACCGCCAGCACGCCGAAGGTGCCCAGGATAACCACCGGCACGGCGATGGTCGGTACCAGGGTGGCCCGCATGTTGCCCAGGAACAGGTACATGATCAGGAACACCAGGATGATGGCCTCGATGAGCGTGCGGACCACCTCGCCGATGGCCACGCGGACAAAGGGAGTGGTGTCGTAGGGGTAGACCACCCGCATGCCCGGGGGAAAGTACTGCGACAAGTCCTCCATCTTGGCCCTGACGGCCTCTGAGGTGGCCAGGGCGTTCGCGCCGGGCTCCTGGCGAACCGCCAGCGCCGATGAGGGCCTGCCGTTGAAGGTTGCGACGATGCTGGCGAACTCGGCCGCCAGTTCGGTGCGCGCCACATCCCGAACACGGACCACCGAGCCGTCGGGATTGGTGCGAAGGGGGATGAGGCCGAACTCCTCCGGCGTTTTCAGCAGGGACTGCACCACGATGGAGGCGTTCAGCCGCTGGCCGGGAACGGACGGCGACCCGCCCAGCTGACCGGCCGAGACTTCGACGTTGTAGGAACGTACTCCGGCGACCACGTCCGCGGTCGTCATGGCGTACTGGGTGAGCTTGCCGGGATCCAGCCAGACCCGCATCGAGTACTGCGATCCGAAGGCCTCAACCTCGCCGACGCCCGGCACGCGCGCCAGGGACGGCTGGATCTGCGATACCGAGTAGTCGGTCAGATCGTCCTGGTTCAGCGTCGAGCCTTCGGTCGTGGTCAGGCCGACAATCATCAGGTAGTTGCGGGTGGACTTGGCCACCATGACGCCCTGCCGCTGCACTACCTCGGGCAGCATCGGCATGGCGAGTTGAAGCTTGTTCTGCACCTTGGCCCAGGCCAGGTCGGGATCTACGCTCGGGGCGAAGGTCAGTTCGATTCTCCCGCCTCCGGACGAGTCGCTGGTGGCGCTCATGTAGAGCATGCGGTCCAGTCCCGTCATTCTCTGTTCTATGATCTGGACCACGCTGTCTTCCACCGTTTTGGCCGAAGCGCCGGGGTAGCGCGCCGTAATGGCGATCGACGGCGGAGCGATGTTGGGGTACTGCGAAACCGGCAGGTTGTAGATCGCCAGGATGCCTCCCAGCATCATGGCGATAGCGATGACCCAGGCGAAGACCGGACGCTCGAGGAAGAACCGCGACAGCATCTACAGGCCCCCTTCTGCCTTGCGCTGGCCCGCGCCCGGCGCCGGACCTCCCGCTGCTGCAAAGGGAACCGCCCGGACCGGGAAGCCGGGCCGTACTCTCTGGGATCCCTCCACGATCACCCGGTCGCCCGGAGCCAGCCCGCCCGTCACCAGCCACTTGTCTCCCATGGCCCGTTCCAACTCCAGGACCCGCTGTTCCACTTTCTCGTCCTGGTTCACCACCCAGGCAATCGGGGTGCCCCTCACGTCGCGGGTGACGCCTTGCTGGGGAACCAGGAGCGCCTGTTCGCTCACGCCCTCCTGGACCACCGCGCGCACGAACATACCCGGCAGCAAAACCTGCCTGGGGTTGCGGAAGACCATGCGCAGGGTCACCGAAGCCGTGGTTGGATCCACCGTGACATCGCGAAACTGCAGTGTGCCCTCCAGCGGGTACGTGGAACTGTCTTCCAGGATCAGCTTCACCCGGTTCGCCCCGCTCCGGCTGAGACGGCCGCTCTCCAGACGCTGCCGCAGGCGCAGCACATCGGCGTTGGCCTGAACCACGTCCACGTAGATCGGATCCAACTGCTGGATCACCGCCATGGGCGCGGGCTGGTAAGCGGTAGCCATCGCCCCGACTGTCACATTGGATATGCCGATCCGGCCCGAAATGGGCGCGTGGATGGGCGTGTAGGACAGGTTGATGCGAGCGCTCTCCACGGCCGCCCGGTTGATCTCCACACCCGCCTTGCGCGCCGCCAGGTTGGCTTCGGCCTGGCGCAGCGCCGCGGCTGCATCGTCGTAGTCCTGCTTGGAAACGGCGTTGATGGATACCAGCCCTTTGAAACGCTCCGCTCGGGACCGTATGGCCGGAAGGTTCGCCTCCGCCGTCACGAGTTCCGCTTCAGCAGTCAACAGGGCCGCTCTGGCCTGATCGTAGGCAGCCTTATAGGGAGCCGGGTCGATCTGGTACAGCACAGCACCCGCCTTCACGTTCGAGCCCTCCTGGAAGAGGCGGCTTTGGATCAGCCCGCTCACCTGGGGGCGAATTTCCGCCACCAGGTAGGCGCTGGTCCGTCCGGGGAGTTCAGTCGTCAGCAGAACCCGTTCGGGGGCGAGGGTGACGACGCCAACCTCAGGAGGCCCCGCCGGCGGCGGGGCACTCGCCGTCTTCTTACAGCCGGACCAGACCAGGACCGCCAGAACGAGCCCGGCCACAACCAGGCACTTGGGCCAGTTACCGAAGGACATAGATTAGGAAAACTCCTTTTGGCTTCCTTGGGGGGATCTCATGAAACCTTGTCTGCGCTTCCGGCTGCCCCCGCGACGAAGGGTACTCGTGGCTTCGCCTTCTGGGCGCCGGAGGAAGCAACCGCAACCCGGCAGCCACACCGCAGCGAAGCGAAATGAACGAGTTCGGGGCCCGCCGCCGAAGAGCCGGCTCGGCAGCTTCGGCAACTGCCGGTCAAGTGCCGAATCCATCGAACTCTGACGTCATGCGCCGGAGACCTCGACCAGCGGCCGGACCCATTTCAGACTCTGGGGTCTCCATTTATTCTATGTTACCATCAGCGTCCGACCCTGGCGGCGACCGTTCTCAACATCCATAACCAGGGAAGGAGAGGATCCCCATGAACCGGCGTCAATTCGGACTGGCCATGGCCGGCCTCACTACTGTTCCGCCGGTCCCGGTCCAGGCGCCGGCGGCCCTCCGCGAGCCCTCCTACGGCGAGCAATATCCCGACATGCTGCTCTCGCATCTGGCCGGAAAGCTCAACCGGCTCTCGGAGAAGTGGGACGCCGCGCGGGCCGCCATCCGGTCGGCGGCGGAGATGGAGAACCGGAACCGGTTCGTGCGCCGGAAGTTTCTGGAGATGATCCACGGCTTCCCACCCCGAACGCCGCTGCACCCGAAGACCGTCCGCCGCCTGGAGCGCGACGGTTACCGCGTGGAAAACGTCATCTTCGAAAGCCGGCCGGGATTTCCGGTCACCGGCAACCTCTACCTGCCCACCGCCGGCCCCGGCCCCTATCCCGGCATCATCTCGCCCTGCGGGCACTATCCGCTGGCTCGCATGCAGCCGGACTACCAGTTCGTCTATCTGAACCTGGTCAGGGCCGGCTTCGTCGTCCTGGCCTACGACCCGATCGGGCAAGGCGAGCGGCGGCAATACTGGAACCCGCAAAGCGGCCAGACCGAATCCGGCCTCAGCGCCATCTACGAGCACTCCATGCCCGGCCAAGTGCTGCTCCTGCTGGGCGAGGACCTCACCCACTACCGCATCTGGGACGGCATCCGCGCCATCGACTACCTGGAAACCCGGCCGGAGGTTGACCCCAGGCGGATCGGGTGCGCCGGCCACTCCGGCGGCGGAACGCTGACCCTGTTCATCACGCCGCTGGACGAACGGGTGCGCTGCGCGGTGGTCAACGAGGGCGGAACCGGACGGCTCTGGCCGCTGCGGATCCGGCCGGAGAGCCGCATCGGGCCGTCTGACGTGGAGCAGAACCTGTTCCCGGCGGCCGTCCACGGGATCGACCGCGCGGACCTGCACGCGGCGATCGCGCCCCGGCCGCTGCTGGCTCTGATTGAGGATTTCAACCCTAACTTCAATGAGGCCGCGCGGCAGATTCAAACCTGCTACCGGCTGCTGGGCGTGCCGGACCGGTTCGCCACCGGCGAAGCCACCGACCCGCACGCCTGGACGGTAAAGCTCCGGCTGGCGACCACGGACTGGTTCTCGCGGTGGTTCTACAACCGGCCCGGGCCGGAGCGCGAGCCGGAATTCGAACCCGAGCCTCCGGACAACCTGTACTGCACGCCGAACGGCTCCGTCCGCTACTCCCGGCAGGGCGAAACCGTCTTTTCGCTGATCGTGAAGAAGGGTGAGAGCATCCCCGCGCGCAGGGCCCCCCGTGACACCCGGGAGTTGGAGTCCTTTCGCAGTGAGCTTACCGGCGAGATCGCCAGGCTGTTGCGCTTCCGCCCGGCCGAACACCCGCTGGGCGTGCGGCGCCTGGTGACCACCCCGCGCAAGGGCTATTCCATCGAAAAGCTGGAGTTCCTCTCCGAGCCCGGCATCTACATCCCCGCCTGGGTTTTTGTCCCGGAAGGCGCCCGCGGCCGGCTCCCCGCCATTCTGTGGGTGAACGATGCCGGCAAGCAGGCCGACGGCATGGAGTTCGGACCGCTGGAAGCCCTCGCGCGCAAAGGCCGGCTGGTGGTGGCGGTGGACGTGCGCGGCATCGGCGACACCCGGCCGCCGCACACTCCCTCCATCGACAGCCCCGCCGGGTTCGCCCACCTTTTCAGCGTGGAAACCGCCATGACGTACATGGCCTGGTTCATGGACGAGTCGCTGCTCGGAATGCGCGTGCGGGACGTGATGCGGAGCGTGGACTACGTGCTTTCGCGGCCGGACGTCGATCCCCCGGCCCTGCGCGTGGTGGGCAAGGGGCGCGGGGCGTTGTGGGCCCTCTACGCCGCCGCTCTCGACCCGCGCATCCCGGCGCTGATCTGCGAGGGCGGGCTGATCTCCTACCGGAGCCTCACCCGGACGGACCGCTACCTGCACAGCTCCGACGTCTTCGTCCGCGATGTCCTGAAATCCTTCGATCTGCCGCAGGTGGCGGCGGCGGTGTGCGGCCGCCGCCTGGCGCTGCTTTCGCTTTCGGATCCCATGGGCCGCCCGGTGGACGCGGAGACCGCCCGCGAGGCCTACAGGTTCACTACCGAAACGTTCTCCAATGCCGGCGCCGCGGCCCGCTTCCGGCTCCTTCCCGATGGTTTTGACACTGCTCTCCTGGAGGTGTGATGCGTAAACGCGGTTTCTCTTTTCGACCTGGCGGTTCGATTCTTCTCCTGCTTGGCCTGCTCGCGGCGGCCGGCTGCAGTGAAAAGCCGCGCACCGCTGCCACCCGGCCATCCTCCGGCGCTCCTCTGCCCCGGCCCGCATGGCTCAAGGCGGAGCCGCTGATCATCGCCGGCAACTGGGACAGCATGGCCATCTTCCGCCGCCGCGCAGGAGGGAACCCGGTCTGGCAGGAGGAGGACTACGCCCGCGAGCACACCGAGGAGACGGTCCGGAAGCTGAAGGACCTCGGCGTCACCATGGCCGTGATTCATTTCTACAAGGCGTACGGCCTGGAAGCGGAGAAGGAACAGCTCGAAGACTCCCGCAAGCTGGCCGCACTCTGTAAGAAACACGGAATCCGGGTAGGCGTGTACGTGGGCAGCACGGTCGCCTACGAGACCTTCCTGGCCGAGAAGCCCGAAGCCGAGCAGTGGTTCGTGCCGGCTCACCTGGGCCGGCCTGTCTACTATCCCGGTCACAGCTTCCGCAAGCGCGTGTACTTCATGCATCCCGGCTACCGGGAGTACATGAAGCGCGTCCTCGAACTCGCGGTGAAGGACCTCAAGGTGGACCTGATCCACTTTGACAATACCAGCCTCCAGGCGCAGGCGCCGGTGTTCTACCACCCGCAGGCCGTTACCGATTTCCGGACCTTCCTCCAGTCCAAGTACACCCCGGAGATGCGCAAGAAGCGGCTCGGATTCTCCGACGTTCGCTTCGTGGAACCGCCCGTGTGGGAAGGCCAGCCGAGCTACCTGAACGACCCGCTGATCCAGGAATGGGTGGACTTCCGCTGCAAGCAGCTGGCGGACTACTACGCCGAGATGGAGGCCTTCATCCGGGGAATGAATCCGGAAGTGGCGGTCGAGAATAACCCGCATTCCGGTATTTCCGGCCGCAATACCGCCTGGCTGCAGGGAGTCGACTACCCGCGCCTGCTGGCCCACACCGACGTAGTGTGGACCGAGGAGGGGAACCAGGCGGGCGTCACTCCCGAGGGCGTCCTGATTTCGAAGATCCGCAGCTACAAGATGGCTACCGCTCTGGGTAACAGCGTCTTCACCTATACCGGCGGCGAGCGCGGCTCCACGCTTCAGATGGCGGAAGCCATGGCCTACAACCGCCGCAATCTGGGCATGGTGGGCGGCGTTCTGGCCGGATACGAGACCGCCCCGGCCCAGCGCGGCTACATCCGCTTCTACCGCGACAATTTCAGCTACTACCGCGACGTGAAGAGCCGGGCGGACGTGGCCGTGCTTCACTCCTACGCGTCGCTGGCCTACAACAGCGACCTGCCCTGGCAAAGCACCATGCTGTTCGAGCAGGTCCTGATCCAGGGCAAGGTTCCCTTCGATATCGTCTTCGACGATCAGCTTGCGGACCTCTCCAGGTACCGCGTGCTGGTTCTCGCCGATCAGGAGTGCCTGAGCGACCGCCAGTTGCAGCAGATCCGCGAGTACGTCGAAAACGGCGGCAGCGTGGTGGCCACCGGGAACACCTCGCTGTACACCGAGTGGCGGCAGCGGCGGCGCGATTTCGGGCTCGCGGATTTGTTCCAGGTGAAGGCGCCCGCGTGGCAGGGCGCCCGCGAAGCCGAAGAGTTGCTGAACATGCCTCCGGCAAGGAAGACCGCCGGGAAGGGACGCGTCGTGTATCTCGCCGCGGTGAAGCCCGCCATTGAGAAGCCGCCTGCCGATGCCATGACCAGCGAATACTGGAAGCTGCCGGTGAACTCCAGCGAGCTTCTCGATGCCGTCCGGTGGGCCGCCGGCGGAAGCCTCTCGCTGGACGTGGCGGCGCCTTCCACGGTCACCGCCGAGGTCCAGGAGGATAATTCCAGCAAGCGCCTGCTCATTCACCTGGTGAATTACGATTCTGTGAGGAAGCCGGCCGTGGGCAGAGTCGGGATCGGCTTGCGCCTTCCGGAAAGCGCCGCGGTCGAGCGTGTGTCCGTGCTTTCCCCGGACGGCACGGGATCCGCTTCCCTGCCCTTCGCAATGGACGGCGGCAAAGCCAGGTTTACGGTGCCCAAACTGATGACGTATAGTCTGGTAGTCGTTCAAATGAAGTAGCTGCGGTGTGCGAACAGCGCTCCGCACTGGAGGTCTGGCAATGTGGCGATTTCGGAATGCCCGGCTTTTTTCGTTGCTGCGTGCGGCGTCGTGTCTGGCGGCGGGAAGCCTGTTGGCCGCACCGGTACAGGTCGATCATCGTATCTTCCCCGGACTGCACCTGATGGACGGCCACTGGGCGGCGCTGCTGGCGGCCAGCGACGGAAAGGTGTACGCGGGCCTCGCGTATCACGGAAGCGACGGCCACCTGGTCTATTACGATTCCAAGGCGGACCGCGTGGTGGACGTGGGCAACCTGACCGAACTCACCGGCGAATCGCACCTGAAGCGGGGGCCGCAATCCAAGATCCACTCCAAGTTCGGCGAAGGCAAGGACGGCCGCATCTACTATGGCACGCACGCCGGCTGGTGGTGGAATTACTCGCGCTTCGCCACCAGGGAAGGCTACCCCGGCGGGCACTGGATGGCCTTCGACCCCAGGACCGGACGGGTGGAGGATTTCGGGCTCGGGGTGCCCAACGAGGGCGTCAACACCGGTAATTACGATCCGCTGTTCAACCGCATCTACGGCATGACGCATCCGCGCGGGCATTTCGTCTACTACGACGTGGCCAAACGCAAGGCCGTGGATAAAGGCCGGGTCAACAACTGGGAGTCCATCTGCCGCACGCTCGCCATTGACGACCGGGGCAACGTGTACGGCAGCTTCGGCGAGGGCCGCATATTCAAATACGATCCGGAGGCCGATTCCATCAGCGAGCTTTCCGCGAAGCTTCCCATCCGGGAGAAGGGAGTCTCTCTCGGGCGCGACTACAACAAGTCCGAGACAGCCTTCCGCACCATGGTATGGGACCCGAAGACACGGCTGTTCTACGGTGTGGAGGAGAGCGCCACCATCCTGTTCTCCTTCGATCCCAACGCCGGCTCCGGCGGCGAAGTGCGGCGCCTCGGGCAATTGGCCATCCCCAGTATGGCCGGCGAGCGGGAGGTGCCTTACGCGACCTTGTCGCTGACCTTGGGCCGGGACCGCAAACTCTACTACGGCGCGGCCGGCCGGGAGTTCGATTACGGCGGCAGCGCAGGGGCCGCGGCCGCCCACCTGATCACTTACGATCTCAACACCGGAAAGATGGAGGACCTGGGCGAGATGCTGCTTCAGGACGGCCGCCGGGTGCTGGGGACCAACGCGGCCGACACCGGGCCCGACGGCACCATCTACATGGTGGGGGCCATCGAGGTGCGGCCGCAGGCCGGCAAACCCGTCGAGGCGGGCGGTAAGATCGGGGACACCTATTACCGCCTGGCCCTGCTCATGTACAAGCCGAGGTGAGAGATGCCGCAGAAGATCCTGTTCCTGTTGCTGGGGGTTTCGCTCGGGTTCCACTCCGCATTCGCGCAACGCACGCTGGAATACGACCATTCGGTGGTCAGCCAGGTCCGCATCGACCTGCGCGAACTGGGCTACCCGCCCGTGGACGTGATCCCTCCGGATGAATCGGCCGTCCGCTCGCTCGTAATGGCGCCGAATGGAGCGCTGTACGGCGCCACCAGCGGAAAGCGCAGCCACCTGTTCGTGATGTTCCCCGCCCACGGCTACGTACAGCCGCTTTGTTTTCTTAAGGGGGTCTCCACCGTACACCGCTCGCTGGTTGTGTCGAAGTCCGGCGATGTGTACATCGGCGCCGGCGACAAGGACGGGCGCCTCTACCGCTATTCGACCCAGAACGACGAGCGCAAGCCCAACCGGGTGGACACGGCCTGCGAGGTGACGGACCTGGGCGGACCGGCGCCGGGCGAAGGAATCTACTCGCTGGCCATCTGGCCCGAGTTCAATGTACTCTTCGGGCTCACCTCGCCCGGCGGGCAGTTCTTCAGCTTCGACATCCGTTCCAGCAAGTTCACGGTCCACGGCAAGGTCGCCGAGCGGCGGATTCCGGGCGAAAAGTTCGAAGATTACAAGAACATCGGGCGGGCCATGGTGGTGGACAACGAAGGCCGGGTGTTCGCCTCCGGGGAGAACGGCGCCATCTACCGCTTTTACCCGTCCTCGGGACTCGAGAAGCTCGCCGTCACCGCCCCGACGGTGCGCGGGCGGGAGCCGTACAACGGGGTGGACGCCTGGGCCAAGGATCCCTGTGGCATGCTCTACGGCGGCACCTCCGACGGCTACCTGTTCCGGTTGGATCCGCGCACGCAAGCCATCGAGAATCTGGGAAAGCCGCTTAACCAGTACCGCATCCGCGGCCTGGTTTTCTCACGCAACGGCAAGCTCTATGGCGCGGGCGGCGCCGACGACGAGATGGCGCGGCTGTTCTCCTACGATCCGCGCACGGGCGCCTACGAGATGCTTGGGATGATCGATGTAAACCGGCGCCCTTTCTACAGCTGGCAGGCCTACGTGGTGGACTCGATGGCGATCGGCGCCGACGACACGGTCTACATCGGCCAGGCCGAGCGCAAGTCGAAACTGTACCTGTACTATCCGGAGCCGGCCGCAACCCCGGCCGCCTGCAAGGAGCCTCGGTGACAGGCTGCATGACTCCCCAAGCGCCCCGGGTTGACGCCGGTGGAATGGCCTGTCGGCGAAGCCGGCGAAATCCCGGCGGATGATGCCGCCTGTGACCCGGCGGTCCGCCCTGGCGCTGCTAGGTGCTCCGTTTGCAGGCGCCGTGGAAGCGCACGTGGTCTCATGCCGGAAGATCTGGGACCGGGCGCCGCACAATGCCTTCACCGACCTGGTGCGCTTCCGCGGCCGCTGGTTCTGCGCCTTTCGCGAAGGGGAGGCGCACGCTTCGCCCGGAGGGGCGCTGCGGGTGCTGGTTTCAGACGACGGTGAGCGTTGGGAGCCGGCCGCTCTGCTGGCCGCCCGGGGAGACCTGCGCGACGCCAAGCTGTCTGTGCTGCCCGGCGGCCGGCTGGCGCTGGGAGGCGCCATCTATCACGCGCCGCCGGATCCGGTGCGGTTGCAGTCGCTGGTCTGGTTCTCCGGGGACGGCCGCGCATGGAGTAAGGCGCAGCCGGCGGGTGATCCCGAATTCTGGCTGTGGCGCACAACCTGGCACGGCGAGCGCGGCTACTGCATCGGATACAACACCAACCCGAACCGCAACCTGCGGACCATCCGGCTATACCAAACGCAGGACGGCGCCCGTTACGATACGGTGGTCGAGGACCTGGGCGTTCGGAACTCTCCGGGCGAGAACACCATCCGCTTCCAGCAGAATGGAACGGCGGTGTGCCTGTTGCGGCGCGACGCCTACCG
>JADZAF010000250.1 GCA_020852755.1 Bryobacterales bacterium
CCCCCATGGTGCTGGCCTGTTCCGTGCAGGCCGCGCTGTTGAACAGCGAGCAATTCGGCGGCTGGTACAGCGAATGATCGGTGCAGCTGTTCCACTCGTACCAGCCGTCCCGGCAGACATTGCTGCAACCGCCCCCGTTGTCGCAAGCCACCGAATCGTGGCACCATCCGTCGAACTGGTGGCCGTTGATCTTATCCCCGAAGTTCGAACTCACACCCCAGTTGCCGAACGGCGAGGTGTGCACGCTGCCGGTCTGGGGGCACTCCGCATGAACCGGCCCCATCACCCGCCGCGCCCGGTTCAAGCCGGCCACCGACAGCCGGCACACCTGGGCCTCGGCGAGGCCCAGGCACAACGAGACCGCGGTCATCGCGGCGAGCGTCGGAGCGGTTCCTCGCAGCATCAGAGAATCCTACACCCGGGTCCGGAGATACCACAACCCTGAACAATCTGGAAGCCGGCTCCCATCAGCCGATGGGAATCCCGGCGTTGCGCAGCATCACGCTGAGCCGCGACTGCAAGGAGCGGTTTCGATACAGGGCTCCGGACCGGGGCAGCATCCCATCATCCGATACCATGGTCATTTATGCCCATCGCTTTCCGGCTCCCGGTGTGTCTCGCCCTGGCCGCTCTATGTTTCGGCCAGCCCGAGGCAACCCGGCAAACGAAAGCGATCCGCGCCTCCGAACGCATACGCATTGACGGCGTGCTCAACGAGAAGGTGTGGACGGAGCATCCCGGCATCGGGCCGCTGGTCCAGCAGGACCCGCATCCCGGCGGCGAACCCTCCGAGGCGACCGAAACCCGCATCGCCTACAACGGCGACGCCATTTTCATTGCCGTATTCTGCCGCGATTCCCGGGCCAAACAAGTCCGTGGCACGCAGATGCAGCGCGACGGCAGCCTGGTTTTCGACGATTACATCCAGATCCTGCTCGACACCCGCCGCGACCGCCGCAATGCCTACTACTTCGCCACCAACCCGGCCGGCGTCATGGTCGACGGCACCATCTCGGAGAACAACACCCCGAACCTGAACTGGGACGGCATCTGGCACGTGCGCACCCGGATGGACGCGGACGGCTGGACCGCGGAGATGGAAATTCCGCTGAAGACCATCGCCTTCGCGGGCGGCGTCACCACCTGGGGCTTCAACATCGGCCGGCGCATCGCACGCGCCCGCGAGGAATCGCGCTGGACCTCGTCCAACCTGGACAGCGAGTTCTTCCTGGTGGCCCGGGCCGGTGAACTTAACGGCCTGGAGAATCTCTCCCATGGAATCGGCCTGGACGTGCGGCCCTACGTGTTGGGCGGATTCAGCCGCGACATCTCCCGTCCGGACCGCAACCAATTCGCCCGTGACGCCGGCGCCGACATCTTCTACCGCCTGACCCCCAACCTGGTTTCGGTCACCTCGTTCAACACGGATTTCGCGGAGACCGAGGTGGACACGCGGCAGATCAACCTGACCCGCTTTCCCCTCCTGTTCCCCGAGCACCGCCAGTTTTTCCTGGAAGACGCCGGCATCTTCGAGTTCGCCGCCAGTCCGGGCACACGCGATTTCACTCCCTATTTCTCGCGGAGCATCGGCCTGGTCGGCGGAGAAGAGGTTCCCATCGATTTCGGCCAGAAAGTCACGGGCAAGATCGGACGCTTCGACGTCGGCTTAATGGATGTAAAGACCCGCAACTCTCCTGTCGCTCCCGCTCGTAACTTTCTGGTCGCCCGCACCAAAGCCAACTTCTGGTCGCAGTCCTACCTCGGAGCGTTGCTCACCAACGGCGAGCCCACGGGTGAAACCGGCAACACGCAGTTCGGGGTCGACCTGAAGATTGCCACCGCCAACCTGTTCAATAAGGGCAAGAACTTCCGCTCCCTGTTCTACGGCTCGCAGACCGCGACGCCCGGCAGGAAGGGAGACGACCGCTTCTGGGGCGGCGAAGTGGTCTACCCCAACGACCTGCTGTACGTCTGGTACCGCTGGCGCTTCATCGGACAGAACTACTACCCGGCCCTGGGTTTCATGCGGCGCACCGGCGTGCGCGAGTCGGCCACGGGTTTCAACTTCCGCCCGCGCCCCAACTTCTGGAATATGCGCCAGACCAGCTTCCGCTTCTACTACACCGGCTACTTCAACAGCGCCTTCCGGCAGGTGGAAAGCCGGAAGTTCTACACGACTCCCTTCGAGGTCGAGTTCAAGAGCGGGGAGCGCTTCATTTATCATTTCACCCCTACTTTCGAGCGCCTGTTCCAGCCCTTCAACATCCATAAGGGCGTCTCCATCCCGACCGGCGCCTACTGGTTCCATCGCCACGAGATCTCTTTCGAAACCGCCGACAACCGCCCGCTGGCCTTCAAGGCCAAGACCGAAACCGGTTCGTTCTATTCCGGGCGCAGCCACGAAGCCAGCCCTCAACTGGTCTGGCGCAAGGACGATCACCTCACCACTTCTTTCGAGTTGCAGCAATACTGGGTCAATCTCGCCGAGGGCGCTTTCCGCACGCGGCTGGCGCTGTTCCGAATCAATTACTCCTTCAACCCCTCCCTGACCCTGGCTAACTTCATTCAGTACGACACGGACTCGCGGAACCTGGGCCTGCAAAGCCGGGTGCGCTGGATGATCCGCCCGGGCAACGAGTTGTTTCTGGTGGTGAACCACGCCTGGCAGTACAACAACCTGGACCGCTTCGAGGCCGTCGTTTCCAACGTCCGGGCCAAGCTGAACTACACTTTTCGCTTTTGAGTCCGCCGGGCGGGCAGGATTCCCGCCGTCCCTGGCTGTATAGTGGCTGAGTGAGGATCGCCGCACGATTCGCTGTCCCGCTGGCCATGGCCCTGAGCGCCTCGGGCGCCGGCCGGATGGATCTCGCCCCTTTCGCCCGGCCCTGCTGCTCCGGGGACCTGCACTCCCTTCAGACGTCCTTCGACTACGCCCACCCGCGCGGCCTGGCCCGCGCGCCCGACGGCCGCGGCATCTACGGCTTGCAGTGGGCCGAGGAGCGCGACCTGTTTGAGATCGCCGTGCGCTGGAGGAAGCCGTACGACCCGCGGCAGGCGAGGGTCGAATACTGGTTCCAGAACTGGCCTCACAACCCGCCGCGCATGCCTACCATCGAGGATCCGGTGGACGATCCCTGGCAGGGACGCTGGCTCACCGCGAAGACCCAGGTCCACTGCGCGGAGGGCGCCTGCCGTTTCACCTTCCCGCCGCTGGACGAATCGGAGAACCCGCGCGCGGCCAACCTGCCCGGCGTGACGTACCGGCGGGCCATACGCTTCCGGCTGGTGTTCCCGGCCGGCAACCTGCCGGACATCGGGACCGTGCAGGTCTTCAGCCAATCCGTGCTCAAACGGGCCGCGATTCGGGTGCGCCTCCACACACCGGGGCCGCCGGCGCGCTTCCGCGCCTACAACGGTTGGATCCGCGATGTGAAGCCGGCCGAGGGCGGGGCCGTCCTGACCGCGGACATCGCCGACCCGCGGCCGCCCGGCTCGAACGACGTCACGGTGATCGAGGTTCTCAACGGGAAGCAGTCGTTTTCGTTCGCGCCCTCCGATCTCGACAAGGGTCCGATCAATGCACCGGACCTTCACGCCTACATCACCCTGGCCGGCGACGACAGGCCGTTCTCCCCGGACATGGTGAAACGGGGAGCCCGGATCCGCGAGCGTCTGGCGAGAGAACCGGAGCAGAGCTACGAGCGCGCCAGCCGCGAGATCCCGGCCCTGGATCCCGTGGAGCGGCAGGGAGACCGGCTGTACCTGGTCCTGGCGCCGGACGCAAGCTGGCAGAAGTTCGCTTTCGAATGGGGCGGCAACGTCATGGTGAGCAAGCGCGGCACCAAGGCCTACGGCCGCGAACTTGACCGCCTGACCTGGCAGGAGGACCGGATTCGCTGGATGATCGGCGCCGGCGACCCTCCCACCTTCCGGCCGGAATCCGGCGACTCCGCCCTCTCCACCCTGGAGGATTACCTGCCGGTCGCGGAGGCGCGCTGGTCCGCCGGCAACATCGAGTACGAACAGGAAGCTTTCGCGACCACCCTGGCCGGCCCGCTCTCATCCGAGGACCCCGCCCGCAGCGAGCAAACCCCCGCGGTTCTCCTGATGAGGATCCGCGCGCGCAACCGGGGCACTGCGCCGGAAGCCGCGCACCTGTGGGTGCGCATGCAGCCCGAAGAAGCGCTTTCCTGGGACGGCCGCCTGCTGACGGCGGACCGGGGCGCCTCCGTCCGGGCGCGGGTGCTCATGTTCCCAGGAAGCGCCGCCGCGGCCGGCGCTCAGGGCCTGCACGGCAGCGTGACTCTGCCTGCCGGGGGCGATTCCACAGCGGTGGTGGCCATCCCGTTCATCCCGGGTTTGACTCCGGAGGAACGGGGGCGGCTGGCGGACCTGGATTATGACGCCGAACGCGCCCGCGTGCTGGAGTACTGGCGCAGTGTGACGGCGCGCGGCATGCCCTTCCGCGTTCCCGAAGAGCGCTTCAACAGCTTCGCCCGCGGCCTGATCTGCCGCATACGGATCTCGGCCACCAAGGATCCCCACAGCGGCCTCTACATGGTGCCGGCGGCCGGCTACAACTACCGGGTCTACGCCAACGAAGCCGCGTTCCAGTCGCAACTGCTGGACGTGACCGGATACCACGATCTCTCCCGCTCCTACTTGAACACCTGGCCGGCGGTGCAGGGATCCAAGCCTTTCCGCGGTTCCTTCACGGACCAGCAAGGGGTGTATCACGGCGCCCGGACGTCCGCCGCGTACGACTATACGGCGCACAACTACAACCTCGATCACGGCACCGTGCTCTGGACGCTGGTGGAACACTACTGGATCACGCGCGACCGCGACTGGCTTGCGAAAGTCACGCCCAGCTTGAAGAAAGCCGCCGACTGGATCGTGGAACAGCGCAAGCTGACCCAGGTGATGGACGGCGGCGCGCCCTGCCCGGAGTATGGCCTGCTGCCCGCCGGACACCTGGAGGACAACGCCGACTGGGGCCACTGGTTCTCAGTCAACGCCTACGCCAGTCTCGGGCTGTCGGAAATGTCGAAGGCGCTGGCCGAGACGGGCGACCCCGACGCGGCCCGCTACGAACGGGAAGCCGCCCGCTACCGGGCCGACCTCCGGCGGGCCGTGGACCGGGCGGTGGCCGCCGCCCCCGTGATACGCCTGCGCGACAACACCTACGCGCCCTACGTGCCCACCCGCGTCCACCAGCGCATCCGCCTGTTCGGTCCCCTGCGCGTCGCCTTCTACTCGCGCTATCCCCAGAAGGTGCTGCCCACCTACCGCCTCTCCGCCACCCGGGAACTGCTGTACGGCCCGCTGATTCTGGCCGACACCGGCATCTACGACGCCGGCGAGCGGCTGGCCGGCTGGGTTCTCGACGACTGGGAGGACAACGCCACTATGTCGGAGACGCTCGGCCTGCACGTACACGGCTGGGTGGACGAAGACCTGTGGTTCAGCCGGGGCGGCATGGTCTTCCAGCCCAACCTGCAGAATCCGATCCGCGTGTATCTGCGGCGCGGCGAGGCCCGGGCGGCCCTGCGCGCACTCTACAACAACTTCGCCTCCTGCTACTACCCGGCGGTCAACGTGTTCACCGAGGAATACCGGCAGTGGCGCTCGCCCAGCGGGCCGTTCTACAAGGTGCCCGACGAGTCGAAGTTCGTGCACCGCGTGCGCGATCTGCTGGTCACCGAGCACGGCGGCGACCTGCTGCTGGCGGCGGCAACCCCGGAACGCTGGCTGGCGCCCGGCCGCGAGATCGCGGTGAACGAGGCGCCCACCCGCTACGGGCCGGTGAGCTACACCCTGCGCGGAGACCGGGGTGAAGTGCGGGGAGAGGTGCGGCTGCCGGTGCGCAATCCTTTCCGCACCGCCTGGCTGACGGTACGCGCACCGGAAGGCCTTCGAATCGCCTCCGTTCGGATCAACGGCAAGCCGTGGCGTGATTTCGATGCCGCGCGGTCGAGGATCCGGCTGCCGAAACAGGAAAGGCGGCTGGAGCTTGTGGTGCGATTGCATTAAGCCGCTGCCCGGCCGGCGCCTGTCCTGGCCGGTACTGCTTCGGCGCCCGCGCCACGGCCATGAATGACAGATCCGCGGCGCACAAGCCGGTTCCGTGCCGGCTGCCGGGCATAGACCCGTGTAAAGAGCCGGCCGGCGCCCGCCGATGTTCCGCACATGGGAACCCTTCGCCTCGCCATGGCCGGGCTGGCGGGCCTTTCGCTCTACCTCGCGCTGATGCAGCGCCCCTACGGGCTCGCCATTTGCCGCAAAGCGGCGGGTTTCGGAGTGGACTGTCCCTGGCCGAAACTGCTGGCGGTGCCGTGGACCGACAACCGGTTCCACGAGATCTCACGTGAGGTCGCCAACCGGGTCAACCGCGTGGAGACATCGCCGGACGGCCTGGAGCGCTATTCCACGCCCGGCCGGGACTTCTGGATTCCCGCCGGCAGCCGGACAGGGTGGGACGCCCGCCGCACGCTTACCTGGATGCTCACCGAGCAGCGCTGGCTGAACGAACTGGCCCCGGAGCACACCGTCCGCAAGGGCGAAGTGGTGGTGGACGTGGGAGCGCACGTCGGAACCTTCGGCGATGACGCGCTGGCACGAGGCGCCTCGCAGGTGATCATGATCGAAGTCGCGCCGGACAACGCGGAATGCATACGCCGGAATTTCGCCGGTGAGATCGCCGCCGGGCGCGTCGTGCTGATCGCCGAGGGAGCGTGGTGCGAGAAAGGCGCGCTCGAGTTTCATACCGGGGTCGGCAACTCAGGCACCGGATCACTGCTCCGAAAGGAACCGGGCGCCAGGAGCATACGCGTACCCGTCCGCCCCATCGACCACATGCTGAAGGAACGCGGTATTCGCAAGGTCGATGTCCTGAAGATGGACATCGAAGGCGCCGAGCGCCAGGCGCTCCTGGGCGCCGGCGAAGTGCTTCGGACGCACCGCCCGCGCGTGATGCTGGACGCCTATCACAAGGACGACGACCAGACCGCGCTTCCGGCGATCCTGAGGGCCGCACACCCCGGTTACCGGATGTACTGTCCCGCCTGCACTACCGGGGACCTTTCGGACGGGAAGGCGGCTCCCTACGCGCTCGTCTTCTATTAACCGCCGCTTCGCCGGGCCAGTTCCGCCGCGCGCGGGAGGACCTCCTCGAAAACCCTGTCGCCCTGGTGAATCGATAGCTCCTCGCGGAGCAGCGCGTACTCGCTCGGCGCCGCGAAATCGGTCCGGTTCAACAGCCCGTCGATGTGGGCCTCGGCCGCCCCGCCGCTCACCTCAATGAAAAAGCGCCGGCTGGCCGCCTCGGGGGCCGTCAGTTCAACCGCCGCGATCCCCGCCGTTTCCCGCTCGGGCCGGGGCACGAATTTCAGTCCCACCCGGCTGGCCCCCGGCCCCAGGCCCCGCAGCAGCCACCCGCCCAGGTAGAAAGCTTCGACCGGTATCCGCGGCCCGGCGTAGTACACCGCGGCCTGCGAGATGCGCGACAGGCAACCAAGATAGCGCGGGTTCTCGAAGATCTGGGCGATCATCTCGCGCCAGCGGGTCACCCGGGTCCAGGCCAGGTCCGCAAAGCGCGCCGGAGTCCCGCGCAGCGCACCGAGATGTTCCAGCACCGCAGCCGGATTCGCAAATGCGGACGAGTCGAGGATCACCTGGCCCGCCATCCCGGCGACGCTGGCGAAGGCGGGCAGGGAGAAGACACGCGGGGCGCGGCACCATACCGTGACTGGAAGATCGGCCACGGCCAGCGGCAGCAGCACGGGAGGAAGATCGCCCAGCATCCCCTCGGAGATCGTGATCTCCACCTGCTCGCAGCAGATCTGCTGCCGCTGCCCGAAGGGCATCCAGCACTGCGCGAATACCCTGGCTTCGGGCGCACGGCCCCCGGACGGGTCCACCCGCACTACGACCGCCCGGCTGGGATGGTCGCGCATGAGCAGGGCCAGGGTTTCACCGGCCGCCAGAGCGTCGTCGCCATGCTCCAGGAAAACGAAGAGGGTCCGGGTACAGGCCCGCAGGACTCCTCCGGAATCCTGGTTCTGCTGCTCGCCGAGTCCGACCCACAACTCGGTCAACTGGCGCAGAATGCGGTCCGGCGACAGGGCGGCGGTTTCTATGGCCTCCTCCATTCGTGCCCGCGGCGCGCCAGCATGCGGTCCGCCGCTTCCGGCCCCCAGGCTCCGGCCGGATAGTTCGGGAAATCGAACTTGCGGTTCTCCCACACCTCCAGAATGGGCTGCACCACGCGCCAGCTCGCCTCCACCATGTCCTGCCGGGTGTACAGCGTGGCGTCTCCCTGGATGGCATCCAGCAGCAGCGTCTCGTAAGCCGAGGGAGTACGCTCGCCGAAGCTGGTCCCGTAATTGAAGTCCATGGAGACGGGCCGGAGCCGCATGCCCGGGCCCGGCTGCTTGGAGGCGAACTTGAGCGAGATGCCCTCGTCGGGCTGGATGCGCAGAACCAGGAGGTCGGGCGGCGCCTCGGGAGCCTGTCCTTCGAATGGAACGTGCGGAGCCGGCTGGAAGCGGATGGCGATCTCCGTCACGCGCTTGGGAAGCCGCTTGCCGGTCCGTATGTAGAACGGCACGCCCGCCCAGCGCCAGTTTTCGATAAAGAACGTGGCGGCGGCGTAGGTGTCGGTCCTTGAGGCCGGATCCACGCCGGGCTCCTGGCGGAAACCCGGCACCTCGGTTCCGCCGATGCGGGCGGGCCCGTACTGCCCCGCCACGGCATCCTGTTCGACTTCCTCCGGTTTCAGGATGCGGATGCAGCGCAGCAGCTTCGCGCGCTCGTCGCGGACCGCCTGGGCGTCGTAAGTGGCGCTCGGCTCCATGCCCACCGTGGCAAGGACTTGCAGCAGGTGATTCTGGATCATGTCGCGCAGGGCGCCGGTCTCCTGATAGAAGGCTCCGCGGCCCTCCACCCCGATGGATTCGGCCGCCGTGATCTGCACATGGTTCACGTAGCGGCGGTTCCAGAGCGGCTCGAAGATCCCGTTGCCGAAGCGGAATGCCAGGATGTTCTGCACGGTTTCCTTGCCCAGGTAGTGGTCGATGCGGTAGATCTCCGGCTCGGCGAACACGGCGTGCAGGCTGCGGTCCAGTTCCCGAGCGCTGGCGCCGTCGTGGCCGAAGGGCTTCTCCACCACCAGCCGGCGCCACCCGCGCCCGTTCGCCAGGCCTGCCTGGCTCAGGCCCTGGGCTACCGTGGCGTACTGGCTGGGCTGGGTCGAGAGATAGAACAGGACGTTGCCCGCCATGTTCCGAGCCTGCTCGATGGCCTCCAGCCGTTGGGACAGGCGCTGGTAGGCGGCCGGGTCGTGAACGTCGCCCGGCAGGTAGAACAGCCCCTTGGCAAAGCCGTCCCACACCTGGGCGTCGAACGGCGAATTCTCCAGAAAGCGCTCGACCGACTGCCGCATCTTCTCGCGGAATTGCTCGTCGGTCATCGGCGTGCGCGAAATGCCGAGCACGGCGAAGCCGGCAGAGAGCCGGCGTTCCAGGGCCAGGCGGTAGAGGGCCGGCATCAGCTTGCGCCGGGTGAGATCGCCGTTGGCTCCAAAGATCACCACGGTAGCTTCGGGAACCCTGCGCTCGTAGCGCAGAGGGTCCTCGAAGGGGTTGGTCAATTGCGTGCCCGCGGCCATGGCGTTCTCTTCATTCTAGTCGCAGATGCCCTTCGGTCTCGCCTCGGGGATAATGTTCTCCTATGAGGACCGCAATCCTGCTGCTTGCGCCGGTCCTGGCGCAGGCCGAAATCCGCTACTATCCGGGTGGCAAGGAAATCCCTCACGACCGCTACATCCGGGTGGTCAGCGAGGCCCGGTCTCCGGTCGAGCGGCTTTACATCAGGACGCGGGACGGCCTCTACGTGGCGGCCGCGCTGCGCAAGCCGCGGGGCAACGGCCCCTTTCCCGCGCTGATCCATTTCCACGGCGCTCCCGGGGGGCGCGGCATCGACCAGTTGGTGGGCTGGTCGCTGGGCGCCACAGGCAGCCCGGTCTGGGAGCGCTTTCTTGAGGAAGGCTTCGTCGTGGTGGTGGCCGATTACCGCTCCACGCGGGTCATGGGGCCTGCGCTTTCGTCCGATCAACCCGGTTTTGTCGACGACGGACAGGCGGTCCTGGAGTACGTCCGGGCACTCCCCTACGTGGATCCCGCCAAAGTCACACTTTACGGCGTGAGCCTGGGAGGAAACCTGGTCGCGCACCTGATCGGCCGCGTTCGGGTGCACGCCGCCATTCTCGGCGCTCCCGCCGTCATGAGCTTTCTGGGCGCCACGCCCGGCCCGGATCCCAAGCAGCGCTGGAAGAACGCCGCCATCGATGCCGAAACCGCGCGCCGCAACATCCAGGCCGTCCAGTGCCCGGTTCTCATCCTGGTGGGCACGGCCGATTCGCTCATCGGGATCGACCGGCGCCTGCACGACCTGATGGAGAAGCACGGCAAGCAGGTGCGCATGGAGGTGTACGAGGGCGGCTACCACGATTTCTGCATCGGACCGCAGGGGCAGAACCGCCGGGAGCCGCTGATGGAGGGAACCCTCAAGGCCCTGGAAACGTCCCTCGAATTTGTAAGGACGGCGCGCCTGGAATCCCGGTGAAAATCATCAGCGCCAGCCGGCGCACGGACATTGCCGCGTTCTATTCCCAGTGGTTTCTGAGCCGCCTCGACGCGGGTCACTGCGAGTGGGTCAATCCCTTCGGCGGCCAGCGCTACCGCGTATCCCTGCGGCCGGAGGACTGCCTGGCCCTGGTGCTCTGGACCCGCCACCCGGCGCCCCTGCAGCCTCACCTGCGGCGGCTGCGCGAGCGCGGATACTACTTCTACTTCCACGTCACCATCAACGGCTATCCGAGGGAACTGGAAAGCCACAGCCCTCCGGTGGATGCGGCGGTCGAGGCCTTCCGGCGGCTGTCCGACGAGATCTCTCCGTCCCTGGCGCACTGGCGCTTCGATCCCATCGTGCTGGGCAGCCGGACCGGGCCGGAGTATCACTTGCGGCAGTTCGACGCATTGAGCCGCCGGCTGGAAGGCTACACCCGGCGCTGTTATTTCTCTTTCGTCGATTTCTACGGCAAGACGCGCCGGAACCTGGCGCGCGTCACGCGGGCACACGGCATGACTTTCGAGGATCCTCCCGCGGAGCGGCAGTTGGACCTGGCGCGGGACCTGGCCGCTCTCGGAAGGAGCCGGGGCATCACTCTGTACTCCTGCTGCAATGACCGCCTCGTGGGAAACGGCATCGAGAAATCGCGCTGCGTGGATGGAGAGCTGATCCGGGCCATGCGTCCGGACGCCGCCGCCGTGTTGAAGGCCGCCCCCACCCGGCCGGACTGCGGCTGCGTGGCCTCGGCCGACATCGGCGCCTATGACACCTGCCCGTTCGGCTGCGCCTACTGCTACGCTACCAACAGCCGGGAGGCGGCGCTGGAGAGAAAGATGCGGCACTGTACGGAAAGCCCTCAGCTCTGCCCGCCACCCTTGCGCAAGCCGCCGCCAACCGGGTAATCTTTAGATTCCTCTCGCTTTCTCAGAAGGGCTCGAGTCTCAAAAAACAACCGTCAACCGGAGATGTATGCAGAAGCAGGAGTCCAAAAAAGTCCTCGCGGCTGTGAACGATCTGTTTTTCACGGTCAAGATCAACGACGCGGCCAAGCGTGCCGGTCTGGCCGTGGAGTTTGCCAAGGACGAAAAGGAAGTGCTGGCCAAGGCCAGAACCAAGCCGGCTCTCATCATTTTCGACCTGAACTTCCAGGACGTGCAGCCCTTGAAGACCATCGGCAAACTCAAATCGAGTTCGGAATTGAAGCAAATCAGCCTGATCGGCTTCGTGTCGCACGTGCAAGGCGAGTTGAAGCAGAAAGCCCACGAGGCGGGCTGCGACATGGTGCTGGCGCGTTCCGCGTTCTCTCAGAACCTGCCGGTGATTCTGAAGCGCCACTCTGGCTGGTCCTGAAGCCGGCCGGGCCGGCCGCCCGCCGGCGCTCAGCCGAACTGCCGGGTGAAACGGACCAGGCTTTCCAGGCTGTGCAGCGCCGCCCCCGTATCGATGGACTCCGCGGCCATGCGAACCCCTTGCTGAAAGCCGGGCGCGGCCCCGGCCGCCACCAGCGCGGCGGAGGCGTTTACCAGCACGACATCGCGGTGCGGCCCGTGAGCGCCGCCGAGCACGCAGCGGGCTATCTCCCGGTTGATCTCCCGGTCACCCCCCTTGAGTTGCTCGGGGCGGGCGGCCTGCACCCCGAAATCCTCCGGCCGCAGGGTGAGGGGATGCACCTCCTCGTCCCGGATTTCAAACGCCAGGGTGGGGCCGGTCGTGGTGATCTCATCCAGCCCGTCGGACCCGTGCACGACGAACCCTCGTTTCAACCCCAGCCGCGCCAGCGCCCCGGCCATCAGGCGGGCCCCGGCCGGTGAAGGCGCCCCCACCACCTGGACCGTGGCCCGCGCGGGGTTGGTCAGCGGGCCCAGCAGGTTGAACACCGTGCGCATCTTCAGTTCCACCCGCACCGGCTGAGCATGACGCATGGCGACATGGATGGCCGGGGCGAACAGGAAGCCGATGCCCGTTTCCTGGATGGCGCGGGCGATCTGTTCCGGCTGCAGGGCCACGCAGACCCCCAGCGCCTCCATCAGGTCCGCGCTGCCGCACTGGCTCGATATCGACCGGTTGCCGTGCTTGGCTACCCGCACTCCGGCGCCGGCCACGACAAACGCGGCAATGGTCGAAATGTTGAAGGTGAGCGCTCCATCCCCGCCCGTTCCGCAGGTGTCCAGCACGGGCCCGCAACCCTCCGGCAACTCCACCGGGCGAGCTTTTTCCCGCATGGCCCGGGCGAACCCCACCAGTTCGTCGACCGTCTCCCCCTTCATCCGCAAGGACACCAGGAAGGCGGCGATCTGCGACCCCGAGATCTGTCCCTCGAGGATGGCCGACATCGCGGTGTAGGCGTCCTGGGCGGTCAGATCGACGTGCTCGACCACCGAATGCAGGAAGGGGATCAACGACATGCTATAGTGTCAGTCTGGCTTCTTGACATACTAGCACAACGGCTTGCGGCCCCAGCAGGCGGGGCCGGGTGCACTCGTCGAGTGGGGCGAACACCGGATGGGAGTCCCAGGCGCCGTGGGCTGGCAACTGTAAATCCATGAAAATTCATGAATATCAGGCCAAAGCGATCTTGGCCCCGTACGGAGTTCCCGTGCCCCGCGGCGAGGTGGTATATACCGCCGCCGAGGCGGAGGCAGCGGCCCGCAAGCTGGGCGGCAGCGTTGTGGTGAAGGCCCAGATTCACGCTGGAGGACGGGGCAAGGGCGGTGGAGTGAAAATCGCCAGAAGCGCTCCGGAAGCGACCGAGATCGCCGAGAAAATGCTCGGCATGAGACTGGTCACTCACCAGACCGGTCCGGAGGGCCGTATCGTTCAGCGGCTGCTGATCGAGGAAACGCTACCTATCGAACGCGAACTGTACCTGGGCATCGTGCTCGACCGCTCGCAGGGCAAGCCCGTCTGCATGGCCTCCTCGGCCGGCGGGGTGGAAATCGAAGAGGTCGCCGCCCGGACGCCGGAATTGATCCTCAAGGAGACCATCCATCCCGGCTTCGGGCTGATGCCCTACCAGGCCCGGAAGCTGGCTTTCGGCATGGGGATACCGGAATCCGCGGCTTCCGGGGCGGCGGCCGCGATTCTGGCGCTGGCCAAAGCCTACCAGGCCACCGACGCCTCCCTGGCCGAGATCAATCCTTTCGTCCTTACCACGGACGGCAAGGCCTACGCCCTGGACGCCAAGATCAACTTCGACGACAACGCGCTCTATCGCCACAAGGACCTGCTGGAACTGCGCGACCTGAACGAAGAAGATCCCCTGGAAGTGGAAGCCTCGCGCTTCGGCCTGAGCTACATCAAGCTGGACGGAACGGTGGGCTGCATGGTGAATGGAGCCGGACTGGCCATGGCCACCATGGACATCATCAAGTACGCCGGCGGCAGTCCCGCGAACTTCCTCGACGTGGGCGGAGGCGCCAACGCCGATCAGATCCGCAATGCGCTGCGCATCCTGCTCTCCGACCGGAACGTGCGCGCGGTTCTGATCAACATTTTCGGCGGAATCCTGCGCTGCGACACTCTGGCCACCGGCGTGGTCGCGGCCGCCCGCGAACTGAACATCCGGGTGCCCATGGTGATCCGGATGGAGGGCACCAACGTCGAACTGGGCCGGCGGATCCTGGTGGAATCCGGGCTGGACTTCACCGTTGCCGATGGCATGCGGGACGCGGCCGAAAAGGTGGTGAAGCTGGCGGGAGCGGCGCAATGAGCATACTGGTCGACGAGAATACACGGGTCATCGTGCAGGGCTTCACCGGAAGGGAAGCAACCTTTCATTCCGAGCAGTCGATCGCCTACGGCACGCGCATCGTGGGCGGTGTGGTGCCCGGCAAAGGAGGATCGGCGCACCTGAACCTGCCGGTGTTCAACACGGTGGCCGAAGCGGTGAAGGAGACCGGGGCCAACGCCTCGGTGATCTTTGTTCCCCCCGCCTTCGCGGCCGACGCCATCATGGAAGCGGCCGACTCCGGGATCGCGCTGGTGGTGGCCATCACCGAGGGCATTCCGGCCCTGGACATGGTTCGTGCCTGGAACTCGCTGCAAGGCCGCTCCACGCGCCTGATCGGGCCGAATTGTCCGGGCATCATCTCGCCCGGCAAGTCGAAGATCGGGATCATGCCGGGCCACATTCACAAGCCCGGACACGTGGGGGTGGTTTCGCGGTCCGGCACCCTGACCTACGAAGCGGTGGGCCAGTTGACGGCCCTGGGCATCGGGCAATCCACCTGCATTGGAATCGGGGGCGACCCGATCATCGGCACCGACTTCGTGGACGCCATCCGGCTGTTCAACGAGGACCCGGACACGCGCGCGATCGTAATGATCGGCGAGATCGGCGGCAGCGCCGAGGAAACCGCCGCCGCCTACGTGCAGTCCTGTGTCCGCAAGCCCGTCATCGGGTTCGTGGCCGGGCAGACCGCCCCGCCGGGCCGGCGCATGGGCCATGCCGGAGCCATCATCTCCGGCGGCAGCGGCAAGGCGGCGGACAAGATCAAAGCCATGCGGGCGGCGGGCATCAGCGTGTGCGCCTCGCCGGCCGACATTGGGGAAACAGTGAAGAGCAGACTATGACTCAGAACGAACGCACGCTGGCAATCATCAAGCCCGATGCCGTGGCGGATGGCCACGCGGGCGCCATCCTCACCCTGATCGAGAAGGCGGGCTTCAAAATCCTGGCGATGCGCATGATGCACCTGAACCGGCAGCAGGCGGAAGGCTTCTATGACGTGCACCGGGGAAAGCCCTTCTTCGAATCGCTGGTCAAATTCATGACCGAGGGACGTATCATCGTTCTGGCGCTGGAGCGTGAGAACGCCATCCTGAAGTGGCGCGAGGTGATGGGAGCGACCAATCCGGTGAACGCCGCCGAAGGAACCATCCGCAAGCTCTATGGAGCCAGCATCGAGCGCAACGCGGCCCACGGCTCGGATGCGCCGGAGACGGCGGATTACGAACTGCGCTATTTCTTCAGCAGCGTGGACCTGCTGCCCTGAAGCTTCCTGTGAATCGCGGATCGCAAGCGGCGCTCCCCCGGTTCCATTGACTCCTGAACAGATCGAGCCGCGGCCGGAGTGAGCGGTTGCACTCCGGGCGCTCCACGGCCTCCCGGGCCTCGCCGGCAGTGCGAGGGAACGGGCAACCGCCGCCTCATGGCCGCGGCTCCGGAGCCCTCGCCTACCCGGCCACTTCCTCCCATTTCACGATGCGCTTCTCGAGGATGGCCCGCGTAGCCATGATGGGCAGCAAAGTGGAGCGCAGGGCCGAATCGACGTCATTGATGGGGCGCCGGTTGTTTCGCACACTGTCCGCGAAGGCGGCCAGCGCCATGTAGGTGGAGTCCTCCCCCGCGTTGGGCACGTCCAGCTTGACGGCGCCGCGCTTCTGGCGCGGCTGCCAAGTGGCCGCAACCAGATCCACGGAACCTTCCGACCCGAACACCCGCTCCTGATCGCCGCTGAAGCCGGGCGGGTCGAAGTAGTGGTGGCTGAAATTCACCCGCACGTCGTTGGGGTATTCCAGGATCAGGTTGTAATTGTCCATCACCGTGCGGCCGGGAGGGTCGTTGACGAACAGGTTGGTTCCGCCGGAGCCCATGGCGCGGAGCGGATGCGAGCCGATGGCCCAGGTGAACAGGTCCAGGATGTGAATGCCCTGGTCCACCACGATGTCGCCCGTCTTGGACCGGTCGAAGTACCAGGGGATGTTGCGGGGCAGATCGCCGCCGTGGCGGATGCCGTGGCACATCAGGACCTTGCCGATGCCGCCCGCATGGATGAACTTCTCGGCCGCGTTACGGTTGGGGTCGTGGCGCAACTGAAAACCCACCTGCATGATGCCCCTGGCGTTATGGGCGGCGGTGGCCACCATGCGGCAATCCTGTGGCGTCGTCGCCAGCGGCTTCTCGGCATAGAGGTGCTTGCCCACTTCCAGAATGGCGATGTCGATGTCTTTATGCGTCCAGTCGGGCGTGGCCAGAACCACGGCGTCGATGTCCTTCTGCTGATCCAGCATCCGGCGGAAGTCCGTCCAGACCCGCGCCGAACCTCCCGCTCCGGACACCATGTCGGCGGCCTTCCGGGCGCGCTCTTCGATGATGTCGCACACCGCCACGACCTTTACTCCGGGTACCCGCAGGCCGTGGCGCAGCAGGAAACTGCCGCGGTTGCCGACACCGACGAAGGCCACGCGGAGGGTATCGCCCGCCGCCTGCCCTTTCAGAATGGCCGGCGCCGCGGCGCCCATGGCCAGAAAAGTTCGCCGCTTGACTTCCTTCGCATTCATGTACGTTTCTCCTTCGATGCTCGCTAACCTTGCCGCACGCGCTCCCAGGGCTCCACGTGAGCGCGCCGGGTCCACGCCTGGTACTTGTCCATCAGTTCGCGCGCTTTGCCCGGCTGCCGCTCGGCCAGGTTGTTCATCTCCGTGCGGTCCATTTCCAAATCGTACAGTTCCCACTGGTCCCGGTGGCGCGACACCAGTTTCCAGCGGCCCTGGCGAACGGCGCGGTTGCCCTCGTGTTCCCAGAAGATCTCCGGGTGGCCCTGGCGCTCTGCGCCCCGCAGGACGGGCAGCAGGCTCCTGCCTTCCAGAGGCGTGATGCGATTGCCCTGGTACGTTTGCGGATACGCCGCTCCGGCAGCGTCGACGCAGGTCGCCATCAGGTCGATCACGTGTCCCGGCTGGGAGGTGAGCCCTCCCGGGTTGCGGATGGCTGGCGGCCAGCGGGCAATCAGCGGGGTGGCGATGCCGCCCTCGTGCACCCAGTGCTTGTAGAGGCGGAAGGGGGTATTGCTCGCGTTGGCCCAGCCCGCGCCATAGCTCTGGAAAGTGTCCTCGCCGCCGGGCATCACCGCGGGGTCGTTGCCCACTCGCACCGGACGCCCATCGCGGGTGGTCCGAGCGATCGAAGCGCTCTTCGAAGATCCCGCCAGTTCCTCGGCGCAGCCGCCGTTGTCGGCCAGAAACAGCACCAGGGTATCGTCGCCCGCTCCGCTGCCGTCCAGGGCCGCGAGAATGCGCCCGGCGGCCTGGTCCATGCGGGCGATCTGGGCCGCGTAGACTTCCATTCGGCGCTCCTGCCAGGCCTTGCGCGGCTCATCCTTCCAGGCGGGAACGCGCGGGTCGCGCGGCGTCAGCGGCCAGCGGGAGTCCACCAGGTTCATGGCAATCATGCGCCGGCGGCGCTCCTCGCGAAGCGCGTCCCAGCCGTGCCGGTAGCGGCCGCGCTGCTTCGCGATATCCGCTTCCAGAGCGTGCAGCGGCCAGTGCGGCGAGGTGAAGGCCACGTAGAGGAAGAATGGCTGCGTCCTGGCGGCCGCTTCTTGAATGTAGCGGACCGCCTGGTCGGCGAGCGCGTCGGTGTAGTAGTAATCCTTGCCTTCCGCCTGGATGCGCTGGTTGTCCCGAATCAGGGCCACAGGGTTGAAGTAGTTGCCGGCCCCGGCCAGGGTGCCGTAGTAGCGGTCGAAGCCTCGCTGCAGAGGCCAGTTGTGCGTCGAGTCCGAGAGCGGCGTAACGTGCCACTTGCCGCACATCAGGGTCCGGTATCCGGCCGGGCGGAGCGCCTCGGCGATGGTCACGCAGCTGCGGTTGAGGTCGCCGCGGTAGCCCGGAAGCCCCCGGTCGTTCACCATGTGGCCCACGCCCGCCTGGTGCGCGTAGAGCCCGGTCAGCAGAGCAGCCCGGGTGGGGCAGCAGCGGGCGGTGTTGTAGAACTGGGTGAAGCGCACGCCCCGGCGGGCCATCCGGTCGAGGTTGGGCGTCGCGATCTCGCCGCCGTAGCAGCCGATGTCGGAGAAACCCATGTCATCGGCCATCATGACGACGATGTTGGGCCGCTTCGGCGCGGCCGGTAACAAAGCCGGAAGGCTGAGGCCGGCGGCGAGGCCGCAAAAATACCTGCGGCTGACGGATCCGGGCTGCATCGGATTGCTTCCTCTGAAACTATAGCGCGCCCGGCAGGTGTGGCGGCGCGAAGACGATCAGGCGCCCTGGGCCTGGACCGTGAAAGCCTCCTCGGTTCCATCCGGGAGATCGCCCGCGTCTGCCCGCAGATGGCGCCAGTGCTGCGGCTTGATGGCGGCCAGCAGCTCTTTCCGGCTCTTGATCCGCAGCGGCCGGCCCTGATAGATCCTGCCCATCC
Organism: Bryobacterales bacterium; assembly: GCA_020852755.1. GTDB lineage: Bacteria > Acidobacteriota > Terriglobia > Bryobacterales > Bryobacteraceae > JADZAF01. The sequence continues at coordinate 18,773 of JADZAF010000250.1, forward strand.
GGGCCATCAGTTTCTCCGGAACGGCGCTGGCGAACATCAGGAGCGGCCAGGTGAAGTTCGGACCGTTGAGGCGGCGGAGTTTGTACAGCCAGAGCGCCACCGCCCCGACCCGCCAGGCGGTGGGTCCCCACCAGCTGACCTGGCCCGGCCGCAGGTTCATCTTCCAGCACTTCATCATCAACTGCCATTGCAGCGGGCTGAGCTGCTGGGTCTCGGTGACGCCGGTCTTCCCCTCCATGCGAGTGTCGTGCAGCGGGGTGAAAACGGACGGCACCAGAAAGGCGAACAGGCCGCGGCGCTCGATTTCATAGACCAGGTCCAGGGTCGCCTTGACGTCCTCGTCGGTCTCCCCGGGATTCCCGACCATCAGGGTCAGCGCCGGAAACCAGTTGTTACGGTTCAGGATCGTCAGACCCTGGATCACCACGCTGGGCCAATCATCGATGGGGAACGGAACCGCTTTGCCGGGCATCATCGCGCGGGCCAGCCGCACCGACCCGGTCTCCAGCCCGATCAGCGGGCTCAGGATCTTCTTCCGCGGATGCGTGCTGTAGATGGGCAAGTGGATGGGGCTCTTGTCCAGCAGGATATCGGTCAGCCGCTCGATCAGCACCGGATCCACTACCGCAGGGGCCATGGTGGCGTGACTCAATACGTGGTGCTCCACGCCGGGCGTCTGGACCACCTCCGAGTAGAGGTCGAGAAGTGCTTCCCGGTTGGGGAAGTAGAAGGGCACACCGGTTCCCACCTGGCCCCAGATGAACATGTCCTCGGTAGCCAGCGAGATCTGGCGGTTGCCCTGACGAACGTTGGCTCGCACCCCCCGCATGATCTTGTCCTTGGGAACCGTGATCTGGGGGTTGAGGTCGGGCAGGCAGAACTGGCAGCGGCGGCCGCAGCCGGTGGTCAGTTCCACCACGCCGAACGTGCTGCGTTTCTCCGGAACGATGATGGCGGCGGCGTCTTTCGGGTGGCTGACCTCGACCCTGCGGGGCAGCGGCTCGCCACGCAAAGCTTGCCCGACCAAGGCCATCGTTTCGGCAGCCTCGCTGCGTCCTTCCACCACGCAGTCCACGCCCAGATCTTCGAAGGAATCGGTCTGTACGATCTGCCATCCGCCCGAGCCCCCCACCATCACCTTGAAGTTCGGCCGGTACTGATTTCCCTTGATCCTGGAAAACAAATCCCGGGCGTAGTAGGAGTTGACCGGCTCCTTGGAACTGCCGAAGATGGAGGTGTAGACGCCCGCGGCGAAAGTGACACCCAGTGGATTATGGGTGGAAACGGCCACCAGCCGGGTGTCCGGCCCGATGAACTTGTCCAGGTCATCGGGATAGCAGGCCACGATGGCATCGGCCGGATAGTAGCGCAGCAGGCTGGCCTCCAGTGCCCGCACGCCGGCCGGCATGTACCGCGCCGAGCCGTCCTCGTTGCGCTCCACCTCTTTCCACTTGGGGTACTTGGAGTCGATGATGCCTTCCAGCCGCTTGGGCAGCGAAGCCAAAGCCATCTGAATGAAGTAACCCGCGTGATCGATGGTCTCGGTGAGGGGCGCCGTGAGCACGATCAACTTGCCGCCCGAATTCGAAACCGGGTCAGCGATGGCTGGATTTGCATGCGGAGAGTTTGTCGTCATTTTCGATCTGACCCAGGCGCGGCCAATTTATACCAACCCGCTAGTATATAGGGTTAATCCCCCGGTCCGCTAATCACACGGTTGGCACGTGAAATGCATCACAAAAATGCATGCACGGGTCAGCCAACGCTGGGAAAGCCGGTCCCCGCCTTGTCTTTTGGGAATTGACAACCGGCTGCAACTTAAGGTGCGCGCACTGCCGGGCGAGCGCCACTGAGCTGATGTCTCCGGACGATCTGGACTACCCGGAGGCGTGCGGGATCATCGACCAGCTTGGGGCATATGCCCCACTGATCCTGGTGTTCAGCGGCGGTGAGCCGCTCTGGAGGGCCGACGTTTTCGATCTGGCCGAACGGGCGCGGAGCCGCAACCTGCGTACCGCCCTGGCGACCAACGGCACGCTGATCGGGCCCGGCATGGCCGAGCGCATCCGGGCCGCCGGTTTCCAGCGGGTTTCCGTCAGCCTGGATGGGGCCGACGCCCGGACGCATGACGAGTTTCGGGGCCAGGAGGGCGCGTTTGACAAGGCGGTTGCAGGCCTGCGGCACTTGCGGGAACTGAACATATCAACCCAGATCAACACCACGATTTCGCGCCGGAATGCCAGCCAGTTGCCCGCCATCCTGGACTTGGCGTCCTCGCTCGACGTGGACGCATTCCACCTGTTCCTGCTGGTGCCGGTGGGTTGCGGGTTGACCATCGCCGAGCAGGAGTCGGTGAATGCCGAAGAGGCCGAGGCGGTCCTGCACTGGTTCTACGACCGCTCGCTGGATTCCGGAATGGAATTGAAAGCCACCTGCGCGCCGCAGTACTACCGCATTGCCAGGCAGCGCAGGGCGGAAGCGCGAAGGCAGGGACAGACGGTGCCGGATCTGCCGGGCGAGGGCATGCATGCCATGACCCGCGGCTGCCTGGCCGGCAGCGGCGTCTGCTTCATCTCGCATGCCGGCGAGGTGTTTCCTTGCGGCTACCTGCCCGTCGCCGCGGGCGACCTGCGGCGCCAAAGCTTCACCGAGATCTGGGAAAGAGCCGAAGTCTTCCAGACGCTTCGCGACACGGGAAACCTGGAAGGCAAGTGCGGGTGCTGCGAGTTCCGCAACGTCTGCCTGGGATGCCGGGCGCGGGCCTATGGCATGACCGGAAACTATCTCGGGGAAGAACCTTTCTGCATCTATGAGCCGGGCGCTACCAGGGCAGTAACGCGTTGAACAGCAGCTTGAAGGTCAGGTAGCTCTGGGCCCGGTACTGGGGACGCATCCCGAACAGCACGACCTTCCCTTTCCCGAAAGGAGCCGCCATCAGCGCGCTCTTGCCCGCGATGTGCTGCTCTCCGAGCAGCCAGCCCGACGCCAGCACGCTGGTAGGAGCGTACTCCGCCAGGGAAGCGGCCGAAGGCTCCCAGGCCGGACTGTGCTCGGCCCACACGGTGATTTCCCCGGGAAGGCCCAGGGCAAGCGGATGGCCTCGCTTGAGTCGCACTCTCAGCAGCGAGCCGGGCACGTAGAACTGCTGGCTGGAAAGGTTGCGCACCACGTCCTTGGCCTCGATGCCCAACTGCCCGGCCGCGTAGCCGCAGGCCCGGTTGAGGAAGATGAGGCTTCCGCCGCCGGCAGCGAAGTCGCGTAGGGCGGCCGCGCCGGGCTCGCCCAGGCCGCCGGTGTACTCCTCGGGCATGGACCCCTGCCGGTAGCCGTTCTCGATGCCGGAGGCGGACTGATCGGCGAAGATCAGAACATCGTACCGGCCTTTGATCCCGCCGCGGATCTCGCGGTTCCCCACGCTCGAATAGGCGAAACCGAACTTCTCCAGCAGCCAGCGCGTCCAGCCCTCGTCCATATTGGGCACGAAGCCCTTGTAGAGGCCGATGCGCGGCCGGGCGATGCGCTTCCATCCCGGCCGCGCAGTCAGGGAGAAGTCGCCGCTGGCCATGTCGCGCCAGACAGCGCCGCCCGCGGCCCAGGCGCGGTTCACCTCCAGCCAGGAATCGGTGTCGCTGCCTGAAAGCGGCCTGGCAGGGGGCCGGGGCCCCAGGGGCGGGATGGCGTCCACCGGTTCGACGCGAACGCCCATCAGCAGCGGCAGCGTGTGGGCGGTGACGTCGTAGGGCCGCTTGGGAGGGCCGCCGGGGTAGACCCGCAGGTCCGGGTAGCGCTGCCGCTCCAACAGGGTCCTGGCGAAACCGCTGTAGGGCTGGCGCATGGGAATCAGGTAGCTGCCGTCGGCGCG
>JADZAF010000251.1 GCA_020852755.1 Bryobacterales bacterium
AATCCGGACATCACGCCGGTGAAGCTGAAGGCCATCTTCGAGCACCCGGGGAACAGCTGGCGGGGCCCGATCACGGTGATGTGGTACCAGGGCGGGCTGAAGCCGGAGTCGCCGCGGAATTACCTGGATGTGAACCGGATCGGGAACGGGGCCATTTTCGAAGGGACCAAGGGGACCATCCTGGCCGATTTCACCACCCGGGTGATTATTCCCAACAACGACGACGGCGACCTGACGTACTACAAGCGCCGCAGCCCGTCGGAGCTTCTGCCGCTGGTGGGCGGCGTGGGACAGCCGACGCAGGCGGCCGCGCCGGCGCGGCGCCCGCAGCGGGCGCAGGCTGGGCGGGGCGGGCAGCAGCGGCCTCCGCTGCCGCCGGGCTTCACGGCCATGCCGAGCGCGGAGCCGCAGGCGGACGGGTTCCCGGCGGTCCAATTCCTGGAGGGCAACGTGCCGGCGGGGCTGGGGCTTCCGAACCCCACGGTGGACCAGATGCTGCAGGCCGAGCAGAGCGGGCGGCCGCCGCGCGGCGACATCTTCCAGATCGAGTGGCTGGAGGCCTGCAAGGGCCGGAGGAACAACCTGGCGCTGGGCACCAGCAGCAAGACGCACTGCGACTTCGATTACTCGGGGACGATGATGGAGCAGATGCTGCTGGGGCTGGTGGCGCACCAGGCCGGCAAGCGGCTGGAGTACGACCCGGCGAGCGGGCGGGTGACGAACGCGGCGGAGGCGAACGACTACCTCAGGAGGAAGTACCGCCCGGGGTGGACACTCAACGGGTGATCCGGTAGGGAGAAAGGACCGGGAGCAGAGGGGGCTGCTGGGGCGGACTCATCTGGCTCCCGGTTTGTTTTCGTACCACTTCAACTCGGGCGAGCCGATGCAGGCGATATCGGGGCGGCGGTCGCCGTTGAGGTCCACGACGGCGCAGGAAGCGGCTCCCATGCCGCCTTCGTCCAGGGGGCGGCGGTCCCAGCGCTCGCCGCTGCGGTCGCGGGCGGCGTAGATATAGACGCTGCGGCCCTTGCCGCGGTAGCCGGCGACGATCTCGTCGCGGCCGTCGCCATCCAGGTCGGCGGCGGCCACGGTGTGGCCATCCACGAAGGAATCCTCGATCACCTGCCGCCGCCAGGTCCGGCCTTCGAGGCGGTAGACGGCGATCTGGTTGCCGTGCCAGGGCTCGATGGAGGCGAGGAAGCGGCGCCGGCCGAGCTTGCCGACGGTGACGTCGCTGGCTCCGCTGCGGGGCCAGGGCGCGGGGCTGCCGGGGGCCAGGAGGGTGCGGCGCCAGCGGCCGTCCCTGCCGAGATCGTAGAGGTGGATGCCCTCGAAGCTGGCGGCGAGGATCTCGTCGCGGCGGTCGTCGTCCCAATCGAAGACTTCGATGCCGTGCATTACCCCCTGGGTTTCCTCGCCGATCGATTCGCGCTTCCACTCTCCGGGACGGTAGAAGACGAGCGGGACGGGGGATTTGAAACCGGGGGCTTCGGCGGCGGCGCCGGTGAGCGGGGCGTTGACGGCCACCTTGCGGCCGCGGCCCTCGAGGTCGGCCCAGCGCAGGCGGTGGGCGGTGGTGAGGCGGTCGATCTCACGGATGCTCCAGGGAGCACGCGGGTCGCCGTTGTGATGGAGCACGGAGACGATCCCGAGGCTGTTTTTGGCGACGTTGGAGAATTCGTGGGCCAGGACGAGTTCGGGGATGCCGTCGCCGTCGGAGTCCCAGGCGGCGGCGTTGACCATGCGGCGCAGGCCGCCGGCGATGACGTGCCGCTGCCAGGAGGGGTTCTCGAACCAGACCAGCTCGGAGAGGCTCTGGGCGACGGCGATGAGGTCGATTTTGCCGTCGCGGTTGAGGTCGGCCGGAACCACCTGGTAGCCGCCCTTGAGATCGGAAGCGACGGCGCGGGGGATGAAGGCGGGGGGCGGCCCGGCGGCGAGCAGAGCGGGCAGGAAGAGCAGGATGAGGCGATACACATCCGCAAGTATAAAGGAAGGGCGCGCCACGCTATGATGAGGCGAACCGGATTGCCATGAGACTCATTGCGTTAGCAGCGGCAGCCGCGGTGCTGGGCGGGGCCCAGACACCCAGATTGAGCGAGATCCGGCAGCTGACCCGCGGAGGGCAGAACGCGGAGGCGTACTGGTCGCCGGATGGAAAGCGGCTGGTATTCCAGTCGACGCGGCCGCCGTACGCGTGCGACCAGATCTTCGTGATGAACGCGGACGGCTCGGACGTGCGGCTGATTTCGACAGGCAAGGGGCGCACGACGTGCGGGTATTTTCTGGGGGACGGCAAGCGGATCCTGTACGCCTCGACGCACGAGGCCGGGGCGGAGTGCCCGCCGCGGCCGGACACCAGCAAGGGGTACGTATGGGCGGTCTCGCCGGGGTACGACATCTTCCTGGCGGACGACCGGGGCAAGATGCTGAAAAAGCTGACGGAGGCGCCGGGATACGACGCGGAAGCCACGGTGAACTGGAAGACGGGGCGGATCGTGTACACGTCGATGGCGTCCGGGGACCTGGACCTGTGGGTGATGGATTCGGGCGGGGGGAGGAAGAGGCGGATCACGCGCGAGCCGGGCTACGACGGCGGGGCGGTGTACTCGCGGGACGGGAAGAAGCTGGTGTGGCGGTCGAGCGCGTTTCCGGACGAGGCGGCGCGGACCAGGTACAAGGAGCTGCTGGCGCAGAACCTGACGGCGCCGATGAAGATGGAACTGGTGGTGGCGGACGGGGACGGGCGCAACGCGCGGCGGATCACGAATTTCGGGTGCGCGAGTTTCGCGCCCACGTTCACGCCGGACGGGAAGCGGATCCTGTTCGCGTCGAACAGGCATGCCTGCGACAGCCGGATGTTCGAGTTGTACGTGATCAACACGGACGGGACGGGACTGGAGCAGGTGACGAATTTCGGCGGGTTCACGTCGTTTCCGGAGTTTTCGCCGGACGGGCGGAAGGTGGTGTTCTGCTCGGACCGGGGGGCCAAAAGCCGGTACGAGTTCAATATCTTCGTGGCGGAGTGGGCTGAATAGGAGAACGGCGGCAGAAGTGCCGCTCCTGCACGCTGCAGCGTGCGCCGCAACAAACGCAGGGTGGGGGGATCAGCGGCAGCCGACGGAGCTGAAGGTCTGCTTGAACTGGTCGCGTTTCCCGGGGTCGGAGACGGCCAGGGAGCGTTTCAGGAGTTCGCAGGCCTCGCTTTTCCGGGTGGGGTTGAGGGGCTGGGCCAGGATCGACTCGGCCAGCCAGTAGTGGGCCTCGAAGTCGTCGGGGTGCGACTGGGTAAGGGCGCGATACTGGCCCTCGGCGAGGTCGTACTTGCGGTCCTCCAGGTAGATGGCGCCGAGGTTGAAGCGCGCCTTGCTGCTGGAGGGATCCCATTCGAGCGCCTTGCGATAGGCAATGACGGCGGCGTAGGTGTCCTTGCGGTCCTCGGCGGCGACTCCCTGGGCGGAGTAGGCGTCGGCGACCCGGCTGCGCAACTGCCGCATCTGGGCCGCGTCGAGCTTGGAGCCGAGCTTCTGCTCGAATTCGAGCAACTGGTCGAGGGTGAGGGCCTGCTTCAACTGGCAGGCGGCGGCCAGAGACTGGGCGTCGGCGGCCGGGAAGAGCTTCGAGGCGGGCTTGACGGAGAGGTCGAGCAGTTCCGGGGCCTTGGAGCAGTCGCCCGCGGCGACGGCGGACAGGGTTGCCCAGGCGTTGACTTCGGCGCCGGGGATATCGCCCAGGCCGGCTTTGGGCGCCTGGATGAATTCCGCCTGGGCCTGCTTGTAGCTGCGGCGGCCGTAGAGCAGGAGACCGCGGTAGTAGTGGGCCTGGCCGACGGCCCAGGAGTCGTCCTTGTTGGAAGCGGCCAGGGTAGCGGCGCGCTGATAGTCTTCCAGGGCGGCGGCGGTCTGGCCGGTGGCCTCGCGGGCGCGGGCGCGCATGAAGAAGCCGTAGGCGTCGCCGGCTCCGCGCTTGACGGCAGCCTCGTGGGCCGCGATGACGCCGGCGTGCTGGTCGGAGCGGTAGTAGGCGGTAGCCAGTTCCAGGTACATGCGCCCCAGGTCGGGGCGGGGGCCGAGCAGGTCGGCGGTGCGGGGCGTCCGGGATTTCTCGGCCGCCTCCCAGGCCTGGACGGCCTTGTCCATCAGGCCGAGGGCTTCGGGCCAGCGGCGCTCGACCCAGGCCTGGCGTCCTGCGATCCAGGCCATCCAGGGGGAGGAGGGCACGGCGGCGGCCAGTTTGGCGGCGTCGTTGAGCTTGCCGGCCTGAAGGGCGTTCCAGCCCAGCCAGAGGCGGGCGAGCTCGGTGAGCTCCTGGCAAAAGGCGGGCTGCATGACGGCCGTGGCGGAGCAGTCGGGCTGCTGGACAACGGCGTCCAACTCGGCAACCGCCTCGGCGGCGAGCGCGCCGCGCCCGGCGCCCGCCACGGCGATGGCGTTAAGGACGCGCAGTCCCGAGGAAACGGCCTGCGGGGCGCGGCCGGGCCAGGTCTGGATGGCGGAGGCGAACTCGCGGGCGGCTTCGGCGTACTCCGCCGGGTCGCGGGTGACGGAAGCGCCCATCAGGGCGCAGTAGCCGCGGCGGTAGTGGACCAGGTAGCGCTCTCCGGCGGGTACCTGGGGCAGCAGGGCGGCGTGGGCCTGCATGCACATCATGGTGTCCTGGAGGGCGGGGAGGGCGGAAGAGTCCACCTTATCGAAGGCGGCCTTGGCCTGCTGGGCGGGGGTGAGGGTCTGGCTCCCGGCCGGGAGGGAGATGAGCGCCGCCAGCCACAGCAGCCGGCAGGTTGGGAAGGGAGAGAACATATATTAGGTTAGCTGCCGCGGCTTTGGGAGAGCGCCACGGCGATACCGGCGCCCGCCGCGCCGGCGCCGATTAGGATGTAGAGCGGCGCCCGGCTGCCTCCGGTAGCGGCCGGCTTCTTAGCGCCGGGCGGAGGAGGAGGCGGCTGGGTCTTGGCGCCCGTGCCCGGGGCCTCGCCGCCGCTGCGGGGGCGGGGCTGCTGCTCCTGCGCCTGTTCCTGGGCGGCCAGGCCGAAGAGCAGCGCCTCGCCGGCATGGATGGTGCCGAGGGCGGCTCCGTTGGGATCGGTGACCCGCACCCCGCCGGCCATGACGGCCACGTTGACGCGGCCGCGCTCCTTGAAGGAGGCTTCCAGGGTGGCCGGGCCGGAGAGGGGTTCCAGCCTCAGGTCCCGGGCGAAGAGTTTGGCAGCCGAAGATCCGGCGGTTACGAAGCGGGCCGCGCCCTGCTCGAGCACGACGGAAGCCGCGCCGAGCCTGGCCCGGCTGCCGCGGCCGAGCGAGACGCGGGTTTCGTCGCTGAGGGCGACGAGGGCTTCGCCGCGAGCGCTGGTGGAAATGGTCTGGCCGTCGAAGACCGTGGAGCCCTGGGCCGCCCGCGCGGAGTCGAGGCGAACGTCTCCGTAGGTGGTGAGGGATCCGATCACGGCCACGCCGGCGCCGCCCTGCAGAGCCAGGGCGAGAGACAGCAGAATGGCTAACAAGCGCATGCCGTCCATAACACTTGTTTGTACTCTGAATGACTTACGGTGTCAATTCGGCGAGAGGGGCGAAAAGTACCGGCCGCGGCGCGGTGGGCCGGGCCGGGGGGTGATAAACTGGCGGATTAGGCACAAATGCTGTCGGTCGTCATCCCGGTGCACAACGAGGAACCGTCGATCCTGCCGCTGTACGACCGGCTGACGGCGGTTCTGGAAGCGCTGGGGCAGCCGTATGAGATCCTGTTCGTGGACGACGCCTCGACGGACCGCAGTTTCGAGCTGCTGGCCAATTTGGTGGAGACGGACGGGCACTTGAAGGTGATCCGGCTGCGCCGGAATTTCGGGCAGACGGCGGCGCTTTCGGCCGGATTCCACGAGGCCCGGGGCGAGGTGATCGTGGCCATGGACGGGGACCTGCAGCACGCCCCGGAGGACATTCCGGCCCTGCTGGAGAAGATCGAGCAGGGCTATGACATCGCCAGCGGGTGGCGGAAACAGCGGCTGGACAACGCGATTACGCGGCGGCTGCCGTCGCGGGTGGCAAACTGGCTGATGGCCAGGGCTTCGGGGATCGAGCTGCGGGACTTCGGGACGACGTTCAAGGCCTACCGGGCGGAGATTCTGAAGGACGTGCGGCTGTACGGCGAGCTGCACCGCTTCATCCCGGCGCTGGCGAGCTTCTACGGGGCGCGGGTGGCGGAAGTGCCGATCCAGAACACGCCGCGGGCCAGCGGGGGATCGCATTACGGCCTGGGCCGGACCTTCCGGGTACTGTTCGACATCCTGACGATCAAGTTTCTGCTGAACTACTTCACGCGGCCGATGCACTTCTTTGGAGCGATCGGGCTGGCGGGGACGACTCTGGGGGGCGGGATCCTGGGCTACCTGGCGGTGAAGAAGCTGCTGGGGTACTCGATCATAGTGGAGCACGGCCCGCTGATGCTGGCGGGAGCGCTGCTGCTGGTGACCGGACTCATGATGTTCAGCACGGGGTTGATGGGGGAGGTCATGATCCGGACGTACTTCGAGAGCCAGGACCGGAGGATCTACGCAATCCGGGATATTCTCTCGCGGGACCGCAAGGCGAAGACGCGGTAGACGGTTCCGAGAACAGCCTTCATCACTATCCGGATAGCCACCAGACGTCGGGCATAGGACCGCGAACCGGGGAACCGGCGGATTCCTTCATGAGGGACAGGTCCGTCAGTTCGCGGTTGTGCCCCGCGGGACCGTGCCGAACAAGAGCCGCACAGTGGTGAACTCGTCCGGGGTCAGAGGGATTTCCAGCGTGCCTTGTTTCGGAGCAAGAGGCGATTTGTCGTCTTCGACGCCGCTGGCGAGCCAGGCGGCGGCGAGGGGGAACAGGGGCGAGCGGAGACGGGCGATGCCTCCCCGGCCGGAGGTTTCGCGGAGGCGGAGGATCCAGCCGCGTCCGTCTTCGGCTTGTTTGAAGGCCGTCAGGCGGGCGTTCGGGGCGTCAATTTCCAGAAACGAGCCGGCGGCGGCCGGGAGGCGGGTTCTGACGGGCTTCAGGCGCACGTTGCCAGTGTTGAAGTAGTCGTACCCCGCCAGGGGCGAGCGGGTCTCGGCGTCGAAGCGGGCCAGGGCAGCGCCGTCCAAGGCGCGGCCGCTGGTGATGGAGTAGCGGAAGGTGAACCGGCCGCCCTGCTCCGCCTTGTAGTTGGTGAACCAGTAGTTGTTCATCGCGTAGGAGAAGATGTGGCCGTTGTTCACCTCCAGGTGCTTCAGCCACAGCCCGCGATTGATATCGGTGAGGGTGATGAGAGGGGCGTCGGGGGTGGCCCAGGCGATGGCGGCGCCGGCGTCGCGGGCCACGGCCACGTTCTGGGTGGTGAACCATTCGCGCCCGGCGCCGGGCAGCTGGTCCCGGTTGGGCCGCACCCAGGTGTTCTGCACCTGGTAGAGCAGCTCGGGCGGGGAGACCTTGAAGGGGAAGGCGAAGTAGACCGCCTCCTTGGCGCGGGTTTCGTCCTTGCGGATGCGGTTGACGATGTCCACGCGCTTGATGGAGTCGTAGAGCAGGATTTCGGTCTCGATCTCCGGCACGTTGCGGGCCTGCGCGCGGACGACCACCCGGCGTCCGAAAGGCGCGGGCTGGTTGACGGCGATCTCGGGGTTGAACTGCCCGGTCACGTCCAGCTGCGCGGGCTTGAGCGTGGCCAGGTCCTGGAGGATGCGGGAGCGCTCGCCGCCGGAGACGTAGAGCAGCTCGTTGATGCGGTAGGGCGCTTCGCGATCGGCCAGGTCGCGGCCGAGCTCCTTATCGATCAGGCGGGAGATGGCGCCGGTGGCGGGGTCGAGGACCAGGCGGTAGTAGCGCGATTCCGCCTCCCAGGCGGGCGGCCCGGCGGGCACGGCCGGGGCGGGCACGGCGGCCGAGGTGCGAACGGCGTAGGCGCGATAGCCGAGGCCGGGGACCTGATCGGCCAGGAAGCGGGCGACGCGGTAGTTGTCCTTCTCGCTTAGAACAGCGAAAGAAACGGGAGCGCCGGTGCGCGGGTCGATCAACTCCTGGTTCAGGCCGAGTTCGACGTCCACGGGCCCGGTGCGCGGCCAGACGTCCGGGTTGAAGACGAAGAAGGTGGGCCCGTCAATGCTGATGTTTTGAACCAGCCGGTTGAGCGAGCGCAGCAGCAGGTCCTTGGCGGCCCAGTGCGCGCGCCACGCGTAGGCCCGCTTGTAGTCCCACTGCTCGGTGACGAAGCCGCGGCCGGGCTGGGAGACGGAGCTGTGAGCGCCCCAGGTGTGCTCGTCGTAGAACAGCAGGTTCTTCCAGGCGGACTGGAACTCCGCGGCGGGATAGATCTCCGCGGGGTGGAACAGGGTGGCGAAAGCGGCGGCCGATTCGGCCTGGGGCAGCATTACCTGGCTGGCGCGGTTCAGGATGGTTTCAGCCGCGGTGGAGGCCGCGCCGTCCTCCCAGTAGGCGCCGCCGTCACCCTTGTAGACGGGCAGCTTGTCCTTGAAGCGTTCGGAAAGGTAGGCGTAGTAGTCGGCGTCGGTAGCCGGGGTGATGGAGGGGAAGGCGAACGCCTGGTTCCAGTCCTTGAGGACTTCGGCCTCGCCGCCGCGCAGGTCGGCGTTGTCGGTATAGAGGCCGTAGAGCAGGACGGCATCCACGGGATAGCCTTCGCGGCGGTAGCGGGCCAGGAACTGGGGAACGCTGCGGCGCAGGACCTCGACGGATGGGTTCTCGCCGACCAGGCGGTGCAGCTGGAGGTAGGAGCGCGCGTACCAGGCCAGCACGCGGCGGCCGTTCACGCCCTCCCACCAGAAGGGCGACTCCTCGTTCAGGCTGCTGTTCTGGAGCAGCGGGGCGCGGGTCTGGTTGCTGCCGATGGCGAAGCCCGCCACGCCCGCGTCGGAGAGCAGCGCCGGGACGAAGGCGGTGTGCGAGGGCGCGTCGGTCAGGCAGGCGAAGCGGAGGGGGACGGCGTGTTTGCGCTGGAGGCTTTTGGAGTAATACAGGGAACGGTACATCTCCTCGCCGGTGCACAGGCCGGTCATCAGGTTCAGATACAGGGCGTTGATGCCGATGCGGCCGGCGGCGGCATAAGCCATCAGCTGTTTCACGCGCGAGGGCTCGCGCGAGTTGACGTAATTTTCGACCAGCCATCCGGTTTCGAGATTGAACTTGTAAAAGGGGAAGCGGGCCAGGAGTTGGAGGACGCCGTCGGTGTTGCGGTTGTCCAGTTCCTGCACATGCTGCTGGAGGTCGGTGTAGCCGATGTCGTTGTGGATCTTGAGGCCGGCGAAGATGCGCCAGCGCTTCTCGGGCCGGAACTCTCCCTGGAAGCGGTGGGACTCGCCGGCGGTCACTTCCAGCGAGTAGGGCGCGGGGGCCGCGAGGGCGGGGACCTCCAGTTCAGCGGAGCGCTCGCCGAAATCGTAACCGTCTTCGGGCAGGTCCCCGCGGAGCAGGTGCGGGCCGGCTTTCAAAACCAGGGCCGCTTTGCCGAGCGGGCCGCGGTGCGTCAGGGTGACCTCGGTGAGTTCGGTAAGCTGGGTGCCTCTGCGGCGATAGAAGATGGTGGGCTCGACCGAGGCGGCGAGTTCGGGGGGCTCGGCGGCGGCGCGGCGGAGAGAGAGGGCGTCATATTCGAGGGCGCCGCCGTCACCCGGAAAGGCCAGGCCGATTTCGTTATCCCCGGCGCGCAGCAGCGCGGAGGCGAGCGGGATGCGGAAGGCCTGGCGGGTGCTGGTGATGCTGTTGGCCTGGCGCTCGTCGAGGTCGCGGGCCGCCTGGGGACGGACGCGGAAGAAGCCGCGCCTGCCGTTGACCGAGAGTTCCAGGGCCTGGGGCGCGATGCCGGGGTAGAGGCAATCCAGGTGCAGCACGGCGGGGGCGGCGTTCATACGGAAGCGCACGCGATAGACGGGCGGGTTCTGATCGGCCGCGGTCTGGCGGGCGCGCCAGTCTTTCGCCGGCGAGGACGACGCAACGTCATACGCCAGCGTCCCGGCGCTGCCCAGCGCGAATTCGTCGGAGGCATTGTCCAGCACCCCGAGGCTCCAGATGACGTCCGGATCGGCGGCCTGGGCGGCTTTGACGCGGGCGGCGCCGGGGCGATCGCGCAGCCAGGCGGCGCACAACAGCAGTGCGGCCAGGCAGGCCAGTCGAAGCCGGTGGCGATGGGATCCAGTCGGCATGGGATAGAATGTAGCAGATCCCGCCGATGAGGTACGCCGCCTTTCTCGCCACGGCTCTCCCGCTTTTCGCGCAGCCGCGCCCGCCGGTTTCGAGCCACATCACGCTGATGGAAGCGGACGGGCAGTCGCAGCGGGTAATCTACTCCGCGCCGCGCCTGTTCGAGGCGCCCAACTGGTCACCGGACGGCAGCTACCTGCTGCTGAATTCGGAAGGGAAGCTGTGGCGCCTGCCGGTGAGCGGCGGGGAGCCCAGGCAGGTCCCCGCGGGCGGGGTGGACCGCATCAACAACGACCACGGCATTTCGCCGGACGGCAAGTGGTTCGCGATCTCCGCGGGGCACATCTTCGTGCTGCCTTCCGGGGGAGGCGAGCCGCGCCAGGTGACCCGGCAGACGCCCAGCTACTATCACGGCTGGTCGCCGGACGGGAGGACGCTGGTGTACTGCGCGCGGCGGGAGGGCAATTTCGACCTCTACGCGATCCCGGTGGAAGGCGGGGAGGAGAAGCGCCTGACGGTGAGTCCCGGGTACGACGACGGGCCGGACTATTCGGCGGACGGCAAATGGATCTACTTCAACTCGGACCGCGGCGGAAGCTGGGACATCTGGCGGATCCCGGCGGAGGGCGCCGGTGCGGGCGACCGGGCGGCCGAGCGCATCACCGCCGACGGTTACGAGGATTGGTTCCCGCACCCCTCGCCCGACGGCCGGTGGATTGTTTTTCTTTCCTACGAGAAGGGCACGCAGGGTCATCCGGCCAACCGCGACGTGCTGCTGCGCATGCTTCCCGCGAGCGGGAGGGGTGAGCCGCGGGTGGCGGCGCGCCTGTTCGGGGGACAGGGCACCATCAACGTCAATTCCTGGTCGCCGGACAGCCGGCGTTTCGCATTCGTGGCTTACAGACCGCTACAATAAACGTGAAATGCGTTTTATTGCTTTGCTGCTCTTTCCCGCGGCGCTGGCCGCGCAGGAGGCCGAGGTGGCTGGCTTCATCGGCGCCGCCGCCGGGCCGGGCACGCATGCGGCGTACGGCGGCAGCCTGGGGATTGCGACCTCGCGGCACCTGATGCCGGTAGTGGAGTTCTCTCGTTTCGGCATGGGGAACCGGCCCTTCAACCCGCCTTCCTGGTATTCACCGTCTTTTCAAATTCGCGATTCGAGCGTCTGGGACGTGAACGCGGGGCTGCACGTGCAGTTTCCCCTTCAGACCTGGAAGTTCGTGCCCTACGCGGCTTTCGGCCTGGGCTTGAATCATTCCCGCTTCAACAGCACCAACGAGCGCCTGGGGACGAGTTACTCGCAGGACTACAGCGACACGCATTTCGCCTTCAACGCAGGCGGGGGCTTCCGGTTTCCGATCCGCGGCGGGCTCGGGGTGCGGCCGGAGTTCAAGATCTTCACCGGAGGGGAGACTTACGGGCGCTTCGCGGTGGGGCTGTACTACCAGTTCCGCTGAAGGGTTCCGCGCTTACATCCCGTCTGTCCCTGGCTCCCCCCGGGTTCCCGGCGCGCGAGGCGGAGCCGTACCGGGAGGATGATCGGCGTGAACCTCTACCGGCCGTACGCGGTCAGCTCCTGCCGGGTGGTTTGACGCCAGTCCTCGAGCGGGGGAGCGCCGGCGCGGTCGAAGAAGCGGCGCAGGTCGTCGCGCAGCGCGCGGAGCTGGCGGGCGTGTTGGGGGGAATCGATCACGTTGGCGGTCTCGCCGGGGTCGGCTTCCAGATCGTACAGCTCGCTGGGCCACTCCCTGGTTCGCTGGATGTACTTGAGGTTCCCGGTGCGCACAGCGCGGGCGTGGGCGTACTCGAAGTACAGGCGGTTTCGCCAGCGCGGAGGGGCGCCGCGCAGGAAACCGGCGTAGCTGCGGCCGACGCGGGCGGGGCCGGGCGGAGGCGTGATGCCGAGGTACTCGAGGATGGCGGGGAAATAGTCGTAGGAAGAGACCATGGCGTCGATGACGGCGCCCGCGCGGATGCTTCCGGGGTGGTTCCAGATGAGCGGCACGCGCAGCGATTCCTCGTACATGTTGAACGGCCAGGTGCCGTTGCCCTTGCCCCACACGCCGTGATGGCCGGCGTTCCAGCCCTGGTCGGCGGTGAAGACCACCAGGGTGTCCTCGCGGACTCCGAGTTCCTCGAGCTTCCGCAGCACGCGCCCGACGTTGTGGTCCACGCCGCTGATGAGCGCCGAATAGGCGTGCATGCTGGCGCGGTTGCCGTGGTGCGAGCGCAGGCCCTTGTTCTGCCAGGGGTGCGGGGGCGGTGTGGGATAGCACGAGAAGCGGCAGCCGTCGTACCAGCGGCGGTACTCCTCGGGCTGGTAATCGTAGGGCGTGTGCGGGGCGTAGAAGGGCACCAGCAGGTAGAAAGGGGCGCGGCTGTTGCGCTGCGTTTCGAGGAACTCGAGCGCGCAGCCGGTCACCAGGTCGGTTTTGTAGCCGGGCAGCCTGGCGCGCACCCCGTTGGTGACGAATTCGGGATCGCGATACGGGCCGCCTCCTCCCGGCACGGTTGCCCAGTACGTGAATCCCGCCTGGGCCTTCTCGTCTTCGCCCATGTGCCATTTCCCGCACATGCCCAGGGTGTAGCCGCCGCGGGCCAGCACTTCGGAATAGGTGAGGTGCCCTTCCAGCCAGCGCCGGCTGCGCTCGCCGAAGCTGTCCGCGGGCCGCAGCCAGTCCTGCACGCCGTGCTGTGAAGGGATCTTGGAGGTCATGTAGGTCAGGCGGCTGGGAGAGCAGACCGGAGTGCAGGCGTAGGCGCGGGTGAAGCGGGCTCCGCCGGCGGCCAGGCGGTCGATGTTCGGCGTGTGCATTTCACCGCAGCCGTAAGCGCCCAGCGCCCAGGCCCCGTGATCGTCGGTCATAAACATGACCACGTTGGTGCGGCGGGCGGCGCCGCGCAGCGGGAGGCGCAGGAACGGCGCGGCGAGCGTAGTGCGCAGGAGGTCTCTTCGAGTCACGGCTTCTCCATGGTTTCGGACGGCGCCCAGTGACCATTGTTGTCGGGCAGGCCGGCGGCCTGCAAGCCGGGGAAAGGGTGAATTCCGGTGACAGGCTCCATGACCCGAGCCTGGGAGTTTGGGGGTTATGTAGCCTGTCACCGAAACTCAGGCGGTGTGAAAGCTCACAGGCATCCCTTGCAGAAGGTATTGCCAGCCCCCTCTGGCGCTGTCACATAATCACAGCAGAGAGGGAGGGTTGAAGATGGAAGCGGATCTGGGAGAGTTGCGGGCGCAACTGCGCGGCCAGCTGATTGGCCCCCAGGACGAGGGCTACGAGGCCGC
>JADZAF010000252.1 GCA_020852755.1 Bryobacterales bacterium
CCCGACTGGGCGATGAGCCGGCGGTTCATGGTCTGCGGCTCGCCGTTCCACACGAAGGGCAGGTCGCCCTTCAGGAAGAACTCGCGGAAGTGGCCCGGTTCCCGGGGATCGATGCGGACGTGCGTGCCGCTGGCATCGGGCGCCTGGGCGGTGATCTGGCGCGAGTTGAGCGCCCAGACGGCCGCTTCCCCGGTGGCCCGCTCGAGGGCGAAGAAGACCGCCACGTAGGGGGACCAGGTGAAATCGATCAGGCGGGTGGGCGCCCCATGGTGCTGCATGAGGGCCAGCCACTGGAGATCGTCGCCGGGGTCCGGGTGGTGGGTGAGGAACTGGTGGGCCTTGCGCTTGAAGATCCGCAGGATTCGCTCCTCCTGCCCGGACCAGGCGCGCGGGTCGATGCGGAAGCTGCGCAGGTATCGCGACAGCGCGCTGAACAGGGGCCAGCGCTGGTCGCAGTGCCCGCGGAAGGCCCAGTTCGAATAGGGCGAGTCGGTGATCAGGCGGAGGAATTCCTCCCAGGATTCCACCCGGCGCTCTTCGTAGGGGACCTTGTCGGGCATGCGGACCTTACCGTTCGAAGGGGAAGCGGGCCTCGGCGAGGGAGAGCCCGCGCACCTCGATGCGCTTCAGGTCAGCCGAGCCCACTCCGTGCGCCTCGGCCAGCAGCAGGGTGTTGTCGCAGGTGCGGAAGGGCGGCACGCCGCGCGGAGCCCGTGGATCGTATCCCATCACGGTGGCCGCTACCGCGTCGGTGCTCACCGGGTTGAGGCCGGCGATCAGCAGCCCGGGCTTCACCAGGCGCAGGCCCTCGATCCAGGGGCCCTCGCCTCCGGTCACGGTTTCGATCCCGTCCAGAATCGCCAGGTCCACCGGGCGGGCCGAAACCAGGTCCGCCACGATGCGCGGGACCCGGAAGCCCGGCTCGCGGCGGGAGGCCGGATCCAACTCCTGGGGCGCGCTGCGCGAGGGCGCGCGCTTGCCCATGTGGAACACCTCCACGCGGCCCTTGCCCGGGCTTTCGTTGGGCTCGTCGCGCCCGGCATCGTCCCCGTAGATGGAGGCCGGGGTGTTGCCGAAACAGTTCTTGAGCGAGAGCGTGATGCCGCAGGTCTCGTGGTTCTTGATCTTGGCCAGGCTGACGAAAACGTCGGTGTCCTGGTAAGCGTGGTTCAGGTCGTAGGCCGGATAGATGTACCCGCCGGACGGCACCTTCAGCCGCGCGTAGCGCTTGCCTTTGCCCAGGTTGTTGGTGTTCTCGAACTCGATGCCGGCGGCGGCGGAGGAAAGCGCCCGCACGTTCCAGCCGGAATCGAGCAGGTATTCCTCCAGGGGCCCTCCGCTGGCCCAGCAGCTTTCGACGAAGCGTATGCGGCGCGCCCCGGCCTTGCCGAACAGGTGCGCGGCCGCCGCGGCCAGCCTGGGATGGGTGTAGTGAGTGACGCCCAGCGGCCGCCCCTGAAAGCGCAGGCCGGGGCTGCCGGTGAGATTGAGCTTGACGGTCACGGTCTTCCCGCGCACCAGCCGTTCGATGCCTCCGAGCTGCCGGAAGAGATCGCCCAGAGCGGCGGCGAGGTCATCGCCGTAGGACGCGCAGCGCCCGACCGCCACGGGCGCCGAAGGAGCCTGCGGCGCGGCTCTGAGGACCGACGCGCCACCCAGTAACAGCCACTCTCTGCGAGTCATATGCTCTCAGTCTATCTTCAGAGTCGCGCAGACGGAAATGCGGTCCAGGTCGATGCCCGACCCGTCCTCGGTCTTGTACACTTCCAGGCTGCGCTCACCGCCTTCGGGAGCGAACAGCCGCGCGCGGTGAAACTCTCCCGGCAGGTGCACGGTGACGGACTCGACCGGGTAGCCGGTGTAGTTGACCAGGTGGATCAGCAAGGGCTTGCCTTCCGGCCCGGCCAGCAGGGTCGAGAGCATGCCGGAAACGTTGAAGAGGCGCGCGCCGAGGTTCCTGCGGCCCACCATGAAGTTCACGTCGCGCCAGATATCGGTGAGCCGCTCGACTTCGTTCTCCGCCAGGGTGATGCGCTCGGGATCGGAAGTGAACTTCCAGCCGGGCGGCCCGTTCAGGAGCGTGCCGCCGCCCCGGGTGAAGGCGCGCACCAGTTCGCGCTGCTCGGGCGTCAGAGCCGAGGGGTCGACGTTGATCGCCATGCTGGCGCCTTTCAGGGCATCGCCCTTCAGATGTTGTCGCGGCAGGGAACGCAGCGGGATGTGCCGGGCGGCCAGCATGTCGATGATGCCGCCGGAGAGCATGCCGCCGTCGGCGGGATCCTGGATCAGTGCCAGGCGGCTGTAAGGCAGGTAGGCGCGCAGTTCGCGGTGCTCCTCGTAATACTTCAGGTGCCGTCCCAGGCTCTCCCAGGTCTTCACGGCTTCCCCGTCGCGGGCCATCAGGCGGCGGTGGAGGTCGTCATCCAGCGCGATCACCCAGCGCGCGCCGGCCATGGCGGCGTCGGAGATCACCTGCAGGTAGCGCTGCGCGGTGACGACGGTCCTGGGCGGCGGGCGGTTGCCGATCCAGACCGCGGCGTCGGACCACGCCCGCACCGCGCGGA
The DNA here is from genome assembly GCA_020852755.1 of Bryobacterales bacterium. Lineage (GTDB taxonomy): Bacteria > Acidobacteriota > Terriglobia > Bryobacterales > Bryobacteraceae > JADZAF01. Next base: position 2,565 of record JADZAF010000252.1, read on the forward strand.
TGAAGCCGGAGTTGGTGTCGATCCAGGGCGAGCCGGTGGGCGCCGCCTTGTGCGCTCCCCCGGCCAACACCTGGATGCCCGGCCAGACTCCCTGGCAGGTTCCGATCACCGGGCCGGGACTGCCCAGCTTCATACGAACCCGCGGCGGGAGTTCGATCAGCACGGCTTTCGATCCGGCCAGGCTGTCGCGCACCCGCGCGGCCGTATCCTCGGGAAAATCGCCTTCCAGCACGATCCCGGTCAGGTTGGCCGCAACCGCCTTCCGGGCCAGCGCGGCCGGATCGCCGCCGGGTTCGATCACCAGCAGGGTGGCGATGCCGCGCTCCGCCGCCCGGGCGGCGAAGACCGCGTCCGGCGACCCGACCAGCAGGCAGTTGACGGGCGTGCGGGCCGCCAGGTCCAGGGTGGACGGGTCGGTGGAGTTCCAGCGGGCCGGCACCCATTCGGCCGGAGCCGCAAGAGCCAGCAGCAACGGCAGCAGCATATTCTCACTGTACAAGGTTCCTTACCGGGGGAAATCGGCTACGATTGAGACCATGCGGGTCTTGGGAGTGCTCGCGCTCTTCTGTTTTCCCTTGCTGGGCCAGGACGACAGGCTGCTGGCCGAGCGGTCTCTGGAATACCTGAAGGCTCTGATCCGGATCGATTCGACCAACCCGCCGGGGAACGAAACCCGGGTGGCCGCCTGGCTGAAGCAGGTCGCGGATGCCGAGGGCATACCCTGCCAGCTGCTCGGCGGCGACCCCGAGCGGTTGAACTTCGTCGCCCGGCTGCCGGGCAGCGGCGAGGAGCGGCCGCTGCTGATGATGGCGCACAGCGACGTGGTGCCGGCGGACCCGGCCCAGTGGGAAGCCGGGCCGTTTTCGGCCGAAGTGATTGACGGGCGGCTGTACGGGCGCGGGGCGCTGGACGACAAGTCGCTTCTGGCGGCCGAGATGGCGGTCCTGGTGGAATTGAAGCGGCGCGGCGTGCGGCTGCGCCGGGACGTGATCGTGCTGGCCGAAGCGGACGAGGAGTCGGGCTCCACGGGAATCCGCTGGCTGATCGAAAACGCCTACGCCGCGATCGAGGCCGAATTCGCCATCAACGAAGGCGGGTTTGCGATGGAGACGGCGGGGGGGCAGCGCGTATTCCACGTGCAGACCGCCGAGAAGATCCCGAGCCGGGTGATTCTGACGGCGCGCGGAACGGCGGGGCACGGCTCCCTGCCCCGGCCCGACAACCCGGTGGTGCGCCTGGCGCGCGCCATTACCCGCATCGTGGACGCGGATCAGCCCGTGAAACTGAACACCACGACGCGCCGCTATTTGCAGGAGATCGCCAGGCTTCCCGAATATCGCTGGCTGGCTCCGCTGGTGCCCCGCCTGGACTCGCCCGCCTCGGCCGGCGCCGTGGCGAACCAGATCCGGCGGAGGGAGCCGGAGATCGACGCGGTGCTGCGGACCACGATATCGCCCACCATGCTCAGCGGGGGCGTGAAGATCAACGTGATCCCGAATGTGGCGGAGGCGCGAGTGGACGTACGGCGCCTGCCCGGCGAGAGCCGCGAGGAAGTGCTGGCCCGCTTGCGCCACGCCGTGCGCGACACTTCGGTGGAGATTCAGCCGGCCGGCGGCCAGGAGATGCCGGCCACCGAGCCCAGTTCCCTGACCACGGAGTTGTACCGGGCCATGGAACAGACGATTCGCGAAACGTATCCGCGGGCGGCGGTGATCCCTTATATGACCCGAGGCGCGACCGACGGCGCGTTTCTGCGGCAGAAAGGCATGGCGGTCTACGGCGCACCGGTCTTCCTGCGCGAGGACACCGACAGCCGCTCGCACGGCAACAACGAACGCATTTCCCTCCGCAATCTTGCCGAGGGAACCGCCCTGCTCTGGCGGATCGCGAAAGCCGTGGCCGAACAGCGGTAGCGCCCGGCGGTGCGTTAACTGACGGGAAGGACCGCCGCGGATTTTGCCGTTTCAGATTGAAATTCGCTACCATGGCCATTGCTGCCATCCTTCCCTGCCAATCTTCACAGCCCGCGTCCCGCTGGTAGCGCACGTTCGCGGTCGGTGTGCTCGCGAGCGGGCACAAACGTTCCGCTCCGCTGCCCGGCATGCTGCCCTCCAGCAGGCCGCTTGTCACCCGGCCTCGCGCGTGTCCGCCCATGCCGTTAGGTCAAGTAATCATCCTGGCGATCGTGCAGGGGATCACGGAATTTCTGCCGATCAGCAGCACCGCTCACCTGTACCTCACCTCCTGGCTGCTCGGATGGAAGCCGGAGGAGCTTACCTTCGATATCGCGCTGCACATCGGCACGCTGCTGGCGGTGCTGGTCTACTTCTTCAAGGACTGGGTGCAGATCATCGGCCAGGCTTTCGGCTTTCAGTGGGGCGACAACCCGGACCTCCGGCGCAACCGCGGCCTGCTATGGCTCATGGCGCTGGGCACCATCCCGGTCGGCGTAGCCGGCCTGCTCTTCAGCAAACAGGCTGAAACGGTGTGGCGCAACGCCACTTTGATGGGCGGAATGCTGGTAGGGGTGGGCCTTTTGATCGCCCTGGCCGACCGCTTCAGCCGCCGCACTCGCGGCATCGCCGGATTGAACCTGGCCGACGCCGTGATTGTCGGAGTGGCCCAGGCCCTGGCCATCGTCCCCGGCACCTCCCGCAGCGGAATCACCATCACCGCCGCCCTGTTCCGCGACCTGGACCGGCATGCCGCGGCACGCTTTTCCTTCCTGCTCTCCACCCCGGCCATCGGGGCGGCGGCGGCGAAGGCTGTCTACGACCTGATGAAGCACGGCGGCATCGCCCCCGGCATGGAGACGGCGTTCGTCGCGGGAGTGGCCGTCAGCGCCGTGACCGGCTTCATTGTGATCGCCTGGTTTCTGCGCTTCCTGCAGAAGCGCTCGCTGATGTTTTTCGTGTACTATCGCATTGTTTTTGGCATAATAGTGCTTGCTCTGGCTTTCTTCCGCAATGCGGGATGAAGCTTCTATCGCCGACTGAGAACAGACGCCTTAACGGACTGATAGGCTTTCTCCTGCTCGTCCTTGGCCTGGCGGGCTGGTTGAGCCTGTTTTCCTACCATCCCCAGGACGTCTCCGCCAACACGTCGGGGTCCGCCCGCCCGCTGAATCTGATCGGCTATCCCGGCTCCTACTTCGCGGACCTTGCCCTGCAGGTGTTCGGGGCGGCCGGCTTCCTGCTGCCCGTTCTGGCCTGGCTGCTGGCCTGGAGATGGATTCGCTCCACGCCGATCGAAGCTCCCGCGGTGCGTGTCGCCGGAGTGGTTCTCCTGCTGGTGAGCCTGACCGCGGCCATCTCGCTGGGCCCCCGCTGGACGTTCTACGGCGGCACGATTTCCGCCGGCGGAGTGCTGGGTCTTCTGCTGGCGGACTGGCTGGTCTCGGCGCTCAATTTCGCCGGTTCCTGGCTGGCCACACTGACCGGGCTGGCGATTTCGATTTACCTGATTTCCACTTTCACTCTCTCCAGCCTGAAGCGCGTCCAGCGGATCTTCGCGAGGCTGCCGCGCTGGAAACTGCGGCTGCGAACCGGGTCGCGAAAACAACCCAGACGCAAGGCGGAGCCCGCGGTGTGTGCGGCGCCCGAGCCGCTTCCGGCCCTGGTTGCCGGGATCCCCGAGGACTCCCTGGAAGAGGAAGCCGGGGACGTGGAGATTCCGATCTGCCCGCTCGAGGACCGCGGGCCGGCCCCGGCCGTTCCGGCGCCCCGTGCGGAGCCGGCGGCCGTCTCCCACAGCCCTGCGCCGGTCTACCGGCTTCCCTCCACCGACCTGCTGGCGGAACCGGCGGCGCGCAACTCCTACGATGAAGTGGAACTCAAGGACATCGCGCTCCGCATCAAGTCGAAGTTCGAGGAATTCGGGGTGCTGGGCTCGGTGGCCCAGATCAATCCCGGCCCGGTGGTCACAACCTTCGAGTTCAAGCCCGAGGCGGGCATCAAGTACAGCCGCATCGTCACGTTGAACGAGGACCTGTGTCTGGGATTGCAGGCCGAGTCGATCCTGATCGAGCGCATTCCCGGCAAGCCTACCGTGGGCATCGAGGTTCCGAACTCGAAGCGCGAATTGATCAGCCTGCGCCAGGTGCTGGAGTCCGACGAATTCTGCAACTCCGCCTCAAGGCTGACGATACCGCTGGGCAAGGACATCAGCGGACGGATCAAGATCGCCGCGCTCGATTCGATGCCTCACCTTCTGATCGCCGGATCGACCGGGTCCGGGAAGAGCGTGATGATCAACTCCATGATCATGTCCATCCTGTACAAGTCCACGCCGGATGAGGTGCGATTGATCCTGGTGGATCCGAAACGTCTCGAGCTGGGCTTGTACGAGGGTATTCCCCACCTGCTCACTCCGGTGATCACCGACCCGAAGAAGGCCACCAACGCGCTGCGCAACGCGGTTCTGGAAATGGAGCGGCGCCTGCGGCTGCTGGCCGAGCACGGAGTACGGAACATCGATCAGTTCAACCGCAAAGTCCGCAAGCTGAGGGAGGAGACCCGCGACCTGTTTGAGGAGAACGACGTCGGGGACGAGGACCTTCGCCCCTTGCCATACATTCTGATCCTGATCGACGAGCTGGCCGATCTGATGATGCTGGAAGGGCGCAACGTGGAGGAATCGGTGACCCGGCTGGCGCAGATGGCCCGGGCCGTGGGCATGCACCTGGTCCTGGCCACCCAGCGGCCCAGCGTGGATGTGATCACCGGACTGATCAAGGCGAACTTCCCGGCCCGCATCAGTTTCCGGGTGGCCACGCGGGTCGATTCCCGAACCATCCTGGACGTCATGGGCGCCGAGCATCTGCTGGGACGCGGGGACATGCTGTTTCTGCCGCCCGGCTCGTCGCGGCTGGTGCGCGTTCACGGCGCTTTCGTCACCGAGAGCGAGATCAACCGCGTAGTCGATTTCTGGAAACAGCAGGCCGCGCCCGAATACGACCAGACCTTCCTGGTGGCTCCGCCGTCAGAGGATGAGGGGGAGGATCCCGAGGAAGCCGCGGGCGAGAAGGACCCGATGTACGAAGACGCCGTGCGGGTGGTGCTCGAGATGGGCAAAGCGTCAACTTCCACCTTGCAGCGGCGCTTGCGGCTGGGGTACGGCCGCGCGGCCCGAATCCTGGATATGATGCACCGGGAAGGCCTGATCGGCCCCCCCGACGGTAGCAAGCCGAGGGAAGTGCTCAAGCGTCCGGACTGGATGTCCGAGGTAGAAGCATAGTAGTTTCAACTAGATAGAGGCCTAGCCCCGCCTTTGCCCCGGCATGCCGGCGAGGGCGGCCGGATTCCCCGCAAAATACTCTTAACAAATGCAAAAAGTACTTGCGAGCACAACTTCGCGGTGGTATGCTCAAACGTGGTTGGCGTGGTGGTCTAGTACGTCCAGCCGATCATTCGCTAAGTGACTGTGGTTGTGGAAGCGCTGTTGAATACATGATCTCGAGCCTGTTGATCATCGCGTTCTCGCTGGTATTGCTGGTCTACTGGTTCCGGTACACCTGCCTGGCGCTGCTGCGTGCCGGCGGCGATGAGGATTGCGGGGACGTGATTGCGGCCAACCGCCTGCAATTCGCGGCCGTGAGGGAGGAGCTGCGGAAATCGCCGGATACCCCCCTGGACCGGTTGCACGAAGCGCTGGAATCCGATTACCGCATTCTGACATACCTTCTCGAGCAGGCCGCACGACTGGAAACCGGCTCGCTCGAACAGCGCATCCTGGATTTCGACTACCGCCTGATGCGCGTCTGGTATCAACTGGCCAAACGCGCTTCGGATCCGCATGCTCGCCGGGCTCTCGCGGAGATGTCCGGCATTGTGAAGTATTTCGCCGCGCTCATGAGCCAGCGCCTGGCTTCCCAGCCTTACCGCGCATAGCCGCCGGCCGGAGGATTGGATCCCACGATCTGTTGGTGCGCCAGCCCCCTTCCACTGCCGCGCTGAAAGGTTCGCATCCCGGATTGGCCGTACAATAAAAATGTGCAACCCGAAGCTGTCCTTCACCGCGCGGTGGAGAGCCTCAACCAGGTCCGGCAGGAGATCGGCAAGGTCATTGTCGGGCAACAGGACGTTGTCGACGGAGTCTTGACCTGCCTGCTGGCCGGCGGTCACGTTCTGCTGGAGGGCGTGCCCGGCCTGGGGAAGACCACCCTGCTGCGGACGCTCGCCCGGGCGCTGCAACTGAAGTATTCCCGCATTCAGTTCACCCCCGACCTGATGCCCGCCGACATCGTGGGCAGCATGATCATCGAGACCGACTCCCACGGGGCCAAAGCGTTCCGTTTCCAGCCCGGTCCGATTTTCGCCAACCTGGTGCTGGCCGACGAAATCAACCGCGCCACGCCCAAGACCCAGTCGGCGTTGCTCGAGGCGATGCAGGAACGCACGGTGACCAGCGGCACCACGACCCACGAGCTGGAAGCCCCTTTCCTGGTGATGGCCACCCAGAACCCCATCGAAATGGAAGGGACTTACCCGCTTCCGGAAGCCCAGTTAGACCGCTTTCTGATGAAGATTCTGGTGACCTATCCCAGCCGCGAGGAACTCAACCGGATCGTCGAGCGCACCATCCAGAAAGAGGAGGTGCGGGTGAACGCCGCATTGAACCGCGACGCCATCCTGTCGGTGCGATCGGTTTGCCGCGAAGTCCTGGTGGCGCCGCACGTGCAGGAGTTCGCGATCCAGCTGGTGATGGCCACGCAGTCGGACCAGAAGGAAGCCCACGAGCTGGCCAGGAAGTATATCCGCTACGGCAGCTCGCCGCGGGGCGCGCAGGCCCTGGTGGAGTGTGGAAGGGTGCGGGCCCTGATGCATTCCCGCTATCATCTGAGCATCGAGGACGTGCAGGCGGTTGCGCACGCCGTATTGCGCCACCGCATCATCCTGAACTTCGACGCCCATGCCGACGGGCAGACTACCGAAACGATTCTGAACGGAATCCTGCGTGGAGTGACGGCCCAGGCAGCCGCTTAAGAAGAACGGAAGATCATGGCTGACCCCCTGCTGGATCGGGTGTTCCTGGAGAGGCTGGAGCGTCTCACGCTGCAGTGGCGGCACTCCTTTCCCGGACTGGTGGGCGGCCACAACGTATCGCGCTATCCCGGGCCGGGGCAGGAGTTCCTGGACCATCGCCATTTCCACCACGGCGACGATCTGCGGGCCATCAACTGGCGCGCCTACATGCGCTTCGAGAAGCTGTTCCTGAAGATGTTCCAGACCGAACCGCGGGTGCCGGTGCGCCTGCTGCTGGACAACAGCGAATCGATGGCCGCGGTCTCTCGGGAGAAATTCACCTACGCCTGCCGGCTGGCCGCGTCTCTGTGCTACGTGGCGCTGGTACGGCTGGATTCCACGATCGTGCATCCTTTCGGTTCGGCGCTGGGCCAGCGATTCATTTGCGCCGGCGGCCGGCACCGCTTCTCGCCGGTGCTGGAGTATTTTACCGACCTGAGGCCTTCGGGGCGAACGGACTTTTTGGAGGTGGTGCGCCAGTTTGTTTCCCTTTACACGCAGCGCGGGCTGCTGATCGTCATCTCGGACTTTCTCGACGACGCCGATTGCGAACGCGCGCTGCACTTCCTGGCCGACTACGGCCACGAACTGCTGCTCCTGCAAGTGTGGAGCGAAGAGGACCGCAACCCGCCCTGGATGGGGGACCTCGACCTTACCGACGCCGAGACAGGCGCGCAGGTTCGGATCCGGGTGGACGAAGCCGCCCGGAGCCAGTACACCGCGGCCTTCGACGAGTACGCTTCCCGGATCCGCCAACTGGTGCTGCGCCACAACGGCCGCTACGTGGGCATTTCCACCGCGACTCCGATCGAGGACGTTATCTTCGGACCCCTGGTTCGCAACAGGACCGTGGCTTGAATGTTTTTCCTGAACCTCTCCCTGGTCGAATTCCTGGTGCTGTTCGGCTCCATTTCGGCCGTCACGGTGGCGCTGTACCTGCTGGACCGCGCGCGGCGCAAGCAGAAGGTGGCCACGCTGCGGTTCTGGGTGGCTGCAGGGCAGCCGGCGCTGACCCGCCGCCGCAGACGCATCCAGCAGCCCCTCTCGCTGCTGCTGCAACTGGCCGGGCTGGCCCTGCTGCTGGCCGCCATCGCTGAACTCAGGCTGGGCTCGGAGCCTCCGGCTCCCCGCAATCACGTCGTGATCCTGGACACGTCGGCTTGGATGGGGTCGCGGCAGGCGGGCGGCCGGACGCTGATGGACGAGGCCCGGACGCGCGCTCTGCGCTACCTGGACAGCGTAGCCTCGTCGGACCGGGTGATGCTGGTCCGGGCCGACGGGCTGGCAACGCCCGCCACGGTGTTCGAATCGAGCCGCGACCGCCTGCGGGAGGCCATCCGGCAATCCCGGCCCGGGGCCACCGCCCTCAACCTGGACCAGGCGCTCGAATTTGCGCGGCGCATTCAGGACCTGAACCCGGGCCGCTCCGGAGAGATCGTGGTGATCAGCTCGGGCCGCATCTCCGCCCGGGAAGCGGCGGCACTGGCCAGCACGCCCGCTCAGCGCTTGCGGTACGTGCCGGTGGAGAGCGAGGCGGGCAATTTCGGTCTTCGCAAACTCGGCTTCCGGCGCTCGGTCTCGACCCCCGACTCCTGGGAGATCTACGTCTCGGTTCGCAATTACGGGGCCCAGCCGGGAAGGGTCCCGCTGGCGCTCAGCTTCGGCGGCGCGCCCATTGCGTCGCGCGAGCTGGGACTGGCTCCCGGAACCGACCGGGAGGTGTCGTTCGAGTACCGCACCCGGGCAGCGGGCGAACTCGAAGCCCGGCTGCTGAGCCAGGACGCGTTTCCCGAAGACGATCACGCCCTGGTGGAACTTCCGTCACAGCAAAGTCTCGAGATCGTGGTCTACACGTCCGAGCCGGGGTCGCTGCGGCCGGTCTTCGGAGCGAGCCCCGGAGTGAAGGCCACCTTCGCTTCTCCCTCCCAGTACAGGCCCGAGGCCAAAGCCGATGTAATCGTGCTGGACCGGTTCCGGCCGGAGACTCCACCCCAGGCGGATTCGATCTGGATCGATCCGCCGCGAGCCGGCTCGCCAATCCCGGTCCGCGCGCGGCTCTCCGGAGCCAAGCTTACCCGCTGGAACGCGGCACATCCGCTGGGCGCGGGACTGCGCGCCGTGGGCCTGGACCTGGAATCGGCCTCGGTATTCGAGCCGGCGCCGGACGACGTGCGCGTGGCCGAGTCCGACGAGGGGCCCGTGATCGTAGCCAGGACCGGCCCTGCCCGTACGATCGCCATCGGGTTCAATCCGGCGGGCGCGGGGCTGCGATTCCAGCTGGCCACCCCGCTGCTGTTCGCCAATATGCTGCGCTGGCTGGCTCCCGAGATGTTCCGGCGATGGGAACTGGCCGCCGGCAGCGTCGGCACAGTGGATGTCCCGGTGGATCCCGAGGTGGATCCTTCGGGGGTTCAGGTATCGCACGCGGACGGAAGTCCGGTGCCGTTCTCGCTCTCCGCGCGTACGCTCCGTTTCTTCACCGGCACACCGGGCACGGTGAACATCAACGCGGGCGACCGCAGCCTGGTGTACTCGCTGACGCTGCCCGAACTGGCGGATGCGAGATGGGAGCCTCCGGCGGGCGTCCGGCGAGGGCTGCCGGCCCGGCGAATGGCAAGCCAGGGTTCGGCTCCGCTATGGCCGTGGCTGGCGCTGTTGGGCGCGGCCGCACTGCTGGCGGAATGGCTGTTGTACGGAGGGTCCCGGCGTGCGGCCTACCGCGGCCTGTCCGCGGAGCCCGGCTGGCTGGAGCGGCTTGTCCAGCGCACCTGGGCGCCCGTGAGAGCCCGGGTGCGGGCCTCGGGGAGGTGAAGGTCCCATGAGTTTTCAATATCCCTGGGTCCTGCCGTTCTGCTTCCTCCCGCTGGTCTGGGCCGCCTGGCTGTGGCGCGGCTCGGCGCGCCGGGGCGCACTGCTTCTGAAGGCCCTGAGTTTGACCGCGGTCATCCTGGCAGTTGCCCGGCCGCAGCTCACCACCTTCGCCGGCAAGGTCGCGCTCGCCGTTCTGGTGGATACTTCCCGGAGCGTTTCGCCGGAAGACCTGAAGCGGGCCTCGGAACTGGCCACCGACATCGAGCGGGGCCGCGGGCGCAACTGGACGCGGGTGCTGCCCTTCGCCAAAGCGGTCCGGCGGACTCAGCCGCAAGAGCTGGACGGGAAGTCCTGGAAACTGAATTACACGCAGGGGCCGGATGCGCGGGGCACCGATCTCGAAGCGGCGTTTCGCGAGGCGGTCGCCACCCTGCCGGTCGGAATGGTGCCGCGCGTGGTCCTCATTTCGGACGGCAAGGAGAACCTCGGCAGCGCGGCTCGCGGAGCCTGGCAGGCGCAACAACTCGGCATCCCCGTCGACACCGTTTCCCTGGCGGGCCGGCCGGCGCCCAGGCTGCGCGTGGAATCGGTCAGTCTGCCGACGCAGGTATTCAGCGGCGAGCGCTTTCCGATGGACGTCACCGTCCAGACCCCTCACCGCAGCAGTGCGGAGGTTGAGATCACGGCCGAAGGCAAGGCGCTCGGAGTCACCCGAGTTCAGCTGGAGCCCGGAGTAAACCATTTCCGCGTGCACGCCCGAGTGGCGGCTACCGGCGCCATCGATCTGGCAGGCCGGATCCGGGCGCCGGACCTGGGAGAGGCCGGTTTCGAGTACGCGGTTACCCTGCGGCGTCCCAAGGCGCTGCTGATTTCACAGGACCCGCCGGGCACCGAGGTGCATCTGCTGAAGGTTCTGGAGGCCAATCAGTTCGAAGTGGACCGCGCCGCCGGCGACATTCCGGAAGAGCTGGATGCGTACCAGCTGGTGGTTTTCAACAACTGGGACGCCGAGTCGGTGCCCGCCGTCCGCCAGGCCGGGATCGAGAACTACGTCAAGAACGGCGGCGGCCTGTTGTGGATCGCCGGCGAGCGCAACATCTACGTAGAGAAAAAGATCGAAGACCCCCTGGCGCGCACGCTGCCCGCGCGGCTGGCGCCGCCCCGCACCCCGGAAGGCACCTGCGTGGTGTTGATCGTGGACAAGTCCTCCTCCATGGAAGGACGCAAGATGGAACTGGCCCGGCTGGCGGCGATCGGCGTGATCGATAATCTCCGGCCCATCGACCTGGTGGGGGTGCTGATCTTCGACAACTCCTTTCAGTGGGCCGTTCCTATCCGCAGGGCGGAGGACCGGTCGCTCATCAAGCGCCTGGTGGCGGGGGTGATGGCGGATGGCGGCACCCAGATCGCGCCGGCGCTGGCCGAAGCCTACCGCAGAATCCTTCCGGTGAACGCCATCCAGAAGCACATCGTGCTGTTGACGGACGGCATCTCCGAAGAGGGCGACAGTCTCTCGGTATCCCGCGACGCGGCGGATCGCCGCATCACCATCTCCACCGTCGGCCTGGGACAGGACGTCAACAAGGCCTACCTGGAGAAAGTGGCGCTCACCGCCAGAGGCAAGTCCTATTTCCTGACCGACCCGGCCGGCCTCGAACAGATCCTCCTGAAGGACGTGCAGGAGCACACCGGCTCGACGGCGGTCGAAAGGGTCGTGCGGGTTTCGGTCGCCAGGCAGGCCGAGATCATCGAGGGCGTGGGCATCGAGAAGGCTCCGCCGCTGAGAGGCTATATTCGCTACCTCGCCAAGCCCACTTCGGAAACCATACTGCAGGTGGACCACAAGGACCCGCTCCTGGCGCGGTGGCAATATCAGCTCGGACGGGCGGCCGTGTTCACTTCCGACGCCAAGGCGCGCTGGGCTTCAGCATGGGTCGGGTGGGAAGGATTCGACAAGTTGTGGGCCAACATCCTGCACGACCTGTTGCCGCATACGCCGGCCACCGAGGCGGTCGCGCAGTACGACAGCGCCAATGACGAGCTGGTGGTGGACTACCGCCTGGCCCGCCACGTCGCAGAGCCCTCGGCCATCCCTGACATCTTCGTCTTCGGTCCCGGCGGGTTTCAGAGCCCGGTGAAGGTCGCCAAGCTGGCGGCGGGCAGCTACCGGGGGCGGGTGGCGGCGGGACGGCGGCAGGGGCTGTTCCGCGTCCGCCCGTTGAAGGATGCTCCGGCGTTTCCCGAAGTCGGCCTGTACCTGGAAGAAGCCGAACTGAGCGACTACGGCTCCAACGACTTCCTGCTGAAGGAGCTGGCTTCGGCCACCGGCGGGAAGTTCAACCCGAGAGTTCCGGAAATGTTCGATTCCGGCGGCCGGACGGTCGCCTCGGTGATGGAGCTTTGGCCGGGCCTGCTGGCCCTGGCCATCGCCCTCAACATGGCCGAACTGATCCTGCGCAAATGGAGGGGCGTGCTGGAGAGCCTCCGCCGGCAGGAGGCCGCGGAAGGGCTGAGCCTGAGTTAATCACTCACACAGAGGCACAAAGAACAGGAAAGCAACAGCGGACATTCCCTATGCCTCCGAGGCTCCTCTCCAACCTCACCTTGCCCGCAGTTCCGATTCCAGCGCTTCCAGTTCCTTGCCTGCTTCGGACCACCGGCCTTGAGACGCCAGGTCCCGGTAGCGTCGAAGATGTCCGCGAACCCGCTCCAGTCGCTGTTCGGCTTGAGAGGACCCGGCCGGCTCTTCCGTCTTGGCAGGCGCGGCCGGTGCGGCGGCCTGGCTCACCTTCTCCGCGGCCGGCGGGGCCTTCCCGCTCAGTTGCGCGATCGCCTGATCATACGTGTCGGTGTAGATGAGGGTGTTGCCCATGGCCACCACGACCTTCCGCAACTGCGGCATGCGGGCTTCGGTCGCCTGGATGTAAATCGGCTGAATATAGAGAAAGGTATCTTCCACCGGCAGCACCAGGATCTGGCCGCGCAGCACCTGCGAGCCCTGCTGGTTCCACATGTTGAGATCCCGGGCGATCTGCTGGTCCTGGTTGATGCGCGCCGCAATCTGCATGGGTCCGAAGATCAGTTCCTGCTTGGACAACTGCAGCACGTAGACTTCGCCCAGGGCCTGGCCGTCGCAGCGGGCCACCATCAGGCCGATCAGGTTGTCCTTGTTGCGCGGCGTGAAGGGCAGGATCAGCAGGAATTCCGGCTTCTCCTGTCCCGGCAGGGCGGCGAAGACATAGTTGGGAGTCATCGGCTCCGGACGCCCGCTCTGTGACGAGAGGGCCCGGGCGATGTCCCAGAGGTCTTCCTTGTTGTAGAACGCCTGCGGGTCCAGCATATGGAAGGTCCGGTAGATCTCCGCCTGGACCCGGAAAAGCGTCTCCGGGTAGCGGGCATGGGCCCGCAGATCGGCCGGCATCTCCGACACCGGCCGGAACAACCTGGGGAACAGCCGGCGGTACGCCTGGACGATGGGGTCCGACGGCTCGAACACGTAAAGGATGGTGGTGCCGTCGTAGGCGTCGACCACGGCCTTGATCGAGTTGCGGATGTAGTTCACGCTGCCCGCGCCCTGGATGGATACGCTGCGGGAATACGGGTGGGCATTCGAACTGGTGTAGCCGTCGACCATCCATGCCAGGCGCCCGTCATTGGTCAGAACCAGGTAGGGGTCGGGATCCCAGTTGATGAAGCCTGCCAGGGTCCGCAGCCGCTCGGGAACCGAGCGGCGGATCATCATGCGGCTTTCACCGGTCAGATACCCGGTCAGCAATATGTTGTAGTCCGCTCCCCGGATGGCCGCGGCGAGCCGCAGGGGGAAAGAGGAGATCGGAAAACCGCCTTTGCCTTCGTAGCGCGAGAAGACGTTGTCCGAGCCCGAGGGATAGTTGAACTCCTGCTGGGCGGTTCGCACGAACACCGGCTCGTGGACCACCTCGCCGTAGTACAGCTCCGGGCGGGTGAGTTTCAGGCTGGGCGTCTTCACCTGGGGCGGAGCATCCTCGATCAGCAGCACCGGGAGTCCGTCGGGAGTGATGTTGGCCACTTCCGCCAGCACCAGCCCGTAGCCGTGCGTGTAGATGAAATGCGAGTTGATCCAGCCTGCGCCGCCGGGCAACTGCCGGATATCCAACTCGCGCGGCGAGAGCAGCGCCTGGCGATAGTTGCCGTTCAAGGTGTAGCGGTCCACGTCGCTGTCATTGAACACGTAATAGGGACGCAGGGCCTGGATCTGGCTGATGGTGTCATGGAACGCCCGCCAGTCCCACAGGCGTACGTTGTCCAGCAGATCCTTGTGCCGGGACGGCTCCACCTGGGTTTCCAGGCGCGCGTTGAAGTCCACCTCCCGGACCTTCTTCTCAAGCCCGAAGGCCTCGCGCGTGGCGTGGATGTGGGCCTGGATGTAGGGCCGCTCGAGGGAGATCTCGTTGGGCCGCACGTAGATCGCCGCAACCAGCCGGGGTACTGCGAACTGGATCAGGAGGGCAACCACCACCGCCGAAGCGGCCAGAATCCAGCGGCCCATCACCACCAGCGCGGCGGCGGCCGCCGCGGCCGCCACGACCAGCCACTGGAGCGGCAAGCCCACACGCTCGTCCACGTAATCGATGCCAACCATGAAACCGTGCTCGTTCCAGACCATCTCGTAGCGCCCGAGGAAGAAGCGCACCGCCAGGGCGAGAAGGAAGACGGCCGCGGCGCCGCGCAGGAACCGGGATTCGAGGCCCCCCTCCAGGCGGAGCATGGAAGCGTCCAGTTCGCCCCGCTCGCGAAACTCGTCGATCCGGTAGCGCAACTGCCACCCCCGGGCGGCGAGCCAGTAGATCACCGCGGCGGCGATGGTCACGGCCAGGACATAGCCGCGCAGCATGCCGTAGAACGGCAGGTCGAAGAGGTAGAAGGCGAGCGGCCGTCCGAAAACCGAGTCCGTCCAGGCCCCCTGTGCGGGGGCGATGTCCCGCGCCCCGGCAAAGCGCACCGTGGTCCAGGTGTCGATGCTGGCCGCGGCCACCAGGAAACCGAGGCCCAGCAGAGCCAGTGTGGCGATGCGGTGATAGCTCCGGTAATCGGGCAAGTGCACGCCGGCGAACTTCACCCCGCGGGAGTGGGCCAGCCAGAGGACGCCGAACGCGAGCAGGCCGGCCACGGTCAGCGGCAGGAAATTGTAGCCGAGCATGGCCAGCCAGGTCTCCACCTGGCCCATCTCCTTCCACCACTGGAACTCGATCACCCAGGAAGCCACGGAGCGCGCTCCGAACAGCAGAAGCAGCAGGAGGACGATGATCACGGCCCGGCCGCGCCGGATCTCCCGGGGCGCTGCGGGCGGGGGGAAACGATAGGTAGCCATTACACCTCACGCAATGAAGAAAGGCGGGCGCCCGCCTTTTTCTATTCGCGGCGCCAGACCACTTGGCCGCTGACGACGGTTGCCACCGGCCCTCCCCGGAAGGTCTTGCCGTGGAAGGGCGAATTCTTGCTTTTGGAGTAGGAGCGGTTCACATCGTAGGTCCACTCCGTTTCCAGGTCGAAGAGGGTCAGGTCGGCGGGCGAGCCCACGGCCAGCCTGCCGCGGTCCAGATGCAGCACCCGCGCCGGGCCGGCGGTGAACAGTTCGACCAGCCGCATCAGCCCGATCTTGCCTGGGTGATAGAGTTTCTCCAGTACCACCCCCAGCGCGGTCTCCAGCCCGATGATGCCGAAGGGGCACTTCTCGAACTCCTGCATCTTCTCACTGCCCGGATGGGGCGCATGGTCGGTGGCGATGGCATCCACGATTCCCGATGCCACGCCCTCGATCAGGGCGGCCACGTCGCGCTTGGAGCGCAGCGGCGGCTTCATCTTGAAGTTGCTGTCATAACCGGCGAGTTCACTGTCGCACAGCGAGAGATGGTGCGGCGTCACCTCGCAGGTTACCGGCAATCCCTGTTTTTTGGCATCGGCGACCATGCGCAAGGCGCCCCGGGTGGAAAGGTGCGCCACGTGGAAACGCGCCCCGGTAGTCTGGGCCAGCATGATGTCCCGGGCCACCATCACGTCCTCCGAGGCGGAGGGAATACCGCGCAGGCCCAGCCGCGTGGAATGGAGGCCTTCGTGCATGTCGCCCCCGGCGCTGAGGGTCAGGTCCTCACAATGGTCGATCACCGGAAGATCGAACGAGCGGGCGAACTCCATGGCCCGGCGCATGACCCGTGCGCTCATCACGGGAGCGCCGTCGTCGGAGATGGCCACCGCGCCGGCGTTCTTCATCGAGCCGATGGCCGCCAGCTCCACCCCCTGGCTGCCCTTGGTGATGGCGCCGATCGGAAAGACGTTGGCGACGCCGAATTTGCGCGCCCGGTCCACGATGTAGCTGGTGACCGTGGCGCTGTCATTCACCGGCGAGGTGTTGGGCATGGCGCAGATGCTGGTGAAGCCGCCGGCGGCCGCCGCCCGCGACCCGGTCTCGATGGTTTCGGCGTGTTCCTGGCCGGGTTCGCGCAGGTGTACATGCAGGTCGAGAAAGCCCGGCGCGACAATCAAGCCGGTGGCATCCAGAATGTCCGCCGCCATCGAGGAGAGGTGCGGCCCGATGGCGGCAATGCGGCCGTTCTCCACCAACACGTCGGCGTTGCGATCGTAATTCGAGGCCGGATCGACGACCCGCCCGTTCTTAATGAGCAGCGGCGACATTTTGCCCCACGATCCTTTCCAGCACGGCCATTCGCACGGCCACGCCGTTTTCGACCTGGTTGAGGATCACCGATCGCTGAAAGTCAGCCACCTCGGAAGCCAGTTCCCGGCCCCGGTTGATGGGCCCGGGGTGCATCACGATGGCATCGGGCTTGGCCAGCGCCAGGTGCTCCAGCCTCAGGCCGTAGAACTGAAAATACTCTCCCGCCGGGAAGGCCGCCTCGTGCTGGCGCTCCAACTGCACCCGCAGCATCATGATCACGTCGGCGTTGCGGATGGCGCCGCGGATGTCGTTGGTGAGCGTCACGCCGGGGGCGATGCGGGCCAGTTCCTGCGGCAATAGAGAAGCCGGGCCGCACAGCACGATATCCACGCCGAACTTCGAGAGCAGGTGCACGTTGGAGCGCGCCACGCGGCTGTGCGCGATGTCGCCGATGATAGCTACCCGCAGACCCTCCAGCTTGGGTCTCTGGTCCAGGATGGTGCGGGCGTCCAGCAGAGCCTGCGTGGGGTGTTCGTGGGTGCCGTCGCCCGCGTTGATGATGGGAATCGCCAGGTGCCGGGCCAGCGAGTGGGGCGCCCCCGAAGCGGCATGCCGCATGACGATGGCGTCGGGCCGCATGGCGGCCAGCGTGTTGACCGTGTCCACCAGGGATTCGCCCTTGGAGACGCTGGAGCCGGAAGCGGTGATGGACACCGAGTCGGCTCCCAGCCGTTTCGCGGCGATCTCGAAGCTCGTGCGGGTTCGCGTGGAGGCTTCAAAGAAGAGGTTCACGATCAGCTTGCCCTTCAGCGTGTCCAGTTTCTTGAAGGACTGGTGCTGAATGGGCTGAAAGTCCTTGGCGCGGGCCAGAATCGCCTCGATCTCCGCGCGATCGAGTTCTTCGATACCAAGCAATCCTTGAGGCATGGTCTTCAGCCGGGGCCGTCAGGGGGTCTGGCCGGCCGGTACTCTTTCCACCAGCATGACCTTCTCGGTCCCGTCGATCTCCTGGAATTTTACTTCGATGATCTCCTCCCGGGTGGTCTGCACCGAGCGGCCCACGAAGCGCGCCTCAACCGGCAGTTCCCGGTGGCCCCGGTCGATCAGGACCAGCAACTGAACCCGGGCCGGACGGCCCTCGTCGAAAAGGGCATCCAGCGCGGCCCGCACGGTCCGGCCGGTGTACAGCACGTCATCCATCAGTATGATGTCCCGGCCCTGCACGGAAAACGGGATGACGGTATCGTTGACCACCGGCTGCACGTCCACGGTGGAGAGGTCGTCGCGGTACAGCTTGATATCCAGCACGCCCACGGGAATCTCCCGCTTCTCCAGGGCGGCGATCTTGCTCGACAGCCGCTCGGCGATCGGCACCCCCCGGCGGCGGATGCCGATGAAGGCCAGCTTTTCGAAATCGTCGCTTCGCTCCAGGATTTCATGGGCCAGGCGGACCATGGTGCGATCGATTTCCGACGCGCTCATCAATTGAGCTTTCTCGCGGATGACGGTCATAGGGTAGCCGAAGCCTCAGGGTAACATGGGGCGAACGGCGTCCGGAAACAAGCCGGGCCGCGGTTCGATTTTCATCGCAGGGGCGGCCACGCGGTTTCCAGGCAGGCCGCGTACACGTCTTCCACCGGCAGCCGCTCCAACGGCTCGGCCCGGAGTATCCGCACTCTGGAGCCGCGCGGTCCCCACACTCCTGGATCGGTGCTCCCAAACAGCGCTACCACCGGCACGCCCGTCGCGGCGGCCAGGTGGGTGATGCCGGAATCGTTGCCGGCGTAGACGGCGGCGCCGCGCAGCCAGCAGGCCAGATCCCAGAGGTCGTCGATGCGGACGGCGCCGGGGAGGTCCTCTTCCGGGCCTGCGCACCATTTCACGGGAAGATGCGGCTCCAGCCGCCGGGCCAGAACCCGGTACTTCTCCAGCGGCCAGTTCTTGCGCGGGCTTCCCGAGAAAGGCTGGATGGCGGCGAAACTCGCCCGCCGTTCCGGGCACTCCAGCCGGGGAAGGGCGCGCCCTGCGCCTCCCGCCTCCCACAGAAAAAAATCCGCCGCATGCATGGACGCTTCCGGCGGCGGAAGGGCCCGCAGAAACCGGACAGGCAGCCCAAGATCGTTCACGGCGGAGCGGAAAGCCTGCCGGTTGCCGCCGTACCAGGAGACGATGGAATCGAAACTACGCAGCCCGTGGACCAGCGGGGCCGGCTTCTCCACTCCGGGCAGTTCCAGCCAGTCCAGACCCGTGGAAGCGATGGAGCGGGCGTGATCGGCAGGACGGGCCAGGGGGACGTTGGGGGAGGCGCACCAGACCTCGACGTAGTCCGTTCCCTGCCCCAAAAACTCGATCGCGGGGAGCGAGAGGACGAAGTCCCCGATCGCCCCCGGCCGGATCACCAGCCGCCGGGTCACCCCGCCGGCAGGATCTTGGAGATGTCGTTGTAAAGGACGAACGCCACCACCATCATGAGGAACACGAAGCCCAGCTTGAAGACCGCTTCCTTGACCGACAGGCTCAGATCGCGGCGCATCAGCATCTCGACCAGCAGCAGCAGGATCACGCCGCCGTCCAGGATGGGAATCGGCAAAAGGTTGAAGATGGCCAGGTTCAGGCTGACCATCGCCATGAGGTGGATGTAAGCCACCGGGCCTTCGCGGGCCGCGTCGCCGGAAAGCTGCGCGATGCGGATGGGCCCCTCCAGCGACTTCGGCGACATCCGGCGCTCCACGATGCCGCGCAGGAACTCGAAGATCAGGGTGGCGCTCTTCATGTTCTGATCCACGGACTCCCGCAGCGCGTCCGGAAGGGAAAGCTGCGTGGTTACGATGTCCAGCCGCTGCTCGGGTCCTACCCCGATCACCCAGCGCTGGGGGCCGTCCAGGTTGGTGTAGACCGGCTGCACGGAGATGGTCTGCGTCTTCCCGCTGCGCTCGACTTCGATATCGAGCCGGCGGCCGTTGCTGTGACGGATGACGTCGTGGAACTTCGGAAGGGAATAGATGCGCTCGCCGCTGACCGAGATCACCACGTCGCCTTTTTTCAAGCCCGCCTTCTCAGCCGGCAGGCCGGGCGACAGGGTGGCAATCTGGATCTCGGCCCTCTGCGCCCATCCGGCCATTCCCACGCCGGTTCTCTCGTCCAGGGTGGGGACGACGTCCAGAGGAATGTCTTTTCCGCCGCGCTCCACCACCACCTTGAGCGTTCTCGAAGGGCTGGCGACTTCCTTGAGGAAAATGTCCTCCCAGGTGGGGTCCGTCTTGCCTTCGATCCGGACGATGCGGTCGCCTTCCCGGACGCCCGCCTTATCGGCCGGCGAGCCGGGCAGCACGTACCCTATGACGCCGCGGTGCGCCGGCTCGGCCACCTTCTGGTACTTGACCATGAAGAGGCCCGTCAGCAGGCCGACGGCCAGGACGATGTTCATGAAGGGCCCGGCGAAGGCGATCACCAGGCGCTGCCAGCGCGGCTTGGCCAGGAAACCGCGGGGATCTCCACTCTCTTCTCCGGGCTGCTCGCCGACCATCTTCACGTAGCCGCCAAACAGGATCGCCGAGACCCGGTAGTCGGTCTCCCCTTTGCGGAAACCGAACAGGCGCGGTCCAAAGCCGAAGCTGAAGACCTCCACGCGCACATCAAAGAACCGTGCCGCCAGGAAATGGCCCAGTTCGTGGATCAGGATCATGACCCCGATCAGGACCAGCAGCCAAAGCACGTTTTCCAAAAGAAACATAACAGTTAGGTCTTCAGGGACTGCGCCAGCCGCTCCTTGCGCCCGGCGCGTTGTTCCACCAGTTGACGGGCCAGGGAACGCGACTCCCTGTCAATTCCCAGGATATCCTGAATCGACTCCGGTTCCCGCGAGGGAAACCGGGCGAGTGTATCCTCGACGATGCCCGCCAGGTCGGGGAATGTGATCCGCTCTTCCAGAAAAGCTTCCACCGCCACTTCGTCGGCGGCGTTGAGCGTACAGGTTGCCGATCCCCCGGCCCGCTGGCATTCGTACGCCAGGCGCAGGAGGGGAAACTTATCCAGGTCGGGAGGATAGAACTGCCAGGTCCGCGCCTGCGTCCAGTCCATCCTCGAAACCGGGGACTGGCGCCGCTCGGGATAGGTGAGCGCGTACTGGATCGGCATCCTCATATCGGTGACCGAGAGTTGCGCCAGAATGCTGCCGTCGCCGTACTCCACCATGGCATGAACCGAGGACTGGGGATGCACCACCACGTCTACCTGGGAAGGGTCCAGGTCGAACAGCCAGCAGGCCTCGATCACCTCAAAGCCCTTGTTCATCAGGGTGGCCGAATCGATGGTGATGCGCGATCCCATCTTCCAGGTTGGATGATTCAAAGCCTGCGCGGGAGTCACTTCTGCCAACTTCTCTTTGGGAGTGTCGCGAAAGGGGCCGCCCGAGGCAGTCAGGATCAGGCGCCGGACTTCACTGCGCTCGCCCGCCCGGAGGCATTGATGCGCCCCGTTGTGCTCGCTGTCGATGGGTATCAGTTCGGCGCCCGACCGGCGAACCGCCTCCATCACCACCTGTCCCCCGGACACCAGGACTTCTTTGTTGGCCAGGCCCACCCGTTTTCCCGCCCGGACCGACTGGTAGGTCGCCTCCAACCCGGAAACGCCTACGATGGCTGAGATGAGGGTGTCGATCTCCCCGGCAGTCGCGACTTCCACCAGGGCGCGGGAACCGGCCAGCAACTCCGGCCAGCGGTCCGCCGGCAGCAAAGAGGCGCTCAGCCGGCTGATCAGCCGCTGGCGGACTTCCTCGTTGGCGACAACAACCTGGGCGGGGCGGAATTCCAGGATCTGGGAGAGCAGGACGGCATCGTTCCGGCCGGCAGCCAAAGCAAAGATCTCAAACTGGCCCCGATTGCGCCGAACAACGTCGAGCGTATTGGTGCCGATGGAACCAGTGGAGCCTAGAACAGTAAGAGTTCTCATCGCTGCCGCGCGGTGGCGCCAAACAGGGCGGAAAGTACCATCGCTAGCCTCAGACATAATAACATGGCACCCCGGTGTGCTCCGGCAGGAAAGGCGGGGAGTTAGCGAGAGGTTCGGAGCCATCGGTTCGCGTCGGTTTCGGGCTGGCAGGGCTTCACCCGGCTCTGGTTCTACGGAGAAAAACCCCTTGTGGGGCGCCGGGGAGGATTGCTTCAGGGGTCTTTTATTTAGAGGTTAGTCTCGCTTTGGTGGGAGTTGCCTCCCCGGCTTGATTCCAATAATAGAAGATCCCAGGGGGAAATGCAACAGGATTTTGTATTTTTTTGCAGCGACCCCTGGCTGAGCAGGTTCCAGAGAGGTGACTGCCCGCACTTCCGAGAGTGCGAGACCGGCCGCCCGGCGCCACTTCCTGTTCGGTTGATGCCAATTAAGTGGTTTATTATCAGATATATACTTCCAAACGATGGCAGCATCCACGGAAAGCATCGAAGCTTTCCGGGTCGTTCATGGCCGATCCCGGAATCTGGATCGTTGGTTCCATTACCAATACACGGCGGTTATGCGGTTTCGTGATCATCCTCACCCCACGCCCGCTCCAGCCGCTTCGTGTACTCGCCTGACGCATACAATTCGAACTGGAAATTCGCCGCACCAATCGCCTGGTACGGTACCAAATCCCTCCAACAGCAGTACACCTGATCCGCATAGAAGTAATAGTTCTTGATGAACTCCAGGTTCAGCAGTTCGCCCGACGGGGGCTCCCGGAACACGGCGTCCAACGCCAGCGCGCGGCCGAAAATCGTGCGGGATTCCCGCACCCCCCACTCTCTCAACTTTCCTTGCACCGCGGCCGGCGGATCCTCGACCAGCAGATGGCCGAAGCTCTGTTCGCTGAGCCCGGCGCCCTCCAGCCCCGTGGTTCGGGCCGAGAAGTCCAGGCACTGGCCGATCCAGCGGCAAAGATCCTTCCCCAGGAAGTAGAGCATCCGGATCTCGCAGAGCCGTCCTGCCAGCAACTGCCGGGTCAGATCGTCCATGGAGTTGTCTTCCAGCGGCAAAAGGCCGTGAAGCCGGATGCCGGCCCGGGACCCTTCAAGGAGTGTCTCCGGGCTGCGGCTGTCCGCGAAGGGATGCAGGATCAGCGGCGGCAATTCCCAGCGACCGTTTCCGAGGCCGTTCTCTCCCCGCCGCCGGCGCCGTTTGTCCATCGAGTCCACCCCTCAGTCCTCCTTTGCGATCAGTCCCTTGCGGGGTTGCGTGGTTCCATGCGCTGTCCCGGAGGCCCCGCAGTCGCGCAGAGCCCTGAGCGGCCGCTCCCTCCGGCGGAGGTCCGGTATGCGCGGACCCGACCGCTGTCTCGGATCACGGGCCCGGTAAAGCTTCGACCGTACGGAGCCGCACGCCGGCAAGCGATGGATGTGGCCCGGGTCCGGCATCAGCGCACCTCGAACAGGGAGAACAGGCCCGTCAGCAAGGAGCCTTTGTTCCGCGGTGCAGGGACGCCGGCCAGCCGTTCCGCCAGGCAGGTGAAGGCCTTTCCCAACCTCGTCCCGGGGGAGACCGGCCGGCCCTCCACCAGGGCCCTGTGCACAGCTTCGGGATCGTTCGGCAGCACCTCGTAAACGCCGGTTTCGAGAGCTTTCTCAACAGCGTCGCGGCTCAGCCCGGCCCCCGCATTGTAGCGTCCCGCGATCAGCCTGATCCTGTCGCATTCCAGGCCGCTGCGGCACAGGTGGGCCAGGGCGCGTCGAGCCGCGTGGAGGGCGGCGAGTTCGTTGCTCGTCACCAGCAGCAGCTCGTCGCAGGCCCGCGCCAGCCCCAGGCTCCATTCGCCATACGGACCCGCGGCATCGACAACCACCGTGTGATAGGAATCCCGCGAGTATTCCAACAGGGGACCGGAGTCGCGCTTCTCCGACATCGCGTCCACGGGATTCTCGGGGGAAAGGAGCACGTCCACGCCCTGGTACGAGGTGATCAACCCCTTCCACAGGTCCGCGTCCATCTCGCTGGCATGCTGGAGGGCGTCCAGGAAGCTGTAGTTGGACTTCAACTTGAAGAGGAAGGAAACCATGCCGGCCAGCGGGTCCAGGTCGGCCAGCAACACCCGCTGCGAAGTAATGCGCTTAAGGTGGTATGCCAGGTTGCAGGCCAGGGTGGAGGCTCCGGAGGCGCTCTTTGCGGGCAACACGCAGTACACCTTGGCCCGGGAAGGACCGGCCTGGCGGGTGAGCCGCGCGAGCCGCTCCAGCGCGGCCGCGATCTGGCCGGCTTGAAACGGACGAAAGAGAAACTCGGCGGCCCCCTGCCGCACGGCGCGGAGAATGAGATCCGGGTCGCCGCTGGAGTGAACCGCAACCACGGCGGGCGCGGGGCTCAGCGCGGCGGCGCCGGCGATCAGGGCCAAACCCTGCCGCAGGTCCGTACCGATCTCGATGAAAAAGATGTTCGGCCTGCGCGCTTCAACCACCTCAGCCAGGGCCCGCGGCGGAGGGTAGGCCGCTACGTCCAGCGACGGAGTATGCCCCAGGCGAGTCAAGGCCGCGACCAGCTCCTCGTGTACCACCTGGTTGGGGCAGATCAATAAAGGCCGCCAGCGAGCCGGAGGATTGGGTGGAGAAGAGCCTTGCATCTGGAATTTCCCGGCTCGAGCGCGGCCGGCGTGCCACGGCCGGCCTCCCTGAGCCGCTCCAACCAGCTATCGGTTGGACGCGGAGAAAAGATGAGAGTTCGCCCGGCCCCGAGTGACTAAATCCTAGAACCGCCACCTTGACGCCGGTTTGGAGCCGTGAGGCTCCGGAGGACGAATGAACTCGGGTGCCACTCGTATCAAGACCGTTGCCGTGTGCGACTCACAACCCGTCGCGGTGGAAGGGATTCGCGCCATTCTGAATCCCTGCCCGGACCTGCAGCTGATTGGCTCATCCGGCTCGCTCCTGGCCGGCATGGAGATGGTCCGCGCGCATCCTCCCTCGGTCCTGCTGATCGATAAGGCCTTCGGCCTGCAGCCCGTCATGGACTGGATTGCGGGGCTCCGGATGTCGGGCTGCCGCTCGGCCCCGGTGGTGTGGGGCATGTCCCTGAGCGAGGCTGAGGCGCTGCGCATCATGCAGGCGGGAGCCCAGGGGGTCATGCTCAAGACCACGGATCTGAACGGCCTGTTGGGTTGCCTCCGCAGGGTGGCCTCGGGCTCGCACTGGATGGAGGCGGGCATCTTCCAGGACTGGCAGGCTCTGCGCTGCACCCGGTCCAGCCTGACGCCGCGCGAGCAGCAGGTAGTCGAACTCGTCGAGCAGGGCATGAAGAACAAGGAGATCGCGCGCGTCCTGGGCATCTGCCCCGGAACCGTCAAGATCCACCTGAAGCACATTTTCGAGAAGACCGGCGTGCGCGGGCGCTACGGCCTGGCGCTCTCCGGCTTGCGCGAAAAGGGGCTTCTTTCGCTGCCCGCCGCTTGATCGGAGCCTTCTGTTATTCTGGAAAACACCAGGAGCAGAAGGCCCGAGTGACCTCTTCCTACATCCGGGTGTGGCTGCTGGCGCTGCTGCCGGTTTCGGCCGCGGCGCAGTCCTCCGTTCTGTTACAGGCCCTGGGCGAAGAATTGGACCGCAATTTCGCCGGCCTCCGGCAGAAAGCCGACCCCGCCCCCTATTTCATGTCCTGCGCCGTGACCGAGACCTCGGCGCACGTGGTCTCCGGGTCGTTCGGGTCCATCACGGCCAGCAGCCAGGGAACCCGCCGGTTTCTGGATGTTTCCGTCCGGGTAGGGTCTCCGAAGCTGGACAACTACCGGCGTTCGCGGGGCGAGCGGGTGCGTTTCACCTCGGGAGCCGCCGTGCCGGTGGACGACAGTCCGCTGGCCATCAAGCGGCTGGTCTGGATGGAAACCGACCGCGCCTACCGGGCGGCGGCGGAGCGCCTGATCCGGATCCGCACCAACACCCAGGTGAAGGCCGCGGCAGCAGACGATTCCGACGATTTCTCCGTTGAGCAACCCGCGGTCTTCGTTCAGGCCCCGGCCAAACTGAAGTTTTCCGCGGACCAGTGGGCGCTCCGGATTCGGAGGCTTTCGGCCCGCTTCTCCCAGTACCCGGGCGTCCTCACCGCCACGGTTACGGTGACCGCGCAGGCCGAGACCCGCTATTTCGTCAACACCGAGGGCACCCGGCTGCAGCACGGGCGTACTTTTGCCCGGGTGATGATCTCGGCGCAGGGCCGCGCCGGGGACGGCTCCGATGTGGCCACCAGTGAGAGCTTCGAGTCGCTGGACCCGGACAGGCTGCCCTCCGAGGACGTACTGATGGCGGGCGTCGACCGGGTGGCCCAGGACGTTACCGGACTGCTGCGGGCTCGCGAGGTGGAGCCGTTCGTGGGTCCGGCCATCCTCTCCGGCCGGGCGGCCGGCGTCTTCTTCCACGAGATCTTCGGGCACCGCATCGAAGGCCACCGGCAGAAAGACGAGAGCGAGGGCCAGACCTTCACCAAGAGCGTGGGAGCACCGGTCCTTCCGCCGTTTCTCTCCGTTCACTTCGATCCTACCCGGACGCAGGCCGCCGGCGTCGATTTGAACGGCTGGTACCGGTTCGACGACGAAGGGGTGAAGGCGCGCGATGTGCCGGTGGTGGAGAACGGCATCCTGAGGAACTTCCTGATGTCCCGCTCCCCCATCCGGGGTTTCCCGCAATCCAACGGACACGGGCGGCGGCAGCCGGGGATGGAGGTCGCTTCGCGGCAGTCGAACCTCATCGTGGAATCGAGCCGCCGGGTTCCGGAGGCGCGCCTGCGGGAGATGCTCATCGAGGAGATCAAGAAGCAGAACAAATCATACGGCTACTATTTCCAGCAAGTCACGGGCGGCTTCACGACCACCAGCCGGGCGGGTGTACAGGCCTTTAAGGTGATCCCGCTGGTGGTCTACCGCGTATATCCCGACGGTAGATCGGATGAACTGGTGCGCGGCGCCGACATTGTCGGGACACCCCTGGCCAGCTTCGCCAGGATCCTGGCAACCTCCGACAAGCCGGAGGTGTTCAACGGCTATTGCGGCGCCGAGTCGGGCAGCGTGCCGGTTTCCGCGGTTTCGCCCGCCCTGCTGATCTCGGAGATCGAGATCGAGAAGAAGGCCAAGTCGCAGGAGCGCCCCCCGCTGCTGCCCCAGCCGGTCCTTTCGGGAGGCCGGCCGTGAGAAGCCGCCGGAACTTCCTCGCCTGCCTGGCGTTGTGTGCGGCTGCCGGCACTCTCCGGGCTGCCGAGGATCCGGTGCTTCGGGCCATGCGGGACGAAATGGCCCGGTCGCGAGCGCTCAGGATCGTCAATCTCGACACCCCTTACTACATCGCCTACGCGCTGGACGAAGCAGATATGTTCTCCGCCTCGGCCACCCTGGGCGGCCTGCTCTTCTCGGAAAGGCGCCGCTTCCTGCTGCCCGACATCGCCGTGCGTGTCGGCGACTACAAATTCGACAACACCAACTACGTCGGCAGCGGCTTTCTCTACGCCGGACGCTACGGCGTCGACCGCTTTCCTCTGGATCATGACTACGGCGTGCTGCGGCGCTACCTGTGGCTGGCAACCGACCAGGCCTACAAATCGGCGGTCGAAGCCATCGCGCGCAAGCGGGCCGCCCTGAAGAACGCCACGGTCAGCGAGCAGATTCCCGATTTCGCCAAAGTCCAGCCCGTGAAGCGCGTCCTGGACAGCCGCGCCGAAACCATGCAGGAATCCGCGTGGGTCGCGCAGTTGAAGGCGCTTTCCGCGGTTTTCGCCGCCTATCCGCAACTGCGATCCTCCAGCGTGGATTTTCAGGCCACCCAGGGCATCCGGTACATGCTGACCTCGGAGGGGACCGAGATCCGCCTGCCCCAGAAGCTCATCTTCATCCGCGCCCGGGTCACCGCCCAGGCCGCCGACGGCATGACGGTGCGCGATGCCGCGGTCTTCCACTCCCTGGATTTCACGCGCCTGGCGCCGCAGAGCGACCTGGAGCGCAGCATGCGCCAGCTGGCGGAGAACGCGGTGGCCCTGGCCGCGGCTCCGTCCGGAGAGTCCTACGCCGGTCCGGTATTGTTCGAAGCCGAAGCGGCCGCCCAGTTGTTCGCCGAGGTGCTGGGCAGGAACCTGGCGCTGCCCCGCCGCCCGGTAATGGAACCGGGGAGGGGCGGCGTCTTCCTTTCGAGCGAGTTGGAGGGCCGGGCAGGCGCGCGCGTTCTACCCGAGTGGATGGACGTGGTGGACGACCCCACCCAATCCGAGTGGCGCGGCCGCCAGCTCCTGGGGCGCTACGAGGTGGACCTGGAAGGCGTCGTCCCGGAACCGCTCGTTCTGGTCGACAAAGGAATCCTGAAGAACTACCTGCTTACCCGGCAGCCGGTGCGCGGCTTCGAAGCCTCGAACGGACGCGCCCGGATGCCCGGCAGCTTCGGAGCCAGGACCGCCGGCATCAGCAACCTGTTCGTCCGCGCCGCTCAAACCGCTCCCGCGGCCGACCTGCGGCGGCGGTTGCTGGAGATGTGCCAGGCGCGCAACAAGCCGTATGGCCTGATCGTCCGGAAGATGGATTTCCCCTCCTCGGCCTCCTTCGAGGAAGTGCGGCGGGTGCTGGCCGGCATGGCCCAGTCGGGAGGCGCTGCGCGGCCTGCCAGCCTTCCGCTGCTGGTCTACCGCGTCTATCCGGACGGGAAGGAAGATCTCGTGCGCGGATTGCGATTCCGAGGGCTGGGAACCCGCTCTCTGCGCGATATCGTGGCCGCTTCCGACGAAAGCCACCTGTTCGAGTTTCTGGACAATCCCGCGCCCTTCGCCCTGATGGGCGCGGGCGGCTACGTGTCCGAGAGCGCTGTGGTGGCGCCCTCGGTCCTGATCGATGACGTGGAACTACAGAAAATCGACGACCAGCAGCCCCGTCCGCCGCTGGTGCCCCCGCCGCTCAGGTAAAGGCGGCCGCGGCCCGGGCGCATGGCCGGCGCCCTACGGCGTCTTCTCCGAATGAGCGGACTCCCGCGCCAGGTGCCGGTAGAAGCCCAGGTCCTGCCCGGTCAGCATCTTGGTCGCGAACATGATCTGGCCGGTGTGCAGGGAGAAGTGCTCCACCACGTGATAGATTCCCTCCAGCACCGTCACCTGGTAGCCCTGCGGCGTGATGGTGTCCAGCAGGCGGTCGGGGCTCAGCCCTTCCATGACTCCGGCCGCCTCGCTGACCACGGCGTCCAGCCGCGCTTTCAGGTCCGCGGTGGAAATGCCTCCGCGGGCCGAAAACTCCCGGTCGCGCACCCGGATGTCGGGCTTTCCTCCGATGGCCGCCGTGACCCACTGCCGCACGTTCCCGCTGAGATGCAGCACCAGGTTGCCCACGGCGTTCTCCTGCTCGTGGCCGCGCGCCCAGATCTGCTCTTCGCTCAGGCGGTCCAGGCACTCGCCGATGCGCTGTTGCAGCTGCCGCAATTTCCGTGTGGAGAATTCCAAAAAAGCGCTTCCGCAATCCATTTACAACACATCCTCCTGCCAGTTCTCTAACACCGATTTTGCCTTGGCCGTGAATTGGTCCGCCAGGGCGCCATCGATCAGGCGGTGATCGAAGGTCAGGCACAGGTAGCCCATGGAGCGGATGGCGATGGCGTCGTCGATGACCACCGGCGTCTTTTCCACGGTGCCCAGGCCCAGGATGGCGACCTGGGGCTGGTTGATCACCGGGGTGGCGAACAGGCTGTTGTAGCTGCCGAAATTGGTTATCGAGAACGTGCCGCCCTGGACCTCGTCGGGCTTGAGCTGCCGGGCCCGCGCCCGCGCCGCCAGGTCCACGATCGAGCGCTGCAGGCCCACCACGGTCAACTCGTCGGCATTCCGAATCACCGGCACGATCAGGCCGTTCTCCAGGGCCACCGCGATGCCGATGTGAATCCCGCTGTGATAGATGATGTTGTTCCCCTCGATGGAAGCGTTCACGATGGGAAACTCCCGCAGCGCCAGCGCGGCAGCCCGGGTCACAAAGGGAAGAAAAGTGAGCGAGAAGCCGTAGCGCGCCTGGAAGTCGGCCTTGTTGCGCTCCCGGATCCGGGCCACCCTGGTCATGTCCACCCGGTGCACGGTGGTGACGTGGGCCGAGGTGCGCTTGCTCAGGATCATGTGCTCGGCGATCTTGGCGCGCATGGTGCTCATCGGCTCGACGCGCGCCTTGGCTACTCCCGCGGGCGGGATGTACTCCGGCGCCGGCGGGGGAGCGGCGGCCGGTTTCGGCGGCTCCGGAGCCGGGACGGCGGCCGGAGGCGGAGGAGCCGCGGCAGGCTGCTCGCGGCGCGCCAGGTAAGCCTCCAGGTCCTGCTTGGTGATGCGGCCTCCGGCCCCGGTGCCCTGTACCCGGCCTAGATCGATATTGTGCTCCCGGGCCATGCGCCGGACCAGCGGCGAGAGCGGCCCGGTGGGCTGGGCGGCTTCGGCCGGCGCGGCTTCGGCCGGCGGCGGCGGTGGAGCGGCGGCGGGCGCCGCCTGTTGCACCGGGGGTTCGGGCGCCGCCGGGGGAGGCGGGGCGGCAACCGCCGCCGGGCGGCCGTCGCCCGCGGCCTTGCCGGTTTCGTCGATACGCGCCACCACCGTGTTGATCCCGACGGTCTTGCCCTCTTCCACCAGTACTTCCGCCAGGGTTCCGGCTGCCGGAGAGGGTATCTCGGTGTCCACCTTGTCGGTGGAAATCTCAAATAAGGGCTCGTCCCGCTCCACGCGGTCGCCAGGCTTCTTCAGCCACTTGGTCAGCGTCCCTTCGACAATGCTTTCGCCCATCTGGGGCATCACCACGTCCGTCATATGAGTGCCTCCACTGTTGTCCCCACGATCTCGCGGTCAAAAACCCGTCCGAAGTGAGCGGCCAGGCGTGCGGCCACGTCGCGCCGCTCCACCCTGGCCCCCCGTTGCCACATTGAAGTTACCGGTTTCGTCAGCCCGCAGGGCACGATGTACCGGAAATAATTCAGGTCCGTGCTGACGTTCAGGGCGAAGCCGTGCGAGGTCACCCAGCGGCTGACGTGCACGCCGATGGCGGCGATCTTGGCGCCTTCCACCCACACCCCGGTGGCTCCCGCCGCCCGTCCGGCTTCGATACCGAAATCCGCCAGCGTGTCGATCAGGACCTGCTCGACACCGCGTACGTAGCCCACCACGTCGCGCTTCCACTCCCTCAGATCCAGAATCGGATAGCCGACCACCTGCCCCGGCCCGTGATAGGTGATGTCGCCCCCGCGGTCGGTGTGATGAAAGGAGATGCCCGCCCGCCGCAGCACCTCCTCGCCGGCCAGCAGGTTCTCCATGCGCCCGTTGCGTCCCAGGGTGATGACGTGAGGGTGCTCCACGATCAGGAGCTGGTCGGGGACCAGACCCTGTTTGCGCTTTTCGACGAAGTCCTGCTGCACCTCGCAGGCTGCTCCGTAATCGATCCGCCCGAGGTCGCGAAACTCGCACCTATGCATTGATCGCCAGACCGTAAACGGCGTTGAACGCCTCGCCCAGGGCTTCGTACAGCGTGGGGTGCGCGTGGATGGCGCTCCTCATGGTCTCGATGGTGGCCTCGGCCTCCATGGCCGCCACGGCCTCTCCGATCAGCTCGAAGCCCGAGGGTCCGATAATGTGCACGCCCAGAATCTCGCCATACCGCTCGTCGGCCACCACCTTGACGAAACCGTCGTGCGATCCCAGAATGGTGGCCCGGCTGTTGGCGGCCATGGGGAACTTGCCCACCTTGACTTTGAAGTTCGCGGCACGCGCCTGCGCCTCGGTGAGTCCCACGCTGCCGATGCCGGGCTCTGTGTAGGTTACGCCGGGAATGCGGTCCTTGTTCACCGGCCGGGCCGGCATGCCGGCGATGTGGGCCACCGCCACCATGCCTTCCATCGCGGCGACGTGGGCCAGCTGGGGAGTGCCGGCCACAATGTCCCCGATGGCATAGATGCCCGGCTCGGCCGTACGCTGGTCGGCATCCACCTTGACGAAGCCTCGCTCCAGCTCCACGCGGGTCCTCTCCAGCCCAAGGTTCTCCGTGTTCGGCTTGCGTCCCACCGCCACCAGGAGTTTCTCGACCTCAAAATCCTCCTGCTTGCCGGTGGCAAGCGCGGCGGAGAACCTCACGCAACCGTCCGCGCGCCGCACGTTCTCCACCCGGGCTCCGGTCTCCACCCGGATGCCCGAGCGCTTGAACACGCGCTCCAGTTCCCTGGAGATTTCCTCGTCCTCGACCGGCACGATGCGAGGCAGCATTTCGAGCAGCGTGACCCGGGTTCCGAAACGCTGGAAGATGGAGGCGAACTCCACGCCCACCGCTCCGGCCCCGATGATCCCCAGGGTCTTCGGAACGGCGGTCAGATCCAGGATCTCGACGTTGGTCAGGATGGATTGAGAATCGGCTTCGAGGCCCGGCAGCATGCGCGCCGCCGAACCGGTGGCCAGCAGGATGTTCTTCGTGTCCAGAATGCGAACGCCGCCGCCCTCCTCGCGCAATTCCACCTGCCCGGGGCCCCGGACCGTCCCGTACCCCTTCAGCCAGTCCACTTTGTTCTTGCGCATGAGGAACTCGACGCCCTTGGCGTGCTTGGCGACGATCTTGTTCTTGCGATCGATGACTCGCGGGTAATTGAGGCGCGGGTTCTCGCACTCGATGCCCTCATCGGCGGAGTGGACGAAGTGCTGCCATACCTCGGCGGTGTGCAGCAGGGCTTTGGTCGGGATGCAGCCCACGTGCAGGCAGGTCCCGCCCAGCTTCGGGTCCTTCTCGATCAGCGCGGTCTTGAGCCCGTACTGTCCCGCGCGCACCGCTGCGGAGTACCCGCCGGGACCGCTACCAATGATCACCAGATCGTAAGGCATTGCCCTCATTGTAGCAACACCTTTTCAACGGGTTGCCGGGTTGCGGGCCACTGTGAACCCGGGCTCGGTGCAAGCGCGAACAACCTCACTGGCCGCAAGCCTCCAGGGCACGGAAATTCCCTCTGTCCCCTTTTCTCCCGAACCTGGAGCGGACCACCGGTCCGGCGCGCCGCATTCTCCGGGTGGAACTTGGGCCTTAAAATGGAGATATATGCCCTGGTTGTTGCTCCTGCTGCTGCTTTTTCCCGCGGCAGGCCTCCCCCAAAAGAAACCGGCCCGCAAGACCGCCACGCCGGCGCGCAAGTCCGCTCCCGCCCAGCGGTCCGAGTGGCCCATCGCCAGCATCACTATCGAAGGCAACCGCAATTACCCGGCGGAAGTAATCGTGGCGGCCGCCGGACTCAAGGTGGGACAACTGGCCGGCAAAAAGGAGTTCGACGAAGCCTACGCCCGGCTGGTGGCCACCGGAGTCTTCGAGACCATCGACTACCGGTTCACGCCTTCCGCCGACGGCAAGGGCTATGCGGCCGTCTTCCGGGTGGTCGAAGTCGAGCCGGTCTACGCGGTCCGCTTCGAAGGACTCAATGCGCCTCCCGAGGAGCTGAAAGCCTTTCTGAAGAAGAAGGATCCGTTCTTCGGCGAGCGCATCCCCGCCACTGCCGCCATCCTGGAACGCCACGCGAAGGCCATCGAGGAGTACCTGGCGGGGAAGAACCGCGGAGAGAAAGTGGCGGGCAGGGTGGTTTCCGACAAGCCCAACGAGTTCGCCATCGTCTTTCAGCCCGCGGCGCAGCCGCCGGCCGTGGCGCAGGTGAAGTTCGAAGGCAACCAGGTGGTTCCCACCCATGTCCTGTTGAACACCTTCGCCGGCGTGGCCTACGGCCTTCCCTACACCGAACCCGGTTTTCGCCTGCTGCTGAACACCTCCATCCGCCCGATCTACGAATCGCGCGGCAGGCTGCAGGTTTCTTTCCCCAAGGTGGCTGCCGAGCCCGCCAGGGAGGTCAAGGGAGTGGTCGTGACGGTGGCGATTCAGGAGGGCCCCACTTTTGACCTTGGCGAGGTCCGGGTGGCGGGCAGCCCCGCGATTCCGGCCGGCGAACTGCTGAGCACCGGCAAATTCAAGACCGGCGAACTGGCGAATTTCGACGAGGTCAACGCCGGCCTGGAGCGCATCCGGAAGCGCTACCGCCGCGAGGGCTACATGCGGGTCGACACGCGGGTCGAGCGCCAGTTGAACGAGAAGCGCAAGACCGTGGACCTGACTGTGCACCTGGAGGAAGGGCCGCAGTTCCACTTCGGCAAGCTGATCATCGAGGGGCTGGACATCCACGGGGAGGCCGCGATCCGGAAGCTGTGGGCGATGAAGGCAGGCAAACCGTTTGACGCCGACTACCCGGACTACTTCCTCAAACGCGTCGCCGAGGACAACATCTTCGACAATCTGACCAGGACGCGCGCCGCGTTGAAGGTGGACGAGGAGAACCGGCTGGTGGACGTTACTCTCTCTTTTCGCTGATCTTCCAGGCCAACTGGCGAAGGATTCCGAGCCATACCGGCGCGTCCCGGGCCTGGATGTCGAGCCGCCGCACCAGGCGCCGCACCTTGTCCTCGCCGGATTCGGCGGTCACGGGGTTCAGGTAACCGCTCGTTCGGAGCAACTCGAGCAACAGAGCCGTGATCCGCTCCATGTCTTCCGCGGCGGCCCGGCCCACCCGCTCCGGCTCTTTCCTCACGGCCTGCGGGTCGCGCCGCAACTCGTACA
The DNA here is from genome assembly GCA_020852755.1 of Bryobacterales bacterium. Classification (GTDB taxonomy): domain Bacteria; phylum Acidobacteriota; class Terriglobia; order Bryobacterales; family Bryobacteraceae; genus JADZAF01. The sequence goes on from JADZAF010000252.1 coordinate 36,613, forward strand.
GACACACTGCCACGGCTTGCCCCAGGTTCATCGAAAGCTTGGGGCCGGCGAGCGGGATTCGCATCAGCCAGTGGCAGTGGCTCAGGTCCTGGTTGCTGAGCCCGAATTTCTCCGAGCCGAACAGGAGCGCGGCCGGCTCGCTCTCCAGGTGAGCGCGGATCAGCCCGGCGCCCGATTCCAACTGGCGCAGCGGGTGCCGCATGTCGCGATGGCCGACGGCCGTGGTCCCCACCACCAGGCTGCAATCCGCCACCGCTTCGGCCACGCCGGGAAACTCCTCGGCCGATTGCAGGATCTCGCCGGAAGCCACCGCCGAGCGGGCTTCCCGGAAAGCCACCTCGTAGGGATTGACCAGACGCAGGCGCGACACGCCGAAATTACGCATGGCCCGGGCGGCCGCCCCGATGTTCAGAGGATTGCGCGGAGCCACCAATACGACCCGAAGCCGATCCAGCACGGCTCCATTCTATACCGCTCGCGTCCGGATCCCCATGGCCTTCGGCCGACCCCGAAGGATGAAACCGGGGAGGATCTCCGCTTCCAGGCCGCAGCCAGGGGAGCAGCCCGGCGCGCGGGCTAGTAGCGGTAGAACGCGGCCAGGATGTCGCCGGCTTGCGGCGCACTGCCGGGGGTGAAGGTCAGGGTCTGACCGCTCAACGAGTAGTCGCTGCCGGGCCGTTGCAGCAGGCCGTTGCGGTAGATCTTCAAGCTCGCCGCGGGACCGGGGACATGGGTTAGCGTAAAGACGGTATTCAATCCGTTCATTGCGCCGGCCGGAGTCTCCGCATCCGCGAAAGACGGCCCTCCGGCAGCGGGACTGAGCCGGTAGGAGGCCGTTAGAACATCGCCGTTCTGGGGAGTGGCCGCGCTCAGAAACGTGACGGTTCCCGCGCTCAGCGTGTAGTCCAGGCTGGCTTTCTGCAGCAGGCCGTTCCGGAACAACATCAGGCTGGCCGGGGGATCGGGCGCATAGCCCAGCGTGAAGGTGGCGTTCATGCCGTCCACCGGGCCGGCCGGGGTTTCGCTGTCCACATAGGCTGGTCCGGCCGTACCGCCGCCGCAGGGACCACTGCTGCCGTCCACGCGGACGCAATCGCTTCCGCTGCCCGGAATGCCTTCCAGCGCGCCCTGCGCATTGATCCAGGCCACCGACCCGGGGCCGTAGCCGGGCCCTTTGACCGGCCTCTCCGCCAGGTCCTCCTCCAGTCCCACGATGTCGGATTGCTGCAGCGGCGCCGGAGGCTGCACGGTTCCCTGGCCGCCGAGGACCCGCACATCGCGGACGCGCAGCGAAACGGTTGCGGGTGGGACCACCCATACCTCTTCGTACTGGATTCTCCCGTCGCTGCTGTTGTACCTTGCCAGGTACCGGAACCCAGGAACCGCCTGCGTGCTGGGGATGAGCTGCACGCGCAGGTTTCCGTCCACGATCCGAACCGTCTTCACCTGGCTGGCCACGTTGGCCGTATCGGCGGCCTCGAAACTTCTCCAGCTGAGGGTGACCAGCCCGTTGAAGCGGCTCCCGTCCGCTTTATAGATGACATCCTCGATAGTGGTGAGCTGCGGTGGCGCCGCCAGGGCCGCCAGGATCCCCATACCGGCCGCCGCCGCCCGGCAGGCCGTCCACAGTTTATGAACCGACATCTTCAATCATCCTCTCCCGACTCAGAGTGAACGGCCTGCCCTTCCAGCCCAGGGCGCGGCCAACTCCCTTGCTGGCTTCAGTTTATCCGGCTCATACGGACGGAAACCCCGGTTTTCTGCCCGGCGGCGCCGCTAACCGGTAGCTGCGCGGGAACTTACTTGCGTTGGCCGGTCCGCCGGAACTGTTGTGAACGCGCGGCGCACCCATTTGGCCGCGCCCCAAAATTGCTAACCTGAAATACCATGCAGAAGAACAACCGACGCAACTTTTTGAAGGCCGGAGTCGCCGCTACCGCCGTCACCGGCGCCGCCCAGGCGCAATCCGGCCCGGAACGAAAAGTCCACTACCGGGGCGGCAGGAAGCCCAGCCGGACGCCCCTGTTCTCGGGCGCGGTCTCCTACGGCAACCTGCTGTTCATCGCGGGGAAGGGCGCTCACTTCCAGGGCGACATCAAGGCTCACACCAAGCACGTGCTCGACGAGATCCAGAAGGAACTGGAAAATGCCGGCTCGTCCATGGAGAAGGTCTTGAAGTGCAACGTCTATCTGAACGACCTGAAGGACTACAAGGCGATGAACGAGGTCTTCCAGGGCCGCTTCGGAGAGCATCCGCCCGTCCGCACTACGATTGCGGCCGCCGGCGGGATCCCCGGCGATTCACTGGTGGAAATTGACGTAATTGCGTTCATCTGACCGCTGGTACAGGCCGTTGGCGCGGATATACCGGAGCACCTCCGGAGGAATCTCCGGAGGCGTTTCTCCCGCCGCCAGCCGACGCCGCAGATCGGAGGAGGAAACCGGCAGCCGCAGCGAGTCCAGCCGCTGTACCCGCGCATTGCCGGGTATTTCGTATTCGTAGCCCGGCCGGCTCACCACGATGAACTCGACCGCCTCCACCACCTCGCGCCAGCGGTGCCAGGTTTTGATTTCCGCGAAGGCGTCGGCTCCGATCAGGAAGAACAGGCCCCCGGCGGGATGCTCGGCGCGCAGCCGCTCGATGGTCCGGATGGAATAGCTGCTCTGCTGGCCGGCCTCGATCCGGGAGGCCTCGAAGCGAAGCTCTCCCCGGCAGGCCAGTTCCACCATCCGGTAGCGGTCCTCGTACGCCGCCGCCGTGGCGCCTTCCTTGTGCGGCGGGATGGAGGCCGGAATGAAGAGCACCCGGTCAAGCGAACATACCCGGGCGGCCTCCCGCGCTACGGCCAGATGGCCGGAGTGAATCGGATCGAAAGTGCCCCCGTAGATCGCCAGCCGCAAGCTACTTCAGCACCTTGATCCGGATGTTGCGGAAGTACGCCTCCATCGGCGGCCCGCGGTGCAGCTGCAGGGCGATGATCCCGTTCGAGCTGGCCGAGTCGCGCAGGTCCGCGGTCACCAGGCCGTTCACCTTCAACTGGATGTGGTCGCCGTCGCACAGGATCTCGTACTCATTCCAGTCCTTGAGCTTCACTACCTTCTCGGCTTTGTCTTTCCAGCCGTTGACGAGGATTCCGCGCTTGCCCTTCTCGTCGTACAGGCAGCCCCAGTAGTTGTTCTCGGCAAAGTCGGCCTGATAGCCCCGCACCACCCAGTTCGGCAGCGCCTCGCTGCGGAACTGGATACCGCTGTTGTGGTTGCGCAGCTTGACCTCCGCCTTGAGGATGAAATTGCCGTAGGCCTTTCTGGTGATCAGGAAGGTGTTGTCGGAGAGGGTCACGCCTTCGGTGGAGCCGACGATCATCCCGTCCCGGACCTTCCACAACCGGGTGTCGCCCTCCCACCCGTTCAGGTTTCTGCCGTTGAATAAGGGGACAAAGCCGTCATCGGCGGCTAGCGCCAGGGCGGCCAGCGCGAGGAACAGGATCAGCAGCCGCTTCATTCTTCACTCCTTTCGATTCTGACCGAGCGCAACCTGACGGGCGTCTTGGGCCGGTCGGACGCATCCCGCGGGGTCTTCGAAATCCCCTCCACCACCTCGTAGCCTTCCACGACTTCCCCGAAAATGCTGTGCCTGTTGTCCAGCCAGGGAGTCGCCGCCACCGTGACGAAAAACTGGCTGCCGTTGGTGTTGGGACCGGCATTGGCCATGGACAGCAGGCCCGGCCGGGAGTGTTTCAGATCGGGATGGAACTCGTCGTCGAAGCGGTAGCCCGGCCCGCCCCGCCCGGTGCCCTCCGGGCAGCCTCCCTGAATCATGAAATCCGGAATCACCCGGTGAAATATCAGTCCGTCGTAGAAAGGCTTGCCGGTTTTGGTGCCTTCCGCCAGGCTCACGAAGTTCTCCACCGTGCGCGGCGCCTTGGATGCGAACAGCTCCGCCTTGAAGGACCCCTGGCTGGTGTCGAAAACCGCAAAGATGCGTTGCGCCATCGCTCAATTGTAGGTCAAACGCGGGCGATCTGCTCGCGCGCCGCCGTGGTGGCCAGTTGGTCGGCGCGATTGTTGTCCGGGTGATCGGCGTGCCCGCGAACCCATACCCAGCGGGTCCGGTGCACCTGATTGGCCAGCCGGTCCAGTTCCTCCCACAGGTCCTGGTTCTTGATGGTTCCCTTCCTCCATCCGTTCCGCTTCCACTTGTGAATCCAGGTAGTGATCCCGTTTTTCAGGTACTCGGAATCGGTAACCACCTCGACCTCGCAGGGCTCCTTCAACGCGCGCAGCCCCTCGATGGCGGCGGTGAGTTCCATGCGGTTGTTGGTGGTGTGCGGGGAGAAGCCATAGATCTCTTTGGCGTGATGTCCGAAGCGCAGGATGGCGGCCCAGCCGCCCCGACCCGGGTTCCCCTCGCAGGCGCCGTCGGTGATGATCCGGACCTGCTTCACTCGGCGGCCGTCCCGCACAGTTCCTGGCTGAAGAAGGCATCCACCTGCTCCAGGATGCCGGCCGGTTCGTGGGCGTGGTAAATGGCCGCTCGCAGCCTGGCCCCGTTTCTGACGCCATGGGTGAAGTAGGTGGCGAACTGCTTCATCTTGCCCACCGTATCGGGCTCGTCGCGCTCGGCGAGCATGTTGTAGTACATGCGGATCATCCGGTAGCGGTCCGCTTCCGCGGGCCGCTCGTAGGCGCCGCCCGCCAGGTACTGCGCGATCTGGCGGAAGATCCAGGGGTTATGCGAAGCGGCCCGTCCCACCATCACGGCATCGCATCCGGTTTCCTTCACCAGCCGCACGGCGTCCTCGGGCGTGTTCACGTCGCCGTTGCCGATCACCGGGATCTTCACCGCCGCCTTCACCTCGGCGATGCGGGTCCAGTCGGCCTGGCCGCTGTAGCCCTGCTCCCGCGTGCGGGGATGCAGCGCGATGGCCTGCAGCCCGCAATCCTCCGCGATGCGCGCCATGCGCAGGTGTACCAGTTCCCGCTCGTTCCAGCCCGCGCGGAACTTCATCGTCAGGGGAATCGAGATGGCCCCCCGGACGGTACGCAGCAGGCGCTCCACCAGCGGCAGGTCGCGCAGCAGGCCGGAGCCGCCGTTGCATTTCACCACCTTGTTGACCGGGCAACCGAAGTTGATATCCACCATGTCGAAGCCCAGGTCCTGGCACACCCGGGCGGCGTCGGCCATCACTTCCGGATCCGCCCCGAACAACTGGGCCGAGATGGGATGCTCTTCGGGTTCGAACTCCAGGTAGCGGAGCGTGCGGGGCGGCTTGCGCGAACGCAGCGACGCGCTCACTCCATGGGAACTGGTGAACTCGGTCATGATGAGCCCGCAGCCGCCCAGATGGCGGATGAAGCGCCGGAACACCGTGTCCGTCACCCCCGCCATGGGGGCCAGCACCGTGCCCGGCCGGATTCGCACGCCGCCGATCTCGAACTGTTCGGGAAACTGCATACCAGGGACTGCCCGCTCATCTACGATTTTAGCCGGATTTGGACTTGAGCCACTGCCTGGAGCCGCGTTGAAAACCACCCGGCAAGCGCCTCCAGCTGCCGCACACGCGCTTCCGCGAACTCCGGCAGTGGCACGCGCCCGTGCAGCGGCAGGTTGACCGAACATCCAAAGGCCTGAGTGACGCAGTTTGCCGAAGGCGAGGTCAGCGTGCCGCCACCCTCGCCGGCTGGTCGCTCGAGCTGGGGGGCGAGCGGTAAACCCGGCGCCGGCC
>JADZAF010000253.1 GCA_020852755.1 Bryobacterales bacterium
CCCAGCGCCACGCCGCTGCTCACCGCCGAAGCCATCGCCGGGTTTCAGCGGGCCGGTGTGGCCCGCATGGCGGTCAGCCTGGACGGTCCGGACGCCGCCTCGCACGACGGTTTCCGCCGCGTGGAGGGCTCCTTCGCCCGCACCGTGTTCGCTCTGGAGGAAGCCCGGCGCATCGGACTGGAGACCCAGATCAACACCACCGTCACCCGGCACAACCGCTCGCGCCTGGACGAGATCGCGGACCTGGTGGAGCGCTCCGGCGCGCGCCTGTGGAGCGTCTTCTTTCTGGTGGTGACCGGACGCGCCATGGCCGACCAGGACCTCAGCGCGGAGGAATACGAGGAGGTCTTCGGCTTCCTCTACGAGCTTTCCAGGCGCGCGCCGTTCGATATCAAGACCACCGAGGCGCAGCATTACCGGCGCTATGCGGCTCAGCGGCGCAAGGCCGAGGGCCGCTCCGCCGGACAGGGGCCCGCGCAGGGTTCCATCGGCCGGCAGGCCGGCATCAACGACGGCAAAGGCTTCGTCTTCATCTCCCACACGGGCGAGATCTTCCCCAGCGGCTTCCTGCCCATCGCGGCGGGCAACGTGCGCCGCGACTCCATTCTCGATGTCTACCGGCGGGCCCCGCTGTTCCGGCAGTTGCGCGACAGCGACTCGCTGGGCGGCAAGTGCGGCGTGTGCGAGTTCCGCAACCTGTGCGGCGGGTCGCGTTCGCGCTCCTACGCGCTGGAAGGGGACTACATGGGCGCGGACCCGCGCTGCGTCTACGAGCCGCGCCGGCTTACCGCCTCCGTTTGAAGCCTGTCATACTCCTCACCTTTGCAGGGTGATCGCGCGCGCGATTCGCGTTACACTCGCCGGTAGCTGCCGGTGAAACCCGATGACGACACTCAAACGCGTTGCCGTGCTGGGTGCTGGAACCATGGGGTCGCGGATCGCGGCCCACTTCGCCAATGCCGGGGTTCCGGCCCTCCTCCTGGATCTCGTCCACCCCAATGAACCGGACCGGAACGCCTCCGCGCGGCGCGGCCTCGAGACGGCGTTCCAGCAGAAGCCGGGGGCCTTCTTCACTCCGGAGCGGAAGTCGCTGATCACGCCCGGCAACTTCGAAGACGACCTGGGCCGGGTGGCGGAGTGCGACTGGATCATCGAAGCCGTGGCCGAGGACCTGGGCATCAAGCGCGCGCTCTTCGAGCGGGTGGCGGCGGCGCGGCGGCCGGGCAGCATCGTTTCCACCAACACCAGCGGCATCCCCCTGGCGCGCATCTCGGAAGGCTGGCCGGAGGAGCTGCGTCGGCACTTCCTGGGCGCCCACTTCTTCAACCCGCCCCGCTACCTGCACCTGGTGGAGATTATTCCGGGCGCCGAGACGCAGCCGGAGACTTTGGAATTCGTCTCCCGCTTCTGCGATCTGCGCCTGGGCAAGGGCGTGGTGCCGTGCAAGGACACGCCCAATTTCATCGGCAACCGCATCGGAGCTTTCTTCGGCGCCACGGTTCATAAGATCACCGTGGAAGACGATTACACGCTGGAGGAAGTGGACGCGCTGACCGGCCCGCTGATCGGGCTGCCCAGGAGCGCCAGCTACCGCCTGCTGGACATCATCGGCCTGGACGTGTGGATGCAGGTGACGCGTAACCTGTACGAGCTGGCGCCCCAGGATCCCTGGCGCGACCGTTTCGCGGCGCCGCCGTTTCTGGAAATTTTGGTGGAGCGCGGCTGGATCGGCGAGAAGCGCGGCCAGGGATGCTACAAGCGCGAGGGCAAGGGGGAGGACCGGCAGATCCTGGTCATCGACCGCCGCACGCTCGACTACCGGGCCCAGCAGAAGCCGCGCTTCCCTTCGGTGGATGCGGCGCGCAGCATCGAAAGCCTGCCCGAGCGGCTCAAGATGCTGGTGAACGCGCAGGACCGGGCGGGTTCGTTCCTGTGGAAGCTGCTTCGCGACGTCTTTCTCTATTCCGCGTCGATGGTGCCGGAGATTTCCGATCGCCTGGTGGAAATCGATCGCGCCATGCGCTGGGGCTACGGCTTCAAACTCGGCCCGTTCGAGTTGTGGGACGCGCTGGGGGTGGAGGAGACGGTCCGGCGGATGGAGAGCGAGGGGCAGCAGATCCCGGCCGGCGTGGGGCGCATGGTGGAAGCGGGGGCCAGGCTGTTCTACCGGCCCGCGGACAGCCACGGCGCGCCGCGCACCGAGTACTTCGACCTGCCGGGGACCCGCTACCGGGCGCTGGAGCCGCGGCCCGGCATACGCGTGCTGGCCGAGTGGAAACGCGCCCGGGGCGTGGTGCGGAGCAATCCCGGAGCCTCCCTGATCGACCTGGACGACGGCGTGCTTTGCCTGGAGTTTCACAGCAAGATGAACACGCTGGGCGACGACGCGGCGGCCATGATCCGCTGCGGCGTCGAGGAGATGGAGCGGAACTTCCAGGCCATGGTGGTGGCCAACCAGGGCGAGAACTTCAGCGCCGGGGCGAACCTTCTGGCTGTGCTGCTGGCGGCGCAGGAAGGCGAATGGGAGGATCTGGAGGCCGCGGTGCGCCGCTTCCAGCAGGCCATGCTGGAGATGAAGTACGCGTCCGGCCCGGTGGTGGCCGCGCCCTTCAACCTGACCCTGGGGGGCGCCTGCGAAGTGGTGCTGCATGCCGCCCGTGCGCAGGCTTCGGCCGAGCTGTACATGGGCCTTGTGGAGACCGGGGTGGGGCTGATCCCGGCCGGCGGCGGGTGCAAGGAGATGTTGCTGCGCGGCCTGGAGCCGAAGCGCATCCTGGAGCTGATCGGCTTCGCCAGGGTTTCGGGCAGCGCCGAGGAGGCGCGGGCCATGGGCCTGCTGCGGGACGGCGACGGCGTGTCCATGAACCCGGAGCGGCTGCTGGAGGACGCCCGGCGGGCGGCCCTCTCCCTGGTTTCCAGCTACGCGCCCGGCCGGCCGCGCACCGATGTTCCGGTGGAGGGCGAGAGCGGCTACGCGCTGCTGAAGACCGGCCTCTTCCTGGCCCACGAAGCCGGCCGTATCAGCGACTACGACCGGCTGATCGGCGAGAAGCTGGCCTATGTGCTGAGCGGCGGCAGGCTGACCGGGCGGCAGCGGGTTTCCGAACAATACCTGCTCGATCTGGAGCGCGAGGCGTTCCTGTCGCTGTGCGGGCAGGAGAAGACGCGGCAGCGCATCGAGCACATGCTGAAGACCGGCAAGCCGCTGAGGAATTAGAGCATGCAGAAAGCGGTAATCATCGACTGTCTGCGCACCCCGGTGGGGAAAGCGCCCCGCGGGGCCCTGCGCGATACGCGGCCGGACGACCTGGCCGCCGCGGTGGTTGGGCGGCTGCTGGAGAAATATCCCCAGGTGCCGGCGGATGAAGTGGAGGACCTGATCCTGGGCTGCGCCATGCCGGAAGCCGAGGCGGGCAACAACATGGCCCGGGGCGCGGCGCTGCGGGCCGGCCTGCCGGACCTGGTGCCCGGCCTGACCATCAACCGCTTCTGCGCTTCGGGATTGCAGGCCATCGCGCTGGCTGCGGACCGCATACGGGCGGGCGGCGCCCGGATCCTGATCGCGGGCGGAGCGGAATCGATGAGCCTGATCCCCATGGGCGGCCACAAGCCGGCGCCGAATCCCTGGATGGTGGATCACCAGCCCGAGCTGTACATGAGCATGGGGCTGACGGCGGAGCGGCTCCAGCGGCGCTACGGAATCCCGCGCGAGGACCAGGACGCCTTCGCGCTGCGCAGCCACCGCAACGCCCTGCGCGCCCAGGCCGCGGGCCTGTTCGACGATGAGATCGTGCCGGTGGAAGTCACCGCCGTATCACCCAACGGAGACGGGCCGCAAGTGACGCGCACGGTTTTCTCGCAGGACGAAGGGCCGCGCGCCGACACCTCCCTGGAAGCGCTGGCCGCGCTCAGGCCCGTATTCCATGCGCGGGGCACGGTGACGGCGGGCAACTCCTCGCAGATGAGCGACGGCGCGGCGGCGGCGCTGGTGATGGCGGAGAGCCGGGCGCGCGAGTTGGGGTTGCAGCCCCGGGCGCGGCTGGTGAGTTACGCCACGGCGGGAGTTCCGCCGGAGATCATGGGCATAGGACCGGTGGTGGC
>JADZAF010000254.1 GCA_020852755.1 Bryobacterales bacterium
CGGGGTGTCTGGTGAAAGTGCTGTACTGCCGGCGGCCGGGGCGGCTGCTGTGGGTGATCCATCACCTGGCGGTGGACGGGGTATCGTGGCGGATTCTGCTGGAAGACTTCCAGCGGGCCTATGCGGGACAGGCGCTGCCGGCCAGGACGGCTTCCTTCCAGCAGTGGGCCCGGCGGCTGGAGACTTATGCGCGGTCCGAAGAAGTGATGGCCGGTCTGGATTATTGGGAGGGCCTTTGGGAGAATGCTCCGGCCGCGCTGCCGGCCGATTTTCCGGGCGGGAGCAACCTGGTGGCGTCGGCCGATTCGGTCTCGGTGGAGTTGGAAGAAGACGAGACTGAGGCGCTGCTCAAGGACGTCCCGCCGGTCTACCGGACCCATGTCAACGACGTGCTGCTGGCGGCGCTGGGCGAGGCCCTGGCGGGCTGGACCGGCTCGGATTCCGTCGTGATGGACCTGGAGGGCCACGGGCGCGAGGAGATCGCGGATGACCTGGACCTGTCGCGGACGGTCGGGTGGTTCACGGCCCTGTTTCCCGTGCGTCTTGAAATACCCCGCGGAGGCGGCCCGGGCGAACTACTCAAAGCCGTGAAGGAACAGTTGCGGGCCGTGCCCAATCGCGGCCTCGGCTACGGCCTGTTGCGCTACCTGGGCGATGAGGAAGCACGCAGCCGCCTGGCATCGCAGCCGGCCCCCGAGGTGGTGTTCAATTACCTGGGCCAGTTCGACGAAGCGCTGGCCCAGTTGCCCGCCGGTTATCGCCCTGCCAGGGAGCCGCGCGGCCCGGAGCGCAGTCCCGCGGCCAGGCGCAGCCACAGCATCGAAGTGAACGGAGGCATAGCCGGCGGGCGCCTGCGCGTGCAGTGGACCTACAGCCGGGCGCTGCATAGCCGGGAGACGGTCCAGCGGGTGGGCTGGAGCTTCGTGGATGCGCTGCGGCGCATCATCGAACACTGCCGGGCACCCGAAGCAGGCGGCGTCACTCCTTCCGACTTCCCCCTGGCGGGGCTCGACCAGAGAGGTCTGGATCGTCTATTGTCGAAGATTCGCTGAACTATGGAATCGCGCACCAGGAACATCGAAGACATCTACCCCCTCTCTCCGATGCAGCAGGGCATGCTGTTCCATGCCGAACTCGCCCCGGAGACGGCGGTCTACGTCGAGCAGACCAGCTGCCTGCTCAACGGCGCTCTCGACGTCACGGTTTTCGAACGGGCCTGGCAGCGGGTCATGGACCGGCACGCGGTGCTCCGGACGGCGTTCGTCAGCGGCCAGGTGGAGGAGCCGGTGCAGGTGGTATACCGGCGGCTTCCGCTCCCCCTGCAAAAGGAGGACTGGCGGGGGATGCCGGAAGAGGAGCAGCGGCATCGCTTCCGCCAGTTCGTGATCGATCAGCGGCAGACGGGCTTCGAACTCCCGGCCGCACCTCTGTTCCGCATCGCACTGATCGAAACCGGCGACGGCGCCTGGCGATTCGTCTGGACCTTTCACCACCTGCTGATGGACGGCTGGTCGGCCGCACGGCTGTTCGCCGAGGTCTTCGCCTTTTACGAATCCTTGTCTCAAGGGAAAGAACTGCGCCTGCCCGCGCCGCGGCCCTACCGGGATTACATTGCCTGGCTGGCGCGCCAGGACAAATCCAAGGCCGCCGGCTTCTGGCAGCAGGTGCTGGAGGGCTTCGCGGCGCCCACGCCTCTTCCGATTGCGCGCACCATACCCGGCGAAGCGGGCTACAGGATCCACCAGGCGCGGCTTTCGGAAGGGCTCACGGAGGAACTGGAAGCGGCGGCGCGCCGCCACGGCCTGACGCTGAATACCCTGGTGCAGGGCGCCTGGGCGATCCTGCTCGGCCGCTACAGCGGTGAGGACGACGTGGTGTTCGGCGCCACGGTGTCCGGCCGGCCGCCGGACCTGCCGGGGGCCGATTCGATCATCGGGTTGTTCATCAATACGCTTCCGGTGCGCGCCCGGCTGCGTGCCGCCCAGCCGGCCGGCGAGTGGCTTCAGGAGTTACAGGCCCTCCAATCCGAGACCCGGCAGTACGAACATACGCCGCTGGTGGACGTGCAGGGCTGGAGCGCCGTGCCGCGCGGCAGGCCGCTGTTCGAGAGCATCCTGGTTTTCGAGAACTACCCGATGGATGCCTCGCTGTCGCGGCGTTCGGACCGGTTGTCGATATCGGAGGTTCATACCGCCAGCGCCACCAATTACCCCCTGACCCTGGCGGTCTCTCCGGGCCGCAGCCTGGGCTTGGAGATCGCCTGTGACACGGCGCGCTTCGATTCGGGCGCGATGGAGCGCCTGGCCGGGCATCTGAGCACGGTGCTGGAGAACATTGCGGCCGGTTGGTCGCAGCCGCTGGGGCGTGTGGGGTATGTCACCCAGAAGGAGCGGGCGCGGATCCGGGAGTGGAGCGAGGCGAAGCGCGCGGAGGCTGCCGCGCAAAGCGTGGCGCAGGCGTTCGAGGCGCAGGTCCGCCTGGCTCCGGATGCGCCCGCGGTCTGTTTCAACGGAGTCGAATTCAACTACGCGGAACTCAATGCGCGGGCCAACCGCCTGGCGCACCGGCTGCGGCGGTCGGGCGTGGGCAGGGAGTCTCTGGTGGCCATTTCGATGGAGCGCTCCCCCGCGATGGTCGTGGCTGCTCTCGGCGTGCTGAAGGCCGGCGCGGCGTTTCTGCCTGTAGACCCAGGCTATCCGGCGGAGCGCATTCGCTACATGCTCGAGGATTCCGGAGCCTGGCTTCTGCCCGCGGATCTGGATTCCGCGGGGGAAAGCGACGGGAATCCGGAGCCCGCCGCCGGTCCGGAGAACCTGGCCTACGTGATCTACACTTCGGGGTCGAGCGGGCAGCCTAAAGGCACGCTGCTGCGGCACGCCGGGCTGGTGAACTTCGCGCGGGCCTTCGCGGGCGACATGGGGACCGGCGCGGGCAGCCGCGTTCTCCAGTTCGCTTCGTTCAGCTTTGATGCCGCCGTGGGCGAAATCTTTGCCGCGCTGCTTTCCGGGGCCGCTCTGTACCTCGCGCCGCGCGAGACGGTGCTGTCGGCGCCGGCACTCCTGCGGTTTTTGCGCGAAAACCGCATCACGCACGCCACTTTGCCGCCGTCGCTGCTGCGCGTGCTGCCGGCGGAAGGCCTGCCGGAGCTTTCCGTCCTGCTGTCGGTGGGTGAAGCGTGCTCGTACGACGTGGTCGAGAAGTGGGCGCCCGGCCGGCGCTTCATCAACGGCTACGGGCCGACCGAGGCGACCATCGGGAACACCTGGGGCCCGCTAAACACGGGCGATGCGCTGTCGATCGGACGCCCCATTGCGAACAGCGAGGTATGGATTCTCGACCGGGCGCAGGAGGCGGCGGCGGTGGGGGTGCCAGGCGAGCTGTGCATCGGGGGAGCGGGATTGGCGCGGGGGTATCTGGGGCGGCCGGAGCTGACGGCGGAGAAGTTCATTCCGCATCCGTTTTCCGGGGAGCCTGGGGCGCGGCTGTACCGCAGCGGGGACCGGGCGCGGTGGACCGAAGGGGGGGAGTTGGAGTACCTGGGGCGGCTGGACGAGC
>JADZAF010000255.1 GCA_020852755.1 Bryobacterales bacterium
CATTCTTGGAGAGGTGCCGGATCCGGCCCTCGGCGGGGCCCGGCGCGGCGAGGCAGAGCATGCCGGAGGCGCCCAGCAAGAGGCCCGTGCGCAGAAATAGGGGGAAGTGAGATGAAGCGCGCATGAAAGAAATAGTACCCCCATATCTGAAACTGGGTCATGGGCATCTATATACTGATGTAATGAAACGGATGGACTAGGTACTACTAGGACAGAAGTGTTACCTAACATTTGCATCGCGCGACAGGTATTGGGGAACCGGGCGTGTATCCCAGCCGGGCGGTGTTATGTTGAACCGTAACTCGCCTTGAAGGCGCGGGCAGGGGCCAGCGATTCCCGCCCCGCGGCCAGCTCGCCCTGCATCAGCCAGCGCCAGACCTGCCAGTAGAACAGCCAGTGCCGCGCTTCCGCTTCGGCCGAATCGGGCTGCGGGACGGCCCGCTGCAGGCGCCGCACGCCGTCGGCATTCAGTTCCGGATGGCCCGGATCCACCTGCGCCACCACCGCACTTACCAGTCCGGATTCCTCCCACCACAGCTCGCGGCGCAAGCGCATGCGTACCGCCGCCCGCCGCACATAGTAATTCGACAGCCAGGAGGCGGTGCGTGAGAACATGCGGTTCGCGAGAGCCGTGCGCCGGGGAGTGACGATCCGGCCGCGCGTGCAGAGCGGCACCGCCAGCATTTCCGGAAAGTACTTGCGGAAAAGATCGAAGTAGAAAACATGGCCGGTCTTTTCCTGGTGCGGGAGAGGCGCGACCAGGGACCAGAAGGCCTTACTCGCGCCAGGCGTGTAGGGTAGGGAGTAGTTGGCGTACACCCGGCAGGGATTGGGGCCGGTGCGGTTGCGGGTGCGGTTGCGGACGTAGAACTGGTGGATGCCGTACTCGTCGTCGGAGTAGGCCGCCAGCTGCCGTTGCAGGCACTGGTGAAGAGACTCATACATAGAGTCGGCCAGGCCCGGGTCGAAGGCCAGCCTGGCCCCCTGCCACTGCGGGCTGCCCGGCGGAGCGCAAATACGCTTCACATAGTCGTTGAGTGTGCGGGCCCGGTAATCCGGCGGGAAAAGAGTGACGTTGGGAAACAATCCATCCCACAGGGCCGGGCAGTTGTTTCCGATAAACTGAGGCAACACCGTGATGAACAGATACAGGCTGCGGGTGCCCACCGCGGTCATTTCCAGGTACTGAAGATAGCCTGGGGAGGAGAAGAAGTCGCGCGGAGGGCGGGCCTGCCTATAGGACGAGCAGTAGCGGCGGGCCAGTTGAAGGGCGAAACGGTGGTCGGCTCCCAGCAGTTCGTCGCCATGCTCGGCGATGAGGGCCTCCGGGCGGATGCCGTTGCGGTTCAGCAGGGCCAGCAGGAAACGCGAATCCACGCCGCCGCTCAGCAGCAGGGTGGTGTCGGCGCAATGTTTCAGATAGGCGTTCACCTCGCGGTCCAGCAGGGAGAGCAGGGCGTCGGGATCCAGGTCCGTCCGGCGGGCGGCCGGATCGGGCGGCGGCCACTTCCAGTAGGCGGAGCGGTCCAGGCGCCCGCTGGCCGGGTGAAATGTCCAGACGCTGCCCGGATCGACGCGGACCACCTCCTTTAGCTGGGTGCTGCCGGCCAGGGTATTGCCGATGCCGATAAAGGCCCCCCACCCGGCGGGATCGGCCTCGATGCGCAGGCGCCCGCTGCCCGCGATGCCGGTCTGCTCGCTGGCCAGCAGAAGTACATCCGGCCGATGGAGCGTATACAGCGGCTGCAGCCCGAGGAAGTCGGTGAGGACGTGGAGTGTCTGCGTGGCGGCGTCCCAGAACAGGGCGGCGAAGACTCCGTCGAGTTTCTGCAACCCGGGAATCAGCGCCTGAGCGCCCCCCTCGAGGCTGCTCGACAGCCTGGCTTCCAGGTCTCCCCCGGAAGTGTCGATCGGCACTCCGGAGATCAACAGCACATGGCCGGCAGTGGAGCGGTAGACCCGTGGAATCGACGAAAAGCGGTCGGAAGTCGGAATCCAGCCCAGCGCGCCGCCCGGCAGGCTGAGCACCGTTCCAGTCGGGTCCCCCTCCAGGGACTGGGCGGCAAGCATCCTTCTGACGGCGGCAGCCGGCTCAAACAAACCCTGCGAAAAGCAGGCTGCAATTTTCATCCCAACTCCGTTTCTGCCCAGCATGGCATAACCGGACCGGCCGGTTCGGCCTTTGCCGGCCGGGGAACGTGTGCCTGGCTACATCCAAAAGCCCCCGGATTCCTGCCGCCCGCCGCCGATCCGGTATGATGCGAAAACACGGCTGAGTGTAAGAGTTCTCCGGATGATGCACAATACCCCCCGGCTGACGCTGAGTGAGAGATCCCCCGCCGAGGACGATGGGGAGCCGGATTTCTTCCTGGGGGCCTGGAATCCGGAAGGAGAGCTGCATCTCCATTACACTCCGCCGCCCGGCCCTCCGCTTTGCACCATCCGTTCGGAGCGCTGGTTCCTGGCCGGGACGACCTCGCCTCTGCACGGCCGGTCGAAGAGTCCGGTGCATGCGCCGGAGGCAGGCTCCGGCGAACCCGCCGGGCTGGCTTTTCGGGGTTATCTGCTGGATCCGCCCTTGCATACCTGGTCCGATTCCTGCGCTCTGCTCCGGTATTGGGCCAGTCCGCCGGAATCCCACAACGGCCTGTTCGCCGCCGCCCGCATTGGGGAAGGCGGCCGCTGCCTGGAACTGATCACGGACGCCTTTGGGATCGCGCCGCTGTACTATCGCATCTGGCAGGGCCTGGTATTGTTCTCCAACCTGCCCCGCCTGCTGGCGGCCGCCGGCGACCGCATGGACCGGCTGGCCGGACGCGCGCTCATCCAGTTCGGCTATCCGGCGGGCGACCGGAGCCTGACCTGCGGAGTGCAGCGGGTGCCGCCCGGGCAGCGCCTGACCTTCACCGGAAGCGCTCCGGTTTCGCGGTCCTGGTTCCGCTGCGACAGCCTGCCGCCAGGCGATGAACCCCTTACCCCCGCCGTCCTGCGCGAGGTGGAGGAGGCCTTCCAGAACGCCGTCGACCGCTGCCTGCGGCTTCCGGCTGCGTCCTACGTTCTTCCCTTGAGCGGCGGCTATGACAGCCGCCGGATTCTGGCCGCCCTGCACTCGCGCGGCGTGCCGTTTCAAGCCCTGACCGTACGGGGTTTTCAAAACGGCTATCGCGACCTGGATGCCCCTTGCGCCCGGGCCATGGCGGCTGAGTTCGGATTTCCGCATTCCGTGCTGGAACTGCCCGAGCCCGCTTGTTTCGCCAGGGACGACCGGCTGCGCCGGCGCCGGACGGACGGCGAGGTTGTCGAGCACACCTGGGTGATGCAGCTGTGCCGGCATCTCCCCGCCCGCGGCTCCCTGGTTTTCGACGGGCTGGGGGGCGACGTTCTCAGCAACACCAGCGCTCACGGAAGCGAGGAGCTCTATACCGCGCCGGAGTCCGAGAAATTGCGCCTGATCGCGCTGCGCCTGGTGGAATCGGGATATGAACGAATCCTCAACGAGAGATTCTGGCCGCCGGCGGCCGAGCTTCGGGAAGCCCTGATCGGCTACCTGCGCGATCTGCCCGAGGGGCCCAACCGCTCGGACCTGGCCTTCGTGCTGCTGCGCGCCCGGCGCGGCGCGGGGGTTTGGTCGCACACCCTGATCCCGGCCGGGCACGTCCCCGTGCATCCCTATTTCGACCGGGAGTATGTGCAAGCCGCCCTGCGCTGCAGCCCGCTCGATAAGCGCCGGCGGAGCCTGCAGGACCACTGCCTGGCCGAATTCTGGCCGCGTTTCTATGCTTTTCCCGGAAGCCGGCGGCTGCCGCCGGATTCGCCTTCCGGCGATCCCGGCCGCGTGCTCCGGCTGGAACTGGCTTGTCTGCGACAATTAGTGGCTGAAGGAGGAGATTCGCCCCTGTTCCCCGAGGTACGCCCCTGGCTGAAAGCGCGCGGCCATGCTCTGCTGCTGGCCGCCGCCCATGCGGACCCCATCGCTCTCCGTGTGAAGTGGTGGCTCTATCCGCTGCTCAGCCTGCACGCCCGCCGGCGCAACGAGCTGCAGCCCTGGTCCGTGGCTGCCGCCGAAGAAGCATGAAGTCTCCCGCGGGCCCCGATCTGTCGTCCTCCGCCGGCGTTCCAGCCGCCGCGCAGCCGGCCGGCCCGGAACTGCAAGGCATGGATGTCCGCCTGATCGACAGCATTGTCTGGACTGCCGCCGGCAAGTGGGGCACCCAGTTGATCTCCTGGGCCTGTTTCCTGATCGTGGCCCGTCTGCTTTCTCCCGGCGATTACGGATTGCTCGGGATGACCACCGTCTACCTGGGATTGGTGGCGCTGCTCAGTGAATTCGGCATCGGCTCGGCCGTCGTCAATCTGCGCGACCTCACAGCCGGCCAGATACGGCAGTTGAACACCCTCTCCCTGCTGCTCGCCGGCGCGGCCGTGGGCCTTTCGCTGCTGGCGGCCCGCCCGCTGGCTGCCTTCTTCAACGCTCCCGAACTGCCTCTGGTGGTCATGGTGATGAGCACCGGCTTCCTTGTCTCGGGACTGCGCGCGGTGCCGCATGCCTCCCTCCAGCGCGATTTGCGCTTCCGCTTCCTGGCCGCGGTGGAATCGGGGCAAACCGTCGTCCAGGCGGTGATCACCGTTGTTTTGGCGGCTCTGGGCGCCGGCTATTGGGCGCTCGTGGCGGGAGGCCTGCTCGGGCCCGCCACCGGCGCCGTCTGCATGCTGGCGGTGCGCCGGACCGGCTTTGCCTGGCCCCAAAGGCAATCCCTGCGCAGGGCCTTGAGTTTCAGTTGGGCGGTTTTGGTGGCCAATGTCTGCTGGTATGCCTATGCCAATGCCGATTTCACCGTGGCCGGCAAGGTCCTGGGAAAATCCGCGCTGGGTTTCTATACGTTAGCCTGGACCATCGCCACCCTGCCGGGACAGAAGATCACCTCCCTGGTAGTCCGGGTCACTCCCGGTTTCTTCTCGGCCTGCCGGCAGGACCCGGCGGCTCTCCGCCGCTACGTCTGCCGCTTGACCGAGGCCATCACCATGATTACCGTTCCGGCCATCCTCGGCATAGCGGTGGTGGCCCCCGATCTCGTTCCCGTGGTGCTGGGCGCCAAGTGGGAACCCTCCGTGGCCCCCCTGACGCTGTTGTGCATCTTCACCGCGGTGAGCAGCGGCATCAGCATGTTCCCGCAAATCCTCAATGCGATGGGCCGGGAGCGGCTGGGCATGTGGAACTCCATCCTGAAAGTGATGGTGCTGCCGCCCGCCTTCTACATCGGCAGCCATTGGGGCGGCACGGGCATCGCGGCAGCCTGGCTGATTACCTATCCGCCGCTGAACCTCCCCTTGTACTGGTGGGGCTTCCGGGCGATTCAGATGCGCCCCGGGGAATACCTGCGGGCTTTGCGGCCGTCCTGGTCCGGGGCCCTGGTCATGAGCGCGGCGGTGCTGCTCTTCCGGTCGCTCACCGGCTCCTGGCCGGCCGGGCTGCGCCTGGGCCTGGAGGTGGCTACGGGCGTTGCCGCCTACCTGCTGGTCCTGCTCACTTTTCAGCGGGAGCGTACGCGGGGGTATCTGCAGGTGGTCCTCAAATGGAAGAGAGAGGGATTCAGCCGCCGGCAACGCTGAACGCACGCATAACCTGCCCGCGAGAAATCGCGCTTACTGCTTGCACTATATTTATCTGTGACTTGCTTCGCACTTCGCGGGTCCCGCGGCGGCGATCCCCCGCGGGGGCGGGCTAAGATCAGAGAAAGCGGCAGGGCGAAGGTCCCTGGTTGCGGCACAAGCCTATGAAATTCTCCTTCAAATCCTCTCCGCAGTGGCCTCCCCTGGCCTGGCTGGCAAAGTGTTCGGAATCGGAAGTGGAAGTGATGCATGGCAGCCAGGTGGAAACAGCCCCGGAGTGGTTCGCGGAAGCCGTCTGGGCGGGGCCTTTCGCCGCCGGGGAAATTGATCGCACCGACCTGGTGTTCGGATCCGGCGGCCGTCTTCGCGACGGGCGGGTGGTGTTCGTTTCCTCCGGATCCACCGTAGACCGGCTGGTGACTTACCAGGGAACCGTAACCTATGTATCCAACTCACTGATCGCTCTGCTGGCCGCTTTGGAAGCCCAGGTCGATCCGGCTTATCCCCTGTATTACGCCGATTTCCGCTCCGTCACGCAGGGGCTGGATGAATACAAGCCGTTTCTCTCCACCAGCTCGGGCCCGGTGCGTTTGATCTATTTCCACAACCTGGAATGGGACGGCCGGTCGTTCCACGTTACCGAAAAGCCTGGGCGGGATCGCTCTTTCCACGGTTTTGAAGACTATGTGGGTTTTCTGAAGCAATCGCTGGTTGAGATCGGGCGTAACATGCGCGATGCGGCGCGCCGTCGTTCCTACCGGCCTCTGGGGACGCTTTCGAGCGGCTATGACTCCCCCGCGGTGGCGACCCTGGCCCGCGAGATGGACTCTTCTCTCGAGGTCCTGACCTTTCAAAACGCGCGGGGCGGCGGCGGCGATAGCGGCCAGGAAATCGCGAAGTGCCTGGGGCTGGCAGTCACTGCGCTGGATCGCATGGCCTGGCGGTCCGAGCCGTTCTCGGAAGTCCCTTTCATTGCCGCGGACGCATACGGTCCGGACGCGCATTTCCTGGCCGCCCGGAACCTGCTGGAGGGCCGCGTGTTATTGAGCGGCTACAATGGCGGCACCATCTGGGATATACGGCCGCATGATCGCAGCTCGGCGTTCAAACGCTCCGATCCCACCGGCTTGTCCCTGACGGAGTGGCGCCTCTCGGCCGGCTTTTTCCATTGCCCGGTTCCTTTCTTCGCCGGGCGCAGCGCGGACCAGATCCACCGGATCAGCAATTCGCGGGAAATGCGGGACTGGAGCGTGGGGGGTGATTATGACCGCCCGATTTGCAGGCGCATTTTGGAGTCGGCCGGGGTTCCTCGCGGACTCTTCGCGAGAGACAAGAAAGCTACCTGCGTAGTGCTGTGGAACCCGCAGGAGAACTTCCTGCCCCCGGAATCCATGCAGAGTTATTGCGCCTGGCTGCGCCGCCATCAGTCTGCATGGCTCCGTGACGGCCGGCTGCCCCCGCAATGGAGAATTCTCAAGCACAGAATCGGCTCTGCGCTGCGGCGGTCCAAAACCAGCGAGGCGGTGCTGGTGGATTCCTATTTTGCCCACTTGTTTCCGTGGGCCTTGGAACGGGCGGTGAAACGGTACCGGGGGGAAGCCGGCGCGGCTCGGCCGGTGGCATCGGCCTCCGGCTGGTAGATGCGCCTGCCGGCCCGTATGCCTGGAACGAATCGCCTCTCCGGCCTCATCTCCGCGGCGGCGCGGTTTGCGCGCCGGGTCGGGGATTCCATCCGCTGGCGCATCGTTGACCGGGTGGTTGCCGACCCTGTCATCGCGCCTTGCCTGTCCATTTGTGCGCGGCTGATCGTGCGTATTCACAAGCCTTTTATCATCGGCATTACCGGGTCGGTCGGAAAAACCACAACCACCGAGATGGTGGCCGCCGTGCTCACGCAACCCGAGGCCGCGATGCGTCTCGGGCGCGTGGCAAGAAGCTCGAAGAACCTGAACAACGACGTGGGGCTGCCGCTGGCCGTGCTTCTGTTCGATGAATGGTTCAAGGGAGACGGGTACCGCAAGCTGGCCGGTCTGTGCCGGGTGCCCTTCCGCGCAGCGCGCCTGGCTTTCACACGGCGGTATCCCGACGTGCTGGTGCTTGAGTACGGCACCGGCTGGAACGGCCATATACACCGGCTGGCTGCGCTGGCCCCGCCCAACATAGCGGTGGTCACAACCGTAGGACCGGCGCACCTGGAGCGGCTCAAGACCCTCGAAGGTGTGGCCCGCGAAAAGGGCGGGCTGGCGCGCGCGGTTGGTCCTGACGGATTGGTGGTGCTGGGCGATGGCCACGACTTCGTGTCTGATCTCGAACAGCTTTCCCGGGCGCCGGTGGTCAAGGTGTCCGGACGCGGAGCGGACTTATCGAGGAACATTGCCCGCGTGATCGGCCGGCGCCTGGGGATTTCCGACGCGGCCATCGATTCCGCGCTCGCAAAGGTGAAACCGCCCCAGCGGCGCCTGAACCGCATGGAAGCCGGCGGCATCACGATCATCGACGACACCTATAACGCGAACCCCCTCTCGATGCGGCTGGGGCTCGACATCCTGGCGCAGACCGCCGCTCCCGCGCGGCGCCGGGTTGCAATTTTAGGCAGCATGGGCGAACTGGGCGATGAGAGCCGGCGGTACCACGAAGAGATCGGCAGGTATGCGCGGGGCCGCGCGGACCTCCTGATCGGCGTCGGGGACCTTGCCCGGCACTACAAGCCCGACCATTGGTTCGCCGATAGCGCAACGTGCGCGAACCAGGCCGGCAACTTCATCCGCGCGGGGGATTGCGTCTTCGTCAAGGGTTCGGCGGCCATGAAAATGATCGCTGTCGTGACAAAGTTGAAGGAACAGGCTGCCGGTCAGCTCGCCTGAGCGCTTTCGCCGCTCATCAGTTGCGACAGCATCCTGGCCTGTTCCCCGGCCGCGAAGTTCCTGTAGAACCAGTCCGACGGGGCCGCCGGCGGTTCGGAAGGCAATTGCAGAAATGCCAGAACGCGCCGGTCGATTTCCGCCTCGGGCAGGTCCGCATAGACGCAGGCAAACGGCACGCCGGCGGCTTGGAGAATCCGTTCGACGGGGGAGCCCGGCGTGGTGGATGCCAGGATCGGGCGGCCGGTGCGGATGTATTCAAACAGCTTGCCGGGCACTTGCAACCCGGCATTGGCCTGCAACACGTCCAGCAACAGGAGTTGATCGGCCTCGGCGACCAGCCGGTCGGCCTCCGCACGCGGCACCAGCCGGGCGTTGATCTCCAGACACCCCGATTCACGCAGCGCCGCGGCCGCCCGGGGGTCCGGTTGCGCCTCGAGCGAGACCGGTCCCGTCAATGCAATCCGCAGCTTTCCGGGATTCAGGCAGCCTCGCCCGATCAACCGGGCCACCGAGGCCAGAACCAGGTTGGGATGCCGGCTACCGTACAGCGACCCGGCATGCGCCAGCACCCGGTACGGTCTGGGCGGAAGGGGCCGGGGACCGGCTCCGTCCTCCGGATCGAACCCGTTCCACAGGACCTGGATTTTTCCCCGGTGTTGCGGATAATTGGCCCGCCACATTTCGGCCACCGGTTCGGTATTGGCGATTAGGGCGTCGGCATACCGGAAGATCAGTCTTTCCAGCACCCGGTCCGGGTAAACCACCCGGCGCCTCCTGCGAAAGGGATTTCCCACCAGCGGATCGCGGAAATCGGCGATCCATCGCCAGCCATAGCGCAGCTTCAACCACAGGGCGGCCAGGTGGGTGGTCAGCGGCGGCGAGGTGGAAAACAAAACCGGCTGATTGTCTCTCCAGCGCCTCGCCAGCCGGGCAGCCCGCGGCACCCAGGCAATACCCTCGTCGTGATGCAGCCAGAGGGTCCGCACCACCTTTTCGATGAAGTTCTTCTGCCCGTCTTCCCGCTCGCCGGGAAGGCGGTAGATATTCCCTTCAACGGCGAGCCCCGGCCCGGTCCCGGAAGCCACTACGGTGACGGAATGCCCCAACCTCTCCAGATACTTCGCAAAACGATGTGGCCGGGCCGCCCCGGCATAGTTATCGGGAGGGTAAACGTAGGCTAAGATCAGGAGGGGCGGTTTCCGCGCCGCCCGGGAAGTGTCCATTCCTCTTTTCAGTATGCAATGAGGCGGACAGCGCGCGTGCCTTGAAATGAAATTCCTTGTGGTTGCCGGCGCACGGCCCAATTTCATGAAAATCGCGCCGATTATGGGCGCATTCGGGGAGCGGTTAAAACCGCCGGATTCGGTCCTGCTGGTCCATACGGGCCAGCATTACGACCCCAATATGTCCGGCGATTTCTTCACCGAACTCGGCATCCCCCAGCCCGGCATCAACCTGGGTGTGGGATCCGGAACCCACGCGCAGCAGACCGCCCGGGTCATGATCGCCTTCGAGGAAGTATGTCTCCGGGAGCGGCCGGATTGGGTGATCGTGGTAGGCGACGTCAATTCCACCCTGGCTTGCGCGATTACCGCCAGGAAACTGGGAATCCGCGTGGCCCACGTGGAGGCCGGGCTGCGCTCCCGCGACATGGCCATGCCGGAAGAGATCAACCGGATTTGCACCGACGCCGTCGCCGACCTGCTGTTCACCACCGATGCCCTGGCCGGTGAAAACCTGCGGCGCGAAGGAGTGCCGGCGGAGAAGATCCACCTGGTGGGGAACACCATGATCGATACTCTCTACCGGCATATCGAGAGCGCCCGGCGCCTTCCGCTGCCGGATGGCCTCTGCCCGGGAAACTACGCCGTGCTGACGCTGCATCGCCCCTCCAACGTCGATTGCGCGGACACCCTGGCAGGCATCCTCGAGGCCGTCCTGGACGTGGCCGCGCGCCTCCCTGTCGTTTTCCCGGCACACCCCAGAACCTTGTCCCGGTTGTCCCAGTTCGGCCTGCTCGACCGCCTGGAAGCCCAGCCCGGCATCCGGCGCCTGGCGCCCCTGTCTTACCTGCCCTTTCTCGGCCTGGTGGCCCGCTCCCGCCTGGTGCTGACCGATAGCGGGGGCATTCAGGAGGAAACCACCGTACTGGGCATCCCCTGCATCACCATGCGGGCCAACACCGAGCGCCCGATCACCTGCGCGATCGGCACCAACGTGCTGGTCGGCGCCGATCCCGCACGCATCCGGGAAGCCGCGCTGGCCGCGCTGGAGGGGCGCAGCCGGCCTTCCGCGGTGCCCGAAAAATGGGATGGAAAGACAGCGCACCGGATTGTTGACGTTCTGCTCGCCGGCAACTCTACCGCGTGATCATCTCGCCGTCCCGGTACTTTCCGTCGCAGGTCAGCTTGTACCAGTAGCGGGTGTGGGGATTCAAACCGCTGACCGCCGCCTCTCCGTACCGCCCGGCCCGCGTCTGGCTTACGCTTCCCAGCGAATCCGCGAACGCCCGCGTGCTGGAGATCCGCCAGGCGCAGGCGGCGTTGGAATAGGCCGTGAACCGGAACTCTCCCCCATCCGGCGACGGGATGAAGGTTTTCACCCCCATGTCCAGGTAGGGGTTGTGCTCCCCGCTCTCCGCCGTGGCGGTGGCCCAGTCCACGATGTCCTGGTTCACCCCCGGGTCGCTGCCGTCCGTGGCGAACCCCTGGTACTGGCTCCCCGCCGCCAGCCGGAAGTTGCCGTTCGCATGGTCCGTGAAGCCCGCACTGGCCTCCACCACCGCCCCGCTATAGGACTGGATCGGAGCGGCCGTGCAGACCTCCAGGGTCGTGTTGGTCTGCGACGGCAACAGGCCCGTGGAGTAGCGTTCTCCCGGCACGCTGTAGGTTCCGTTGATATCGGAGGGCGTGGCGCCCGAAACGGTGAACTTCGTGTTCGGAAACAGCCCGTGGCCTGCGTCCAGCGTGAGGGTCAGACGGTTGCCCCCCGCCCCGCTGCAATGCGTGGCGTCCGCCGTCACCTGCGCCGCCGTGACATTCGCCTTGACGCCGCTCCCGCTCCGCTTCCACGGCCAGGCCCAGGTCGGACAGACCGAATCGTAATAGCCGGTGTAACCGCTCACGTAAGCGTACTGCCCGATCTGCGGCACCACATTATTCAGAAGTGCCGGCGAGGTCCAGTAGGGGGTGATGGCGGAGTCGCATCCCGATTGCCCGCCCTCCCCGTAGACGTTCAACTCCCCGGCTTCCTCGATGTTATTCATCCACTGGATATCCCGTAACTTCTGCGCGCCCAGGGCGGTCGGGCCGTCGTACACGTTGATCCCGCTGCCCACCTTGTAAGTTCTCCCGTTGTGCGGTTTGTGGAATGTGTTGTGGTTGAACGTCATTCCCGGGAAGCCGATCTGCGCCGGCATCCCGATGATCGTGCTGTAGGCATACCCCCCATCGTTCGAACTGCTGGCCGTGGATGCGCAGCAATCCGCCATCGTGATGTTGCCGGCCTCCCCCAGCGACTCCCACAGGTTGTTCTCGATCCGGAAACGGTTCGGCCACAAATGCGCCATCGCGATGGTTTCGTCCTGCACCCTCACCGCCCCGGTCAGCGGCCCGAAGCCCGCCGAGTTGTAAGGGATACTGAACGTGGTGCTGTTGCTCATGGTGGCCACCCAGCGCCCATTGATCCCCGCCCATTCCCCCGTGGCGCCGCTGATGACCACCGAGCGGCTGCCGCTCGACGGCATCGAGTGCCCGCCGGAACACACCAGGGTAGTGGGACTCCCCGTAACGGCCGAACTCACTGCCTGGTACACCAGGATGACCCCGGTCGAAACTCCCTGCGCCGAGCGGCGCATCCGGTTGTCCCGGATGGTCACGTCCCGGATGGTGCTGGCCGGCCGTCCCTGCTGCGGCAGCCAGTTCAGCAGAATGGACGCCCCTTTCTGATTGCCGAAGGTCGGATACCAGGTGTTCTCCAGGAGGTTCCCCTCCAGCCATCCCCCCGTAGCTCCCTTGAACTCCCAGAGGTTCTTGATCCCCCAGCCGTTGAATGCCCCGCCGATGCCCGTCGCCGTGCGGTCTCCGGCCGCCGCCTGCCAGTTGCCGTTCACGCATTCCCAGTAGGCCGGCGTCGCGCTCTCGTTGCGCCAGAAGGACCCCTCCAGGCAGACCCGGCCGGACGTCACCCCGTCGAGTCTGTACCACTTGCTCCCCTGATAGACATAGAACTCTTCCGTGTCGGTCTTCCAGAATGTCTGGCTTCGCGCGGGCGTTGAACCCCCCAGCGCGCCCCTGGCCGGAAGAACCGTTCCTTCCGGATCGGCCTCGTAGCGGATCACCTGATGCGTCCCGGGCTTCTGGTAATGATTCCCGGTGTAGCGCAGGAACAGTGGATACTCGCCTCCGTAGGCCGGAGCCGCGCCGCCCACCAGCGAGTTGATCGCTCCGCCGCTGACGAAGTTGTTCCGCACCGTCAGTGGCCCGTTGAAGCTCCACCCCGCCAGCACGTGCGACTCGGCGGTGCTCCCCAGCAACTTGATCTCGCTGAGGTAATTGTTGGTAATCTCCACGTGATCGGCGTTGTGCAGAATCCCGCGCCAGGGCCCTTCATCGAACGGCAGGCCGTGGATGTAGCAGCGGTCGATGACGAAATGGTGGGACACCTTCTCCGGCGAGGTCTCCGTGGTCGTGTCCCCCAACTGCACCAGGTTGCCCATGTTCGAGAGCCCCCCGCCCGCCAGCGTGATCTCCAGTCCTTCCAGCCGCCAATAGGAAGACGGCGCCCCGCTGGTCCGGATCACCGCGTCGTATTCCGTTCCCGAGGTGCGGATCTTCGGCATCTTGTCCCCATCCGAGGGCGACACCCGCTTGCCGGCCGGCAGTTCACTCATCCTCGAGGAGCGCAGCGTGATCCATCCCGTACCGCTCTTGAACGGCAGTTCGAACGAGGTGCTGGTGTCGAAGTTCTCGCCCGCCTTCAGTTCCAGAATCCAGCCGCGCTCCGCATCGTGGATCGCCGCCTGAAGATCGGAGTAATCGCAGCCTGAAGCGCAAACCGTCTTCACCACCGGCGCGGCCCACAAGGCCGGTCCCAGCAACAGCAGAACCAGGGCCCTCATCGCGTCACCGTCGCCTGGCCGGCGAACCAGTCCAGGTCGATGCTGCTCTCCGCCGCCGTCCGGGTCTTCACGCTCACGCCGGGGGTCACGGCGACGGCGGGCAGGTTGCTGCTGATGCTGACCTCCGGCTCCCCGTCCACCGAGTACAGCACGGTCCCCGCCGCCGTGCTGCGGATCCGCATCCGGTACCAGGTCCCGGCAATGGGTGTCACCGTGCTCGCTTGGGTGGTGCAAGTGGCGTTGGAACAGGCCTGAAACATCCAGGTGGTGTCGGAATCGTTCGTGTCGAACTTGATCCTCAGGCTGTTCCCCCAGGTCGACAGTCCGGTAGTCCCCAGCCCGATCGCCAGGCCGCAGTCCGTCAGCTGAACCGGCTTCACGATCCACTGGAACTCCCAGCCGCCCGCCTGGTCCAGGCGGATCAGGTCGTTCGTGCCGCTCGAGTTCCGCAGGCTGATCGCGGCATCGTTCATGTTGGCGGCTCCGGTCTTCACCCGAACGATACCCGGATGGTTGGCCTCCGAGGCCTGCGCCGTCACGCTGGTGGTGCCGTTATTGTTGGAGACCGTCCATCCCAGGGCGCCGATGTTCCCGTTCGTGGCCAGCCCGGTGGCGAACTCATCCACCCACTGAAGCGTGTTTCGGGCGAATGGATCGAAACCGCCGCCCGTGCCGCACGCCCCGCTCGTGCCATCCACTTTCACGCAATCGCCGGCATTGCCCGGCACGGTTCCTAAAACGCCGTTGGCGATTCTCGCCACGCCCGATCCGGCGGCCCGCGCGATCGTCTTTCCCGACGTCCCGGAGAACACCGCCAGCTCGCCGTCCACCGAAGTGCTGGTGTTGGACGAGACGTCGCCGCCTCCGCCCCCGGAGCCTTGCGCCAACTCCCAGGCG
The DNA here is from genome assembly GCA_020852755.1 of Bryobacterales bacterium. GTDB lineage: Bacteria > Acidobacteriota > Terriglobia > Bryobacterales > Bryobacteraceae > JADZAF01. The sequence goes on from JADZAF010000255.1 coordinate 14,491, forward strand.
TAACTGCTGGATCCGGTGCGCGAGCAGACGTAGAGCGAAGCGTTCACCGCCTGGGCGTCGCTGCGCACGTAGACGCCTCCCACTTCCACCGCTTCGTCGCAGGTAACCCCCGCCGGGACCCCGGCGCCGGTCCGGAGACGCAGTTTGGCGGCCGCGCTGAAGTCGCTTTCCCCGGTGAATGCGTTCGCGCCCGCCAGGGTTGGAATCGTGGTGGTATCCGCGGCGATGCTGGCCACCCCTCCCGCCTCCGTGATGGCGATCCCGGCGCCCGGCTGCAGCGCTTTGGTCGACAGGAAAGCGCGCAGATCCGACAGAACCGAGGGCGTTCCATTGCTCAGAGTCGCGTCAGCCAGCGGTATGGAGCCGGCCGGAAACGCCGGGGTGGTTACCCCGGCCAGCACCATCGACCCTCCCGGCACCCCCGTAATCCCCGGCCCGCAATGAGCCGACAGAATGCCCTGCTCGCTCACAAACACCTTGCAGGACCCGGTGCCTGCCGAAAAAGTCACGCTGCCCGGGGCGATGGCATACATCTGGTTGCCGATCCGCGCTTCCCCGGCCGCAATGCTCAGCACATTCCCGGCCGCCGAGGGAACGAAGTGCCCATCCAGCTCGGAGCTTCCACTCCCTCCGCCCGGCGTCGCCTGCGCCAGCTCCCATCCGTACGTGCTCGTGCCGGATTTCGCGCAGACATACAGGCTGGCATTGGGCGCCGCCGCGTCGTCGCGCACGAAGATCCCGCCCACTTCACCCGCTTCGTCGCAGTCGGTCGCCGCCGGTAAGCCGCCGCCGCTGCGCGCCCGGAACCGGGCCGCTCCGCTGAAGTCGTTCTCTCCGGTAAAGCGGTTCGCTCCGCTGAAAGTGGGAATCTGCGTGCTGTCGGTTGCGAGGATCGCTATGCCCTCGCTGTCGGTTACCGAAACCCCGGGTCCGGCCGCCAGCGCCTTGGTGGAGATTACGGCGCGCAGGTCGGAGTCAAGCGCCGGAATTCCGTTGCTGAGAGTCACGTCCGCCAGCGGAATGGAGCCGGCCGGGAATCCCGGCGTCCCCACATTCCCGAACGTCATCGATCCTCCCGCGGAACCCGCGATGCCGGCGGCGCACTGCGTGGTCGGAACTCCCTGCTCGCTCACAAACACTTTGCAGTCCCCGCTGCCCGCCGAGAACGCCAGCGTCCCCGGGCCGATGTGATGAGTTCGATTTCCAATGCGTGCTTTGCCCGCGCTCACGCTGAGTACGTTGCCGCTGGCCGTGGGAACCAGGTCGGCCAGGCTGTCGGCGCTCAGGGCGGTCCATGAATCCGGCGCCGTGCAAAGCAGCAGGTTCTTTCCCGCTTCGGCGTCCGTCTTGAAAAATGCCTCGCCCACCCGGCAGGTGGCCGGCACTGTGGAGCCCGCTTGGAAAGGCAGTGTTCGGGACGCTGCCGAAAAATCTACGCTCTTGGATTGAGTCCGTAAGTCCACCTGCGTTTGAGCCTGCAGGCTGGACATCAAGAAACAGCTTGCCAGTAAGATTCGGTATTCCCTAAGGCGCACTTGCTCCCCCCTAGCTGCAGCTTAGTCCCGCAGCTTCGGGGAGTCTCCGGCCGGAAACTTGCAATCCGCTGAAAAGAATGGCACTCTTTGTTTCGGTTTGCCTGTGAACGCTTTCTCCGTGCGGCCCGGATCGAGGCTCGCAGCCGTCAGGCCCTTACTCGCCCGGGCCCGGCGCTGGCTCACGGCGCCCCTCGCGGCCCTCGGCCTCCTCGTCGTCCTGGTGACGGCCTCGCCTCTTCTCCGCTGGTGGACCGCCTGGCTGGCCGGGCCCTGGGCCGACCCTCGCGGCGAGATCCTTATCGTTCTGGCGGGCGATGCCACGGGCGCCGATCTCATCGGCCGGACTTCATACTGGCGCGCCCTCTATGCGGCTATGGCCTGGAAACGCGGCGACGCCCGCCGCATATACATCACCGGCGCGAGCG
>JADZAF010000256.1 GCA_020852755.1 Bryobacterales bacterium
GCGATTCGTTCGGCCCACTCGTCTGCTTTCGGGTTGGCCGGCCTTTCCTCGATGACAGCGTCGCTCATTGACACCAGAATGCAGCGCCGGTCGGTACATCAGGAAGAGCGGTTCACGAGCCGCTTACACAATACCTTGTTGAGGACGTCGTCCCTCCCGTCGGCTCGAAGGACCAGACCCTCGTCTCCCTCTCCTGCCTTGACGACGATGCTCAGGGCGTAGCACTGCAAGTCCTATGGGAGCGTGAGATCGATGCGGTCGTGCTGTGCGAATCCTCCTGGCAGGAAGTAGCCCGAAAGGGCTTTGATCCTCCGCACCTGTTTTCGGCCTTCCTCCATTCCCTCCGATGGAACCTGGTCACGTCGATCAACCCCCGTCTGTTCCAGTCCCCATATCGCGCCGGCATCGAGGTGATGGCATACCAGCTTGAACCGCTGAGGAAAGCACTCCTCCTTCCGCGGGTGAACCTGTTCATCGCTGACGACGTAGGTCTAGGAAAGACCATCGAGGCTGGCCTCATCATCCGCGAACTGCTGATTCGCCAGAAGGCCAAACGGATCGTTGTTGCCTGCCCTGCGTCGGTAGTCCTCCAGTGGCGAGACGAGTTGGAGGTGTGCGTCAGAGCAACTCCAGGCTTGACAGGTTCGTCGAAACCGGCTACTGATTGCGGGCGGCCCAAGCCGCCGGCGTGAACTCGGCGATGCGGTGGATGGAAACGTCCGTCAGGCCGGGCAGAACTGCACCCAAATACTCCCGAACAGCAATGCCCATCCTGCGGCAGGTTTCCACCACTGACAGAATGGCCGCCACCTTCGGCCCAGCTTCCGGGCTGCCTACGTGGATCCAATTCTTGCAACCGACCGCCACCCCGCGCATGGAGTTCTCCACTAGGTTGTTGCTCAGTTCCAGTTCCGGGTAATCCAGGAAGCGAGTCAGCTTCTGCCACAGACCCAACGTATAGTTGGCCGCTCTTCCCAGCGCACTGGCCGTCAGCGCCTGCCCGCAGGCCGTCTCGACCCGTCCCGAATGGTCTCCAGCAGCGGGCGGGCCTGCTCCCAGCGCAATTCCTGGCGCGCCTGCTGATCCAGGTTCCGCGTCCCCGCCTCCGCCTCAATGGCAAACAGGTCGTTGATCGAGACCACAACGCGGGTGGCGCCCGCGTCGCTCGGGTTCAACTGTGCGCCAGAGTTTCACGGGCGCATCCAGTCCCTCCGGTGGTTGCCCTCGGTGGCGGAAGAACGGCGCCCGAGAATCGAGCCGGGGCCCGTCCGCCCGGCGGCCGGTGCTACAATTCTCCCTTCGTACCGAAATCCTGTTCAGGAGAACCCGATGAATCGCAGAAATGCCTTGAAGACGCTGGCCGTGGCGGGCGGCGCCCAGGCCTTGCCGGCCCAGAGTAAGCGTCCCATCCAGTTGCACGTCGATCTGGATGTGGACCCTGCCCGGGAAAACGAGATGCTGGCCAACTTCCGCAAGGTGTTCCGGCCGGTGATCAGCAAGCAGCCGGGTTTCGTTTCCGTCCGCATGCTCCGCTTCCGGGAGGCGATGCAGGGCGCCGCCCCAGCCAACAAGTACCGGCTGGTGATCAGTTTCCAGACCGAAGAACAGCGCAAAACCTGGGTGGCCACCGACGATCATCAGCGCGTCTGGCCGTCCATCGAAAATACCCTCAGGCACAAGAACTACCTCGTCATCCTGTACGACACGATGTAGTGGGAAAAATAGAAAAGCGGGCGCGTTTTTGGGTGATAGGGGTGAGCGCGCCCGCCGTGTAAACGGGGATTTGAAAGACTAGACGCAGAGTCACCGTCCTGAGGTTACCGGGGGCCTTCGGAGGTGTTGAAAATTTCACCGCGGGGCGAAAAAATTCCCAGTTGACGGGCCGGCCTTGCTGCTCTACAATCAAAAGGCGAACAAAAAGCGAAGAAATGGAGCCCCTATGCCTGCCTCCCCCCTCTGCGCTCCTTCCGGCTGGGCTCACCCCAACTGGAATGGTCTGGTCTATCCCCAACTCCGCCCGCCCGGCTTCCACCGCCTGGCCTACCTCGCCCGGCACTTCGACCTGGTGGAGATCGATGCCTCCCGCCACGCGCCCCTGCGCCCTGAAATCTCCCGCCTCTGGCTCAGGAAAGCCGGGCCCGCCACAACCTTCACCGCCCTGCTGTCCCGCCGCTTCACCGAGGAGCGGGACCTGGATCCGGCCGCTGTCCGGGAGTTCAAGGACGGCCTCTGGCCGCTACTCCGCGCCGGCCGTTTGGGTTGTCTCCTGATGGAATTCCCCCGGGCGTTCCGCTTCACTCGTGAGAACCGCGATTTTCTGATCGCCCTGCGCCGAACCTTCCACGAATTCCCGCTGGCCGCCGAGATGCGCCACGGCAGTTGGATGCTGGACGAAGCCCTGGGCGCCCTGATGGACTACCGCATCGGGTTCTGCAACCTGGACCAGGCGCCCTGGACCCGGGCCATGCCGCCCGCGGCCATCGTGACCTCGGGTATCGGCTATGTGCGGCTGCACGGGCGCGGCCCCGGGTACCTCTATTCGCCGGCGGAACTGGAAGAGTGGCGGGTGCGCATCGAACGGGTCGCGGCCCACACCAACGCCTGCTACGTCGTCACCACCAATACGGACCGCGGCAAATCGGTGGTGAACGCCCTGGAACTCCAGGCCCTGCTCGGCCGGTGGAACGGCCTGGCGCCGGGCGAACTGGCACGCCACTATCCGGACCGCTTCGCGGCCCTGGCTCCGGTGTCGCGCCAGACTTCGGAACGCTGGCGCCTGTGCGGGTAATGTAGATGTAGAAAGAATGCTGGCGGCTCTGTTGATCTTCTCGGGGACCTATCTGGTCCTGGCCCTGGGGCGTCTGCCCGGCTGGCGAGTGGACCGCACCGGCGCGGCCATCATCGGCGCCACGCTCATGATCGCCTTCAAGGTCCTGACCCTGGAGGAGGCCTACCGCGCCATCGACTACGACACCATCATCCTGCTGTTCGGAATGATGATCGTGGTGGCGAACCTGCGGCTATCGGGCTTCTTCCGGGCGGTCGCCGCCTGGGTGGTGGAGCACGCCCACCGCCCGCTACCGCTGCTGGCTTCGGTGGTTTTCGTCACCGGCATCTTCTCGGCCTTCTTCGTGAACGACACCATGTGCCTGGTGATGACGCCCCTGGTCCTGGAAGTGACCTCGGCGCTGCGGCGGAACCCGGTGCCCTATCTGCTGGCCGTGGCGATGGCTTCCAACATCGGGAGCACGGCGACCATCACGGGCAATCCGCAGAACATGATGATCGGCGCGTTCTCGCGCATCGGCTACCGCGATTTCCTGGCCGCTCTGGCGCCGGTCGCGCTGGCCGGGCTCGTGCTGGCGGTAGTGATTCTGGCCGCGGTCTACCGGCGGGAATTCCGGGCCGTGGATCCGCTCAAGCCAGACCACCGGCCGGTGCGGGTCAACCGCGTGCTGATGTGGAAATCGCTGGCCGTCTCGGCGGCCATGATCGTGTTCTTCTTTCTCGGCTGGCCCGTGCCCACGGTCGCCCTGATTGCCGGCGCCCTGCTGCTGATCACCCGGCGCGTGAAGCCCGAGAAGGTGTATCACGAAATCGACTGGCAATTGCTGGTCATGTTCGTCGGGCTGTTCATCGTGATCGCCGGAGTCGAGAAGGCGGTGCTGACCGGCGACGTGGCCGCGACCGTGGAGAAGCTGCGGCTGGACCGGATTGGGGTGCTGGCCGCGGCGGCGGCGATCCTTTCGAACCTGGTCAGCAACGTGCCCGCCGTGCTGCTGTTCCGTCCCTTCGTGGCCCATCTCGCCGACCCGCAGCGCGGCTGGCTCACCGTCGCCATGGCATCCACCCTGGCCGGCAACTTCACCCTGCTGGGGTCGATGGCCAACCTGATCGTGGTGCAGCGCGCCCGGCGGGAGGTGGCCATCGGCTTCCAGGAGTATTTCAAAGCCGGCGCCCCGCTCGCCGTGGCCACGCTGCTGGTGGGAATCCTCTTTCTGAGCTGAGATCCTCGCTGAAACGCGCCCGGGTGTAGACTGGACAGCGTGTTGGCCATCCTCGCCGCCGTCCTCGCGCTGGCCCAGTCATCCTGGGAAGCGCAAACGGCCGAGGCGCAGCGGCTGCGGGGCGCGGGGCGCTACGAAGAGGCGCACCGGCTGCACGAGGCGGCACTGCGCGAGGCGGGCCGTTTCGGGGAAACCGACCTCCGTTTCATTGGCAGCCTGAACAACCTGGCGGTTCTGGACCAGGACCTCGGCCAGTATGCCTCCGCCGAGGCCAGGTACGAGCGCGCCCTGGCGCTTCTGCGCGGCGCTTCCGGGCAAAAGGACGCTCTTCTCGCCGGCACGCTGCACAACCTGGCCTCGCTCGAACAGATCCGCGGAGACCACCTCGCGGCGGAAAATCACCTGCGGGAAGCCCTGGACATCCGCCTTGCCGTTCTGGGCCGGGAGCACCTGGAAACGGCCGAGACCGAGCGGGCCCTGGCCGCGCTTTACGTCAGCCAGGGCAAGTTCGTGGAGGGGGAACAGATTTACCGGCAGGTGCTGTCCTTTCAGGAGAAGGTCCGGGGACCCGGCTCCGCCGAGGCGGCATTGACGCTCAAGGGCCTTGGATCGCTCTACCGCCAGCGAGGGTGGAACGTCTTCGCCGAGCCTCTTTACGTGAAAGCCCTCGCGGTACAGGAAAACCTGTTCGGATCCCGCCACCCGGCCGTCGCCGAGACCCTGAACGGCCTCGGCGCGGTTCAGTTCAACCGGCGGCGGTATGAGGAGGCTGCCGCCAGTTTCAAGCGCGCGCTGGCCATTCAGGAAAGTGTTTTCGGGTCGCTGCACCCGGAAGTGGCCACCACGCGCTACTCGCTCGGGGAAGTCTGCCGCGCCCGCAAGCAGTACCAGGAAGCAGAGAAGTTGTTCCGCTCGGCCATTGCGGTCTGGGAGAAGACGCTGGGACCCGAGAGCCAGGTGCTGGGCCGCGCGCTTCCCAGCTATGCCGCCCTGCTTCGCCAGACGGGACGCCGGGCCGAAGCCCGCCAGGTGCAGGCTCGCGCCGGGCGCATCCGGGCCAGGTCCATCCGCGACGGGGCCCCGGTTCCCGCGCCCTCCCACCGCGGAATCTGCTGCATCAACTGAGCTGAAATGTTCGATTCAGTTGCGCCGGCCCTGTTCGAGATCCAGCAGGAACTGCTTGCGCCACAGCCCGCCGCCATAGCCGCCCAGCTGTCCGTCTTTATTGACCACGCGGTGACAGGGCACGACAATGGCGACCCGGTTTAAGCCATTGGCGCGGCCGACCGCGCGCGGCGCCCCGGGCACGCCCACCGCTCTCGCAAGGTCCTCGTAGGAGCGCGTCTCGCCGTAGGGAATGCCCCGAAGCGCCTCCCAGACGCGCTGCTGGAACGGCGTGCCGGGCGCATCCACCGGTACGGAAAAGTCCCTCAGCGAGCCGGCAAAGTAGGCCGCCAGCTCGGAGCCCAGCGTCTCGAGCAACGGGTGGCGTCCCGGCACGATCGGGCAGCGGAACAGCCGCCGCACCACCTCAACCTGCCGTTCGAAGCCGCGGCGATCGGTGAACTCGAGCAGGCACACGCCGCGCGGCGAGGCTCCCGCGACCAGGGGGCCCAGCGGGCTGTCGAACCAGGTCACCGCAATCGCATCCCGCCCCGCCGTCCGTCCCGGCGGTTCGCCGAAGACGCGGGCGAACGCTTCACGGAACCCGCTGTGCGATTCGTATCCCGCTTCAAACGTCACTTCGTCGAGCGCCGTGCCCTGCTGGATCGCCTGGAACGCGCCGGCCAGCCGCCGCGAGCGGCAGTAGGCGTGGAAGGTCAGGCCGTAGCGTGCGAGGAAGTGTCGCCGGACGGTGGCCGGATCCAGGCCCCGCGCCCGCAGGTCGGCGTCCTTCAAGCGGCGCTCGGGCGCGCGGTCGATCTCTTCAAGCAGCGGGACGAGCCAGGGCGGCTGGCCGCCCGTCTCGAGAGGCCGGCAGCGCAGGCAGGGACGGTAGCCGGCGGCCAGCGCTTCGCGCGCGGTGGCGAAAAAGCTCACCCGGCTCGGATCCGGTTTCCGCGCGGGGCAGGATGGCCGGCAGAAGATCCCGGTCGTCCGCACTCCGGTGAAGAAAACGCCGTCGAAAGAGGCGTCCGATGCCAGGAAGGCGCGGATCATCTCCGCGGTCTCGGGAAGCCGCGCGCCCAGCGGCAGTGTGGGGGTCGCACTCATGCACCGCATCCTAGCAGCAGCCCGCCGGGTTTCGCCACCGGGAATTGATCTCCGAATCCGGCCCCGGTATCAGGCGCCCGCGCTTGAGGGCCGACCGGTTCGATCGACTGCCATTCGCGAGCATTCAGGCCCACGCCCGCCCGAGCGCGATCGCACTCGGGGAGCGGTTGCATTTCCTCGTTGTATCCGAGACCCGTGCGCCGGCTGTGTGGCCCACGAAGACTTCCGAGCCGCGACCCAAAGGGAGCGGTTGCATTTCCTCGTTGCATCCGAGACCCGTGCGCCGGCTACGTGCCCACGAAGACTTCC
>JADZAF010000257.1 GCA_020852755.1 Bryobacterales bacterium
CCAACGTGCACAACATGGAAGAGGTCACGCTCAACCTGCCGGGCCGCGACCGCAAGATCGCCGAGTACATCGAGTACCTGCACAACCTGGCCAAGATCGGAGTGTTCTACACCACCTACGCGCACATGGGTAACGGCATCTGGAGCACGCCGGCGGAAACCACGCGCGGAGGGGCATCGGCCCGGGCCTTCGACCAGAGCAAGGCGGAAAAGGGTTTCTGGGGCGGCAAAACCTTCCAGGGCCCGCTCACCCACGGGCGCAAGTATAGCCAGGAAGAGATCTGGGAAAACTACACCTACTTCATCGCAAAGGTGAAGCCGGTGGCCGAGCAGTTGGGCATCGCCATCGGCATTCACCCCGACGACCCGCCGGTGCCCGAGCTGGGCGGCGTGCCTCGCTGCATCTTTTCCAACTTCGAGGGCTACCGCAAAGCCCTGGAGATCGCCGACAGCCCCAACATCGGAATGTGCCTGTGCGTGGGCTGCTGGCTGGAGGGCGGCAAGCTGATGGGCAAGGACCCCGTCGAGACCATCCGCTATTTCGGAAAACAGGGCAAGCTGTTCAAGGTTCACTTCCGCAACGTCGACAAGCCCCTGCCGCATTTCGTGGAGACCTTCATGGACAGCGGTTACTTCAAGATGTATCCCGTCATGCGGGCGCTGCGGGAAGTGAATTTCAGCGGCAACGTCATCGCGGACCATGTTCCCGGCATGATCGGGGGAGGCCGGGCGGCCACGGCCTACAGCATCGCCTACATGCGGGCTTTGCTCGAGCGGGCCGAGGACGAAGTGGGCGGAACGCAAAAAGGCTGAAGGCTATGAACATACATCGGAACTTCACGCGCCGGAGCCTGCTGGCCGCGGGTGCGGGCGCTTTTGCCGTGGCGGCCCAGGGAAAGAAGACGGTGGCGGCGATCGTCACCGAATACCGCTATTACTCGCACGCGGATGTCATTTGTGGCCGGATTCTGGAAGGCTATCACCCTAACAATGTGGCGACCGAACCGCGTACGCGCATCGTTTCCATGTACACGGACCAGATCGCGCCCAAGGACATGAGCCGCGACCTGGCGGCCAAACACGGTTTCAAAATCTACCCCACCATCGAGGAAGCGGTGACGCTGGGAACCGGCAGGCTGGCGGTGGACGCCGTGCTGCTGGTGGGCGAGCACGGCAGCTATCCGACCAACGAGAAGGGGCAGACGCTCTATCCGCGCCACGAACTGATGCAGCAGATCGTGGAGGTCTTCCGCAAGAGCGGCCGGACGGCGCCGCTGTTCTGCGACAAGCACCTTTCGTATTCCTGGCAGAAAGCCCGGCAAATGTATGACTGGTCAAAGGAGCTGAAGTTCCCGTTCATGGCGGGGTCGTCCATCCCGGTGACGGTGCGCGTGCCGGAACTGGAGATCCCTTACAACGCCCGGATCGAGGGCGCCGTCTCGGTGGGATACGGAGGGCTGGATGCCTACGGCTTCCACTCTCTGGAGACCCTGCAGTGCATGATCGAGCGGCGGCGGGGCGGCGAGACGGGAATCCGCGCGGTGCGCATGATCGAGGGCGGCGAGGTGTGGAACTGGAGGGACGGCGAGGGGCGCTGGAGTATCCCCATCCTGGAAGCCGCCTTGGCCACCAGCCTGCGGACCAAACCGGGGCGCATGGAGGATAACGCAAAGAACCCGGCCGTCTTCGTGCTGGAGTACCGCGATGGTTTGAAGGCCGCCACCTATATGCTCAACGGCCACTCCGAGGGCTTCCTGTTCGGGGCCAGGCTGGCGGACCGCCCGCAGCCGGTGGCTTCGCACTTCGGTTTCCGCGAAAAGGGCCACCGGGCGCTGCCGCACTTCGACGGGCTGGTGCGGTGCATAGAGGAGTTGTTCGTGACGGGCAAGCCGGTCTACCCGGTGGAGCGGACTCTGCTGACCACCGGGGCTCTGGCGTTTCTGTTCGAATCGCGGGGCAAAGGCCGGGTGGAGACGCCGGAGCTGGCCATCCGGTACCGGGCTCCAAAGGACACGTTTTTCCAAAGGGCGTGAAGCGGGAAAAGGGGACAGAGGGATTTGATTCGCTCGCGAATTAAATCCCTCTGTCCCCTTTTCCTTGAACGCAAGCAGACCGCGGCGCGTCAATCATTTGTGGGCAAATTGGCGCTGGTTTTGTGCCTGGCCGCGGTTCCGCTTCCGGCGGAGACCGACCTCGGCACGGTTTTGAAGAAAGTGGAAGCCCGGTACAACGGGGCCAGGACATTAGAGGTCCAGTTTTCAGAGACTTACATACACGGCCGGACGCGCCGCACGGAATCCGGCCGGCTGCTGCTCCAGAAGCCGGGGCGGATGCGCTGGGACTACGACTCGCCGGCCGGCAAGCTGTTCCTCTCCGACGGCAAGTTCATCTACCTCTACACGCCGAGTTCCAACCGCGTGGAGCGGATGCGGGCCAGGGAGAGCGACGACATGCGGGCGCCCCTGGCGTTCCTCCTGGGCAAGCTGGATTTCAGCCGGGACTTCGGACGGTACACCTGGCACCGCGAAGGGGATGAGATCTTCGTCAAGGCGGACCCCAAATCGCCGAACCTGCCTTACACCGCGGTGGAGTTCCAGGTCACGCCGGACTACCGCATCAGCCGGGTCCAGGTGACGGGGCAGGACCGCTCGGTGCTGGACTTCCACTTTTCCGGCGAAAAACGCAACCCCCCGGTGAGCCCGGCCCTGTTCCGGTTCCAGCCGCCGGCCGGAGCCGAAGTGGTCGAAGTCGGCGAGGCGGGCGGGTAGCCCGAAATTCCATCCACGTTCGAAGCGGCCTGTACGTCACATGTTATTGACCTCCGTGTGTCCAGGTGAGAACTGACCGATGGCCGAGTGGGTGCTGAAGTACGCGGATCCCCGGGGCGAGATCCACCAGCTGGTGACCGAAGCTCCGTCGGAGCAGGAGCTGCGCGACCGCTACGCCCAGCAGGGCTTCCTGATCTACTCCATCCGCCCGCGGCGGGCCCTCTCGGGCCTCAAGGCGGAGGTTTCCGGAGGCCTGCTGGCCCGCCGTAAGAAACTGAACCTGGAGAAGTTCCTCATCTTCAACCAGCAGTTCGTGACGCTCATCCGGGCGGGGCTGCCGATCCTGAAATCGCTGGATCTGCTGGCCGACCGGCTGACCGACCCGAACCTGGGGCGGCACGTCAAGGCGGTCCGGGACGAAGTCCGCAACGGGACCGTGCTCTCGGAAGCCTTCCGGCTGCAGGGCATTTTCCCCAAGATCTACGTCACCTCGGTGCTGGCCGGCGAAAAAAGCGGCAGCCTGGGCGAGGTGCTGGAGCGCTACATCGCCTACCAGCGCCTGGCGCTTTCCATCCGCAAGAAGGTGCTGGTCTCGCTGATCTACCCGTCCGTTCTGATCGTGCTGGTGATCCTGCTGATCGTCTTCCTGGTGACCTACGTGGTGCCGAACTTCGCGGACCTGTACCGCAGCATGTCGGCCGAGCTGCCCTATGTCACCCAGGTGCTGATCGCGGTGGGCACCACGGCGCGCAACTACATCCTGGCGGCGGCGGGCGGGCTGGCCCTGGCGTTCATCGGCTTCCGGGTCTGGTCGCGCACGGAATCGGCCAGGGAGACCCTGGACCGGGTCAAGCTGCGGACGCCCATCCTGGGCGAGATCTGGATCAAGTACCAGGTGGCGCAGTTCTCGCGCGTGCTGAGCACCCTGTTGAGCGGCGGCATCCCGCTGGTCCAGGGCCTCGACACGGCCGCGGATTCGCTGGGCTCGGCGCTGCTGCGGCGCTCGCTGGGGAAAGCCGGCAAGCTGGTGCGCGAGGGCCAGCCGCTTTCCGGCTCGCTCTCCACCACGGGGGTCTTCCCCGCCCTGGCCATCGATATGATCGAGGTGGGCGAATCCACCGGCGCGCTGCCCCAGATGCTGACCAGCGTGGCGGAGTTTTACGAAGACGACGTGAACACCCGCATGACGGCGGCCCTCTCGCTGATCGAGCCGGCCATCATGATCTTCATGGGGATGTTCGTCGCCTTTGTTCTGATCGCGTTGTACCTGCCGATCTTCTCGCTGGCGGAGAACATACGGTGACAAGGAAGGGACGGCAATGGCTACCGATCGCCTGAAGGTTCTGGATCCCGCGGTGGAGGTGGCGCAGGCCAAGGCAATGGCCGCGCGCTACATGCGGGAGTACGTCGACCTCAGGGAAGGGTCGATCGATCACGACCTGTTCCGGTCCATCCCGGTGGACCTGATGTTCCGCTACAATTTCGTCCCCCTGAAGGCTCAGAACGGGACGCTGGAGATCGCCCTGGCCGACCCCAGCAACCTGAACCTGATCGACGAGCTGTCGCTGCTGGTGAACCGCAAGCTGCGCGTCAAGGTGGCCACCCTTTCGCAGATCGCCGAGCTGCTCAAAAAAACCGAGCAGTCGCAGCGCGTGCTGGAAGAAGTGACCGAGGGCTTCACCCTGGACGTGGTGGGGGACGAAGACAGCCAGGATGAAACGCTTTCGATCGACCGGCTGACGGCGGCCGACGCCGACATCGCCCCGGTCATCAAGCTGGTGGATACCACCATCTTCAATGCCCTGGAGCGGCGGGCCAGCGACATTCACATCGAATCGCGCGACCAGGAAGTGGCCATCAAGTACCGCATCGACGGCGTGCTGCATTACGCCATGCCCCCCATCGCCAAGGAGTGGCAGGCCACCATCATCTCGCGCATCAAGGTGATGAGCGAGCTGGACATCGCCGAGCGGCGCATCCCCCAGGACGGCCGCTTCCGGGTGCGCTACAAGAACCGGCTGATCGATTTCCGCGTCTCCATCATGCCCACCATTCACGGCGAGGACGCCGTGCTCCGCGTGCTGGACAAGGAGTCCATGAGCGAGAAATTCGCCAAGCTGTCGCTCGAGGTGGTGGGTTTCTCGGAAGGAGACCTGGCGCGCTTCCGGCGCTACATCTACGAGCCCTACGGCATGGTGCTGGTGACCGGTCCGACGGGATCGGGCAAGACCACCACTCTCTACGCCGCGCTCAGCGAGATCAAGAACGACGAAGACAAGATCGTCACCATCGAGGACCCGGTCGAGTACCAGATCAAGGGTATCACCCAGATTCCCGTGAACGAGAAGAAGGGCTTGACCTTCGCGCGCGGGCTGCGCTCCATCCTGCGGCACGATCCGGACAAGATCATGGTGGGCGAGATCCGCGACCAGGAGACGGCGCAGATCGCCATCAACGCGGCGCTGACCGGCCACCTGGTGTTCACCACCGTGCACGCCAACAACGTTTTCGACGTTCTGGGCCGCTTTCTGAACATGGGCGTGGAGCCCTACAACTTCGTTTCCTCGCTGAACTGCATCCTGGCGCAGCGGCTGGTGCGGGTGATCTGCGAGTTCTGCCGACGTCCGGTGACCTACCCGGACTCCATGCTGGCGGAGAGCGGCCTGGACCCCGGCGAGTGGCGGGACCTGCCGTTCTACGAAGGCGCGGGCTGCTTCGAATGCGGCGGCACCGGTTTCCGGGGCAGGACGGCCATCCACGAGCTGCTGGACCTGAGCGACCGCATCCGCGAGATGATCCTGGACCGGCGCTCGACGGCGGAACTGAAGCGCGTGGCCAAGGAAGAGGGCATGAGCTTCCTGAGGGAATCGGCCGTGGAAAAGGTGCGGCGCGGAGTCACCACGCTCAAAGAGATCAACAAGGTGACCTTTATCGAGGGATGACGAGCTTCATGGACTTCCTGAGGAGACTTCCGGCCCTGCTCACCGACCCGCCGCCGGCCTACGCCTTCGAACTGTCGGAGGCGGGCATCGCCATGGCGCGCATCGGCAAGGCGCCCGAGCTGGACTTCCGCCCGCTGCCGCCGGGAACGCTTTCCGTTTCGCCCTTGCGGGATAACGTATTGCTTCCGGACGAGCTGCTGCTGGCGGTGCGGGGGATGGTGCCCAGGAACGGCAAGCGGCGGGATGCGGCCGTCATCCTGCCGGACAACAGCGCTCGGGTCTCCGTGCTGGATTTCGACGACTTTCCCTCGGACCACAAGGAGCAGCTCTCGCTGCTGCGCTTCCGTATCCGAAAGAGCGTGCCTTACGATGTGGAGTCGGCGGCCTTGAGCTACTTCGTGCAGCCGGGCTCGGGACAGGGCAAGAAGGTGGACGTGGTGGTGGCCTTGGCTCCGCTGGAAATCGTCGCGCGCTACGAGGCGCCGTTCCGCGCGGCGGGGTTGAATCCCGGGCTGGTGACCACTTCCGCGCTCTGCGCCATGCGGCTGGCGCCGGAGACGGAGCTGGCGGCCGTGGCGAAACTGAGCGGCCGGATGCTGACCATCACGGTGACCGAGCACGGAAGGCTCCGCCTGATCCGCTGCGTGGAGCTGCCCGGCAATACCCTGGACGACATCGCCGGCGACCTGCTGCCGACCTTCGTGTTCATCGAGGACAGCCTCAAGGCAAGGCCGGGCAAGCTGCGGATTTGCGGGTTCGGCGAAGGCCAGGAGGAAGCGCGCAGGCATTTCGGAAAGGAGTTGAGCATCGAGGTGGAGACGCTCCATTCCCCGTGGGGAGCGGCGGGACCGCACAACGCCGGATTGTTGGGGTACCTGGCATCATGAACCGCAACGCGATCAACCTGGCCAGCCAGCCGTTCCGCCGCGACCGTCCGATCCTGGCCGCTTCGGCCGCGGTAGGCGTCATGCTGGTGGGGCTGCTGGCGCTGCTGATCTCGCTGGCAACGGCCGAGCACGGGCAGATGGCCGACACGCGCCGTGAAGTGGCCCGCCTGGAACGGCAGTTGCGCGAACTCTCCGCGGAGCAGGCCAAGCTGGAAGCGGTGCTGCGGCAGCCGGAGAACGCCGAGGTGCTGGAGCGCAGCCTGTTCCTGAACACCCTGCTGTACCGCAAGGGCATCAGTTGGACGCGCATCTTCTCGGACCTTGAGAAGATCGTGCCGCACAACGTGCGGGTGGTTTCGATCCAGCCGCAGGTCTACGAGCAGAACCGGATCTTCCTCAACATGATTCTCGGCGCGGAATCGACCGATCCCGTGGTGGAGTTGCTGATGCGCCTGGAGGGCTCCCAGGCGTTCGGCGCGACCTACGTCCACAGCTACCTGCCGCCGTCGCAAAGCGAGCCGCTGTTCCGTTACCGGGTGAGTGTGAGCTATGGCCAGAAATTCTGAATCGGCGGCAGCCAGGCTCCGCCGCGGCGCGCGGGCGGTGAAGAGCAAAGACCCGCGCGTACTGGTGCGCCTGGCCCTGGGAATGCTGCTCGGGCTGAACCTGATCGCCGCCCTGGCCGTGTTCAAGCCCTGGGGCGGCTCGCCGGAGGATCTCGCCCGGCAAATGCAGGATCTGCAGAAGCAGGTGCTGCTGCGGCAGGCCAACCTGACACGAACGCAGGCTCTGGTGGCCAAGGTGGAGAAGGCCCGGGCGGAAGGCGACCAGTTCCTGGCGCTCTACGTGATGAACCGGCGCACGGCTTCCTCGACCATCGTTTCCGAGCTGAGCCAGATGGCGCGCCAGTCGGGGCTCAAGCCGAAGGAAGCGGCCTTCGCCTTCGAGCCCATCGACGGCAGCGATACTCTGACCATGATGACGGTATCGGCCGGTTACGAAGGGGCCTACCCGAACCTCACCCAGTTCCTCAACCTGCTGGACCGCTCGCCGCGCTTCCTGATCATAGAAAGTCTCCAGGCCACGCCCCAGCAAACCGGGGCGGTGCTGAACGTGAGCGTCAAGTTCAACGTGTTCGTGCGCGAGGAGGCCCCCGCTCCCCGCCCGCAGGGTGAGGTGCAGCAGGCCGCCTGGCGCCCGGGAGCCGCGCAATGAAAATCGGCGCCGATCAGAAGCACAAGGTGGCCATCCTGGTAGGACTGGTCCTGGTAGCGGCGTACCTGATCTACGACAACTTCTCCTCCGGCCCTTCGGGAGGTTCCCCCGCGGCGTCCAGCCGGCCGGCGGCGGCCCGGCCTTCGGCGGCGGGCGGCGCTGCGGCGCAGACGCCGGCCCGCCCCACGATTGCGCGGCGTACGGCCACGCCACGGATCCAGGAGTTCAAACCGTCGCTGATTCCGAAGAAGGGGGAAGTGCCGGACCTGGCTTCCATCGACCCGACGCTGCGGTTCGACCTCCTCAAGGCGGTCCAGTCCGTTGCGCCCGAAGGGGGACAGCGCAACCTCTTCCAGTTCTCCGCTCCGCCGCCTCCGCCGCAGCCCAAGACGCCGGCGCCCAAAATCCTACCCAAGACCCCGGAAGCGATCGCCCAGGAGAAGGCCGAGCAGCAGAAAGCCGCCGAAGCGGCGAAGCCGCCGCCTCCGCCCATCAACCTGAAATTCTACGGCTATTCCAGTCTTCGCGCCGGCGGACCCAAGCGGGCCTTCTTCCTGGATGGCGAAGAGATCCTGGTGGCCGAAGAAGGCGAGATAATCAAGAAGCGGTACAAGGTGGTGCGGATCGGCGTCAACTCGGTGGTGATGGAAGACACCCAGTTCAACAATACCCAGACGCTGCCGTTGCAGCCGGCGCCCCAGGGGGTGGGATGAAGCGCGGCGGCGAATCCGGTTTTGCCATGCTGCTGGTCTTCGCCATGGCGGCGACCGTGGGCATCATGCTGTACATGCAGATGCCCAACATCGTGTTCGAGGCGCAGCGGCAGAAGGAAGCGCTGCTGATCGAACGCGGCGAGCAGTACCAGCGCGCCATTCAGTTGTACTTCCGGAAGTTCAAGACCTTCCCTCCCAACATGGACGCCCTGGAGAAGGCCAACAACATCCGGTTCCTGCGGCGCCGGTATGAAGACCCCATGACGGGCAAGAAGGAATGGCGCCTGATTCATGTGGGCAACGGGGTGTACATCGACTCCTTGATCCACAAGCCCGACCAGAAGCAGCAGCAGAAGAGCGTCAACACCTTCATCACGGAAGGCCCGGCCGTCGGATCCACCGGAACCGAAGGGACCTCGGGGGCGGCCGCCGCCGCGTGGATGCGTGCCCGCCGCGGCATGCCGGTGCCCGCACAAGGAGGCGAAGCGCAGCAACAGCAGCAGGAGGGCCAGGAGCAGCCGCAGCCGGGCGGAGGAATGGCAGGAATCGCCTACCCCGGGCAGACAGGGACACCGCCGGAGGGTACCCCGGGGGCCGGCCAGTTTCCGGGCCAGCAGGGGGCCGTGCCGGGCCAGCAGGGGGCCGTGCCAGGCCAGGCGGGCTTCCTGGCCGGACAGCCGGGCGCCATCCCGGGGCAGCCGGGCGCTGCTGCGAATCCGGCGCAGCCGCAAACCGTGGGGGCCGGGTTCATTGGCGGCTATCAGCAGCCCGGGATGCAGGCAGGGATGACGGGAGTTCAGCAGCCCGGCATGCCGCCTGGCGCCGGGGTTCAGCAACCGGGCATGCAGCCCGGAGGCGCCATGATGGGCGGCGGTTTCAGCGGAGGCTTCGCAGCCGGAGGACCGGGCCGGCCGATGCAGGGGTCGAATGAGGCCACCAAGCTGATTCAGGAACTGCTGACGCGGCCCAGGCCCGGCGGGTTGACCGGGACCGGCGGGGCGGCGGCCGGCGGCTTCATGGGCGGCAGCGGCATTGCCGGGGTGGCCAGCACGCTCGAAGCGGTGGCCATCAAGGTCTACAACGAGAGAGACAAGTACAACGAGTGGGAGTTCCTGTATGACCCGTCCCAGGACCGCACCGGGGCGGGCAGGACGGGCGGCGGGCAGCCCGGAACCCAGGCGGGACAGGCGGGGCCGGGCACTCCGGGGCAGTCGCCTTTCGGCGGGGCGCCGTCGCCTTTCGGCGGGGCGCCGTCGCCTTTCGGGCAGGCGGGCTTCGGGCAGGGACCGGCCATGGGACGGCCGGGCGGCTTCGGGCAGCAGCCTTCCGGCTTCGGACAGCAGACGGGCGGCTTCGGGCAGCAGACGGGCGGCTTTGGGCAGCCTTCGGGGTTCGGAGGTTTCGGAGGTCCGCAAATGCCGGGCCGTGGCGGCTTTGGCGCTCCCCAAGGTGTCTCGGCCGGCTCCTCCGGCACTTCGGCGGGAAGCGGTACGGGATCGGGCTTCGGATCGGGTTTTGGCTCCGGATTCGGATCCGGGTTCGGTGGAGGATTCGCCGGAGGGTCCGGGGGCGCCGCCGCGACCGCGCCGGGGCAATCGCAGCAGCAGCAGCGGCCGACGGCCCCGCCGCAACAGCAGCAGCCGGTCCAGAGCCGGCCGGTAACGACGCCCAAGCCGTGAAGAGGCCGGTCAGGAACCGGCCCTCACGCTTACCTGGGTTGCGAGATTCCGCCGGTTCTTTCTCCGGCGCCGGCGGCGCCCGCCTGAAGCCCGAGCGATCCTACGGGACTTTGGCTTCCTTGACGGCGTGGCCGCCGAACTGCTGCCGCATGGCCGCCAGCATGCGCGCCGCGAAGGAATTGTCCTGGCGCGAGCGGAAGCGCATCTGCAGCGAAAGGGTGATCACCGGGGCGGGCACATCCAGCCGTATGGATTCCTCGACTGTCCAGCGGCCCTCGCCGCTATCTTCAACCCAGGGTGCCAGCGCCTCCAACCCTGGATCGGCCTGCAGGGCAAGGGCCGTGAGTTCCAGCAGCCAGGAGCGCACCACGCTGCCCTGGTTCCACAGATCGGCCACCTTGGCCAGATCGATGTCGTACTGGGACTGTTTCAGAATCTCGAACCCTTCGGCATAGGCCTGCATCATGCCGTACTCGATGCCGTTGTGCACCATTTTGACGAAGTGTCCGGCGCCGACCGGTCCGCAGTGCAACACCCCGTTGGGGGGGGCGAGGGCTTCCAGGACCGGCCGGATGCGCTCGAAGTCCTCCCGGTCGCCGCCCACCATCATGCAGTAGCCGACCTTCAGGCCCCAGACGCCGCCGCTGGTGCCGGCGTCCATGTAGTGAATGCCTTTGGGCTTCAGGTCGTTGTAGCGGGCGATGTCGTCCCTGAAATTGGAGTTGCCGCCGTCGATCAAAAGGTCGCCCTGGTCGATCAGCGGCGCCAGCCGGTCGATGTATGCCTGGGTGGGCGGCCCGTTGGGAACCATGATCCAGATGGCGCGCGGGGGCTCGATCTGGCGCACCAGGTCGGCCAGGTCGGAAGCGCCGGAGGCGCCCTTCTCCACGGCTGCCTGCACTTTCTTCTGATCCCGTGTGAACGCTACGACTTCGTGGCCGCGGGTAACCAGGCGCTCCACCATATTGGCGCCCATACGGCCGAGACCGATCATGCCGATTCGCATCGATTTCTCCTGAACGGAATTACTCCCCGCTTGGCCTTCCGCAGCGAACCTGAAGGAGAGGTTTGGGGGATACAACGATCTTCCAGTGTAACGTGAAAGCAGGTGTTGATTTCGGGCTGCGCCGCAACTTTCCAGTGCCCCGGGGCATCCGATTATTTTGGGGCGTTCGTATCTGCCGGAGCGGGCCGGGCGTCCTTCCAACGGTCCCATGACGGGCCGCGGGCAAAAATTGTAAACTAACGAGTTCTGGGGAGAACCGACACGAACATGCGAGTAACCACGTGCTTGATGCTTAGCCTTGGGGTATTGCTGGTTTCGACTGCCGCTTTCGCACAGGGCAAGAAAGGCGATCCCGCCAAGGGCAAAGCGGTGTTCGAGCAGTGCAGTGTCTGCCACGCCCCCGATTCCACCGAAAAGAAGATGGGACCGGGCTTGAAGGGGCTCTTCAAGGCCAGCAAGATGACCAACGGGAAGAAGCCCACCGAAGCCAATGTGCGGGCCAAGATCGACGAAGGCGGCAACGGCATGCCGGCTTACAAGGACATGCTGAACGGCCAGGAAAAAGACGATCTGATTGCCTACCTGAAGACGCTCTGAACCTGAAAGAACAACCGCTCCCCGCGGCGGAGTCGAGCGGCTTCTCTTACTTCGCGAGCACTTCCACTGCCTTCTTCAGCAGCGGATCTTCCGCAGGCGCCTTGCGCGGCTCGGGCTTGGGCGCCTCCGGCCGGGCAGCCTCGGACTCGTCTTCCTCGTCATCGACCTGCGGCTCGGGTTCTTGCACCAGGTGCTGAGGCGTCACACCCGAATCCTGGAT
The DNA here is from genome assembly GCA_020852755.1 of Bryobacterales bacterium. Classification (GTDB taxonomy): domain Bacteria; phylum Acidobacteriota; class Terriglobia; order Bryobacterales; family Bryobacteraceae; genus JADZAF01. The sequence continues at coordinate 12,027 of JADZAF010000257.1, forward strand.
CGACTTGCCGGAAGGCGAGTAGTACTTGGCCACGGAGAGGATTACCGCCGCGCCGTCGTCCAGGGTGACGGGGCGGCGGATCGAGGCGTCCCCGTAAGTCTTTTCCCCGACTACCTGGGCCCGCCCGCTATCCAGCAGGGCCGCGGCGGCGACTTCCGCCCCGCCGGCCGTGCCCCGGTTCGTAATCACCGATACCGGCAGCTTCCACACGGTTCCGGGCGCCAGCGCGTTGAAATCCTTCCGGGGCGACTTCTGGCCCTGGGAGTAGGTGATCAGCCCTTTTTCAAGAAACAGGTCGGCCAGCGCCACGCCTTCCTCGGCCGGGCCCGTTCCGCAATGCCGCAGATCCAGCACCAGCCGCGTGGCCCCCTGCTTCAACAGACCGGTGACCGCTCGCGAAATCTCGGCCGCCTTGCCGCGTTCCAGAGTCTGCGGCTCCACGTAGCCCACCTGTTCGGGAAGCATCTTCGAAACCACCGGCGGCGGCGAGGGCAGGGCGCGCGTCAGGGTGATCTTCTGAGGCTCCGGCCGCCGGATGCGCATGACGGAAAGCTCGATGGTGGTGCCGGGCTCTCCCTTCAACAGCAATTCGGCGTATGCCAGGGGCATGTCCCGGGTGGCTACCCCCTTGATCGCCTCGATGACGTCCCCGGTGGTCAAACCGGCCTTGTCCGCGGGCGAGCCGGGAACCGCGTCCACCACGCCCACGTAGCCGAACCTCTTGGACAGCGCCAGGCCGACGTCACCCTTTTCGACGTCCTTCTTCTTCAAGTATTCCTTGTACTGCTCCGCGCTCAGGTAACTGGCGAAAGGATCTATGGACTCCAGCAGCCCGGTGACGGCGCCCAGGGTGATGCTCTTCATGTCGGGCTCTTCCACGTATTCGCTCTTGATGCGGGAAAGAACCTCGGTGAAAACAGCCAACTGGCGGTAGGGACCGTCCGAATTGTCGGCGTTCTTGCCCAGCAGCGCGCCGATCAGCAGAAGCGCTGCCAGACACGTGGAGGCCATGACGACCACAAGCTTCGCGCGGTTGTTCATAACGTACTCAAGTCGGGGCCCCATGAGACACAAGCCCCTGTCTCTATTTATTCAGTATATCAGGTGGGTTTCCCGTTCCGGGGAAAAACGCAGGCGCGGGGCGCCGGCCGGCCTCTATTGGGCGGGTTGCAGGGCCTTCAGGCGGCGGTGCATCCGGGACTTGTACCGGGCGGCGGTATTGCGCTTGATCACGCCGATCCGGGCCATGTGGTCCACTACGGAGAAGGTCTTCGGCAGCAGCGCCGCGGCAGCGCCCGGGTCCTTGGAGGCCAGAACCTGGCGCATGGCGCGGATCTGGCGGCGCAGCCGGGTCTTGTTCTTCCGGTTGACCAGCGTCCGGGCTTCAATCTGTCGAGCTCGCTTCAGGGCGGAGAAATGGTTCGCCATCTATAGTCTCAGCTTGATTCTTCAGGATACCGCAGGCGGCCGGACCGGTCAAATCGGGCCGGCGCTCTAACCCTGGGACAGGATCTCCCGGATCCGGCGACCCACGATCTCCGCCTCGCCGGGCTGAAGCATCCAGGAGGCGATCTCCACTCCCGTACTTGGTTCGGGCACCAGTTCGATGGAGGGCTCGCCGTCGCGCAGGCGCTGCATGAGTTCTTTCGGCGTCAGCCGGATGCGCGATGGATCCCACTCCACGCGCAGGTGCGGCACCTGGTTGGCGATCCGGGGTACGAAGGGCTCGGCACGCACCCCCGGCACCTTGGAGACCTGGCGGCTCATCGCCGCCACGCGGCGCTCCCATTCCTTGTACAGGCTGGCGTGATCCTCCTTGAGAAAGCTCTCCAGCGCCACCATCATGCCCACCAGTTCCTCCTTGTTCACTTTGCAGGAACGGCCCATGGTGTCGCTATAGGGGGCGGTGTTCAGGCGGGCCGCCTCGATCAGGTGCTTGCGTCCCAGCAGCAGGCCGGCGCTCTGCGGGCCGCGAATCCCCTTCCCCCCGGAGACGGCGATCAGGTCGAAGCCCAGCTTGATGGGCCGGGTCAGGTTCTCGAGCGGCGGGATGTCGGCAGCGGCGTCGTTGAAGGTGGGAATTCCGCGGCGCTTGCCGAGGGCGATGAATTCCTCCATCTTCACCTGGCCCTGCGGCTCGGCCTTGTTCAGAAAAAGCAGCAGCGCGGTGCGCGGCGAGATGGCCCGCTCCAATTCTTCACGCGTCTCGACCTCGATCATGCGGATGCCGCAGTTGCGCACCATATGGTCGTACGGAAAGCGGTGGCTTTTCTGAATGATCACCTCGTTCTTCATGCCGGTCGAGTCGGGGATGCGGCGGATCAGCTCGGGGTCGGTCCCCGTCATGCAGGCGGCCGTGCCCAAAGTCAGGGCGGCGGCGGCGCCCGAAGGCACCATGGCGGCCTCGCAGCCCAGCAGGCCCGCGATCCGCTTTCCCACCGCGTCGTGCAATTCCGTCAGCCGCACGAAGCGGGTGGACATGGCCTGGATGGCCTTCACCACCTCGGGACGCATCAGGCAGCCCGTAAACATCGTATAGACGCCCGCTCCGTTGATGATGGGCCGGACCCCGAGTTCCGTGTAGAAGTTGCGCTCGGCCGGAGCGGCCAGGGCCGGCGGAACCACGGCGCCCAGAAACGGCAGGCGATAGACGCCTTGGAAGAATCGTCTGCGATCGATCATGGCGTACAGTGTAGCGCTCCCGGGGACCGGGAGGCGCGGCGTATCGCGGCTTATTCCAGCTCGGGCGGCACGCTGCCGTACGACCAGGGCTGGCTGAAGGGCGCCGCTTTCGGCCGCGAGGGAACGGGACCGGGCGCCATGCGGCCGGCCAGTTCCAGCCCGGCCCGCACCATACGCGGTCCGGCGGAAGGCTCCAGGTTGGTGTAGCTGGTCAGGCGCGTCTCGTACCCGCCGCCGCGCGGCCCCAGGGCCTCCTCGGTGGTCACGTAGCCGACGCAGCCGTTGGCCAGCTCGACCGGGAAGGTGAAAGGGAAATTGCTGCTGGCCTTCAGGTCCAGGCCCAGCTCGACGAACATCTCGCCGGGCGCCGAAACGAAGACCGCCGGTCCCAGCTGTATCGCCTGGATCTCCGCCTGCGCCTGGGGCCACCTGGCGAGCATGGCATCCAGCAGCACGGTCTCCTTGGCGAAGGTCCATTCGGTGACGCCCGCCTCTTTGGGGTCCATCTTCACGGTCTCCAGGGCGCGGCGCACGCGCTCGCGGCTGGGCTTCCGCCTGGGAATCGTGAGCACGGTGCTGGCGGCCGTGACGGGAGTGAGTTCGCCGGGATGCATCGACAGCAGCACCTTCACCGCCTCGGCCCCGACGCGGCCCCCCACCAGGCGGGCCCATTCCTCGCCGCTCGGGTTGGCGTCCGGGCTCAGATTATCCACCTGGGTGACGTCGCCGCAGAATCCCTGCATGTAGACCACTACCGCATCGCTGTCCAGCGCGCCGCGAATCGTCTTTTCCAGGTAATAGATCCAGTTGGCCGAGATGCCGTCGGGGCTGGTGGTGGCGTGGCAGGTGTAGTGAACCACGGCGCCGGCCAGGCGGCCGTCGCGGTCCCAGGCGCCGATGACCCCCACGTCCGGATCGATGGGTCCCGCCGGCCGCACGATGTCGGGATTACCCTTGCCCGGATGGGTCCAGGTGATGCCGTTCTTCATCCGGAAGCGGCGATTGTAAGCCGCCTTGTCCTCGCGCCCCAGGCCGATGCCGCAGCGCAGCGGGCCGCGTACCCGGTCCGCCTCCCGAACGGCGGCCACAATCTGATTCCGCACCCTTTCCAGGTAGCCGGCGTGGGCGCAGGAGGAATGCTCGTAGGCCAGTTTCCGGACCAGCGGGGAAGCATGGTCGAACTCACCCGGCTGCACCATCCCGACCGGCCCGGAGGAGTGCGAGTGGGTAGCGCCGATCATGACCGCATCCGGCGGGATGCCGCACGCCGCCTGGATTTCCCGGCGCGCGGCTTCCACGATCTGGCGCGGCACGATGAGGGCGTCCACACTGATCAGGGCCGCGCGGCTCGAGCCGTGGCCGAGTACCGCGGCCCGCACCTTGCAGGGATCGTGCACCTTCTTGTGGAAGACTTTGCCGTAGCCGCCCGGCATCTCCATGCCGATTTCGGGCGTGATGTCACACTCCGCGAACCCGGCGGTGAAGCCGGCTCCGGAGGCGGGCTGGGCGCGCAGGGTGGGCCCCAATGCCAGCGCGCCGCCGCTCTGCATGAATTCTCTGCGGTTCACTTCCCCTCCTCGTTGCTATTGACTTTCAAACGTAGCACGAGGAAGCCGGCCGAAAACCGCCTGGCAGGTTGAAATCCCGGTTGAAGACCTGCCCCGCATTGCCGGCTGAGCCTGAAGACCGGGTCGGCGGGGCAGGCCTGATCAGCTCTTTCTCATCTTGAGCCAGTGCTTGTTGGGATCGTAGGGGAACTTCTTGTCCGCGTCGTCGATGATCTCCACGCCCAGCCCGGGGCCGCGAGGCACTTCGGCGAAACCGTTCTTCACTTCGATCGGCTGCTTGAGTAGCCCGCCGCGGAAGGGGTTGTAGTGGCGGTCCGATTCCAGGATCCAGCGGTTGGGAACGGCGGCCACCAGCTGAATGTTGGACATCCAGGTGAGATCGTCGTGCCAGTTGTGGGGCACGCAGCGCTTGCCGTGCAGGTGCGCGTGCTGCGCGATGTACCAGCCCTCAGTCAGACCCGTGGTGTCGCAGTCCGGCTGCACGATGTCGTAGGCGTCACGGTCGATCCAGTCCTGGAACTCGAAGCGTGTGGTCATGGTTTCGCCGCCCGACACCGGAATGGGCGCCACCGCTTCGCGGATCTTGCGGTATTCCTCGATGGCCTTGGGGATGTTGTTGCCCGGAATCTTCTGGCCGCGGACCCGTCCCCAGCGATTGACCGGCTCCTCCAGCATGATGAAGTTCAGTTCCTTCAGCGCCGGCGCCAGTTCCAGAACCTGTTCCAGGTTCAGCCGCATGTTCAGTTCCTGCATCAGGCCGAAATCCGGGCCCACCGCTTCGCGCAGTCCCCGGAGAAACGGGATGTACTTGGCGATGGTCATGTTCTTCTCGAAGTTCTCGGCCAGGCGGAACTTGAACTTCTTGAAGCCTTCTTCCTTGAAGCGGCGCGCCTCGTCGTACAGATCCTGGGGACGCTTGTCGAAGTCGTAGATGGTGCCGCAGCTGGCGTAGTGCTCGATACTGGTTTCCGGCTTGGTGTTGGTGGCGAGCAGCTCGTACACCGGCTTGTTTCTGGCCTTCCCCACGATGTCCCAGCAGGCGATGTTGACTCCCGCCCAGGCCATGGCGCGGCTGGTCTCCTGGTGGCTGGGCGCGAAGACCTCCATGTCGAACGGGTTCTTGCCCACGATGCACGGCTTGATGTACTGCTCCGTATACTGCTTGACGAAGTCCGGCCCGCCGTACGGACTGGGGCCTCCGATGCCCACGATTCCCTTGTCGGTGAACACTTCGGTCAGGATGGTGACGCCCGCGCCGTACCACCATTTCTCAATGGGCACATCGCAGGAAAAAAGACGGACACGAACGTCGGTGATCTTGAGATTCTCGCGCGGGATTCCGTCGAGCGGGTTGTTGCGGACACCGCCGGAGGAAGCCTGCTCGCGAGGAGCGGAACAGGAAGCGCCGGCGGCGGCCGCGCCGATCGCCGCACCGAAGAGAGCGCGGCGGCTGAGAGTGACGGGCTGCCTGGTGGATGGTGTCATTTCATACAGACTGTATCACGACCGGATGCGGGACTTGACGGATCCGTCCGCGCGAGACCGATCCGCCGATTTTCCCGGAGTTTGAAAAAACCGATGAATCAAATCGAATCTTTCTATGCACCGATGAGTTGCGGAATGCCATCCCATGCGGCAGAGGAGCAAACAACAATGCTGATGAAGATGATTGCAACTCGTTTTTCCATGCTGGGTCTCCTGGCGGTTCTGCCTGCTTCCCTGCCGGCGGGTCAACCGGACAAGGTGGACATGCAAAGGGAAGGGATAGAGCGGATCCGCGAGTTGGAGGAAGTGGGGCGGAACGTCCGCTATCATGCGGCACGGCTCAACTCCTTCGGCGGCAACCTGCAGGTGACGGGGCGGGCCCATACCCATCATCTGGAGCAGATCCGGGGCCTTGTCAATAACGGGCTGCGGCCGGCGCTCACGCACCTGAGCGAGATCCAGCCGCATCTGCCCGAGTGGAAGCAGGAGGGCATCAACCGCATGCTGGACGCGGCCAGGGCACTCGCGGCCGCCATGAATTCGGCCATCCTGGTGAAGTCCGAGGCGGGCCCGGCGCCGCCGGCCATGAACCACGAGTACAGGAAAGCCATTGCCAGCATTTACGGCCACGCCGAGGTCCTGGTGAAAACCTCCGACGCCGCCGGCAGTTACGCGGCTGCGCGCTTGAAAGCGGTCGAAGCCGGGTTGAAGGCCGGCACGTAAGGGCCTCGGGGGGCTCGCAAGCCAGGTCCGCGGAAGGACGCGGACCTGGCCACGGCACTTTTTCCCTTGAACCCCGGGAAGCCGCCGGGAATTGACGCCTGCGGAGCTTTTCCCTCCCCTACAACATGCCGGTTCGGCCCGGCGCACTCTGCCGCCGGATTTCCTTCTGCGGCCGCGGCGGCGTCCGCGCGCTCTTCAATATCTCCTCGATGCGCTGCATCACCCGGGGATGCTCCGGGGCCACGTCCGTGGTTTCTCCCGGATCGCGCTCCAGATCGTAAAGCTCCACCGGGCCGTTCGGCTTCGGCCGCACCGCCTTCCAGTTCCCCATCCGGACGGCCTGCATGGGGATCTCGTCGCGGAAAGCCTGCCGGTTTGCGTCATAGCCCGGCAGTTCCCAATACAGGTACTCGTGCGGTTGCTGCTCGCCGCCCAGCAGCGCCGGCAGCACCGAAACGCCATCGATGCTCTTGGGTGGTTTGATCCCCGCCGCTTCCGCGGCCGTCGGCAGGAAATCCTGGAACCCCCACATGCAGTCGCTGACGGCTCCCGCCGCGACCCTCCCCGGCCAGCGCGCGATCATCGGCACCCGGATGCCGCCCTCGTAGAGATTCTGCTTGTGGCCGCGAAAGCCCGCCGTTCCGCGAAAGAACTCGTCCTTGCGCAGCCGCTCGGCCGAGCCGTTGTCGCTGGTAAAGAACACCAGGGTGGTGCGCTCCAGGTTCAGTTGCTGAAGCAGCGCCAGGATGCGCCCCACATCGCGGTCCATACGGGTGATCATGGCGGCATACGCCGCCCGGGGAAACTCCTGGTTGGCGTAGTGGCCCCTCGGATCGATGTACGGCCCCCTCTCCGGTATCCTGCCGCGGTACTCCGCCAGTGAGTCCTCCGGCACCAGCAGTTCCCAGTGCGGGATGGTGAACGGCACGTAGCAGAAGAACGGCCGGGCGCGATTCCTGCGGATGAAATCCAGCGCCTTGCCCGCGATCGCGTCGTGCGAGTAAGTCGCCCGCTTGCCGTTCTCGTTTCCCTCCAACGGGTACTCCGACTCGTTGTGGATCAGGTACCGCGGGTAGTAGAAGTGCGCGTGTACCTGGTGCAGGTAGCCGAAGAACTCGTCGAAACCCTGCCGGGTGGGGACGCCGGGCGTCCCGATATCGCCCAGCCCCCATTTGCCGAAGCACCCGGTGGCATATCCGGCCTGCTGCAACACTTCGGCTACGGTGACGTCCTCCGCCAGCAGCGGAACGCCGCCGGGGTTGGAGCGTACCGAAGTGTGGCCCATGTGGTAGCCCGTCATCAGCACGCTGCGGGAGGGCGCGCAGACGGTGCACCCCGCGTAGGCATCGGTGAACCGCGTGCCTTCCTCCGCCAGGCGGTCGATATGCGGCGTCCGTATCTTGTCCTGCCCGTAGCAGCCCAGGTCGCCGTAGCCCAGATCGTCGCCCATGATCCAGACAATGTTCGGCGGGCGCGCCGGCCCGCCCTTCCTCGCCTGGCCCGCCGCCGCCGCGCCGGCCAGAAAATCCCGCCGTGTCATCATCGCCTGGTTCCGTTTTGCAGCCAGATATCCAGCCGCGGCGCATCCCAGTTATACGGCTTGCCCAGAATGTCGAGGTCTCCGTCTCCGTCCAGATCGGCTACCCGGGCCTCGTGCGTGCCGATGCCCCGCGCAATCTGCGAGGGGCGAAACCCGCCCTTCCCGTTGCCGTAGAACACCCAGATCTTCGCCTGGGGGTTGTCGGGCGCGGGCGACTTCTCCGTCCACTTGGCCATCTCGCCGCAGAAGATATCCAGGTTCCCGTCCCCGTTCATGTCGGCCACGGCCAGACTGTGCCCGTGCACCACCTCGGCCTCCAGCAGATCGTGGCCGGCCCACTGGCCCGCGGCCCACTCGTACCACTTCAGGCGTCCCACGCCGTCGCCCACCACGAAGACCACCTCCGGCCGGCCCCCCTTCACCAGCTGGCCGGCCGCCGCCCGGGCGAAAGTCTGGCCCGGGTCGATCGCGTTGGCTGTGAAGCGCAAATCCTCCTGGTGCTTGAACCAGTGGCCGCCGCCCACGATGTCCGGCTTTCCGTCCAGATCGATGTCGGCCGCGGCCAGCCCCTCGAACCTTCCTTTTTCCCAGCTGAAGATTTCGGAAAGCACCCAGGGCTCGTCGTTCCTCGGATCGGCGGGAACGGGCGCGAGGAACAGCCGCTTGGCGCCCTGGTTCCAGAACACCAGCTCCGGCTTCCCGTCGCCGTTGAAATCGCCGAACATCTGGTCGTGGTGCTGCCGGCCTCCGGATTTCTTGATCGTGCGCCGCTTCCAGCCCTTGCCCGGATCGTAGCCCGGCCGCGGGTTCTCCCACCACCACACCTCGTTGCTGCGCCAGTCGCCGCCGAACACCAGGTCCGGGTCGCCGTCGCCGTCGATGTCCGCGGCCGCGCCCCCGGCCTCGATTTGCAGCGGCCCCGGCTCGACGATGAAGCGCCTCCAACCGCCCGGCCTGCGGCGGTACCAGACCGCGGCGGGCGCTTGAGTCCGCTCGGTGACGACGAAATCGGAAATGCGGTCGCCGTCAATGTCGGCCGCCAGGGTAGCGGTCTGCTGCGCCCCCGCGTTGGGCGGCTCCAGTTCCCCGGTCGCCGTGCCCAGGTGTTGCCAGCGGGCCGCCAGCAGCACGGCGGCCAGCAGCATAACCCCGGCCGGGACGGTTGCGGCGCGCCTCGTCATATCAGGTCCCAGGGCTTGCGGGCTTTCCGGCCGAGCAGCGCGTTCGCGGCCGGCTCCCCCGCGAAGACTTCCTTTTCCGGATCCCACTTCAGCTTCCGTCCGGCCGCCAGGGCAATGTTGCCAAGATGCGCGATGTTGGTCGCCCGGTGGCCGTTCTCGACGTCCGCCGGGGACTGCTTGCGGGCGCGCAGGCACTCGATGAAATGGCGGGCGTGCAGCGGAGTGGCGTCGGCGGTGTTGACCTGTTTGCGCTCCATGCGCGGACCGGAGCGGTCCGGCTTGGGATCCGGGTAGATCTCGAAGCCGATGCGGTCGGCGAACAGCGCGCCGTTGGTGCCGTAGAAGGCCATGCCGTTGGGCCGGTCGTCGGCTCCCCGAGCGTTGTAGTAGCGCATGCCCGGCGTGCGGCCGCCCACCCCGTGCGCGTTCAGCATCACGCCTTCGTAACTCATCACGAAGCCCGGATACTCGTAGGTCGCCTGGATGATGTCCGGCACGTCCCCGGCTCCCTTCAGGCTGAAGCGCCCGCCGGAAGCAGCCACCGAGCGCGGCGCCGTGACGCCCATGATCTGGTGCACGGTCTCGAAGCGGTGCGTGCCGTAGTCCGTGATCCAGCCGCCCGAGTAATCCCGGAACATCCGGTAGGTCGCCAGGAAGCGGGCGCGATTGAACGGCACTTTGGGCGCCGGTCCCAGGTAGACCCTTCCGGCGGCTCCGAATCGGGCGGGTTGCCGATGCCGTTCGGATACTGGTTGACGTAGTTCCACACGCGCACGTAACGCACCTCTCCCAGTTCGCCGCTCTGCACGATGCGGGCGGCCTCGGCGAAGTGCGGCGAGGAGCGGTGCTGCGTTCCCGCCACCACGATGCGCTTGTAGCGGCGGGCCGCCTGGATCATGGCGCGGCCCTCTCGGACGTTGTGCGCCAGGGGCTTCTCCACGTACACGTCCTTTCCCGCCTGGCAGGCCAGCACCGTGGGGATGGCGTGCCAGTGGTCGGGGGTCGCCACCAGCACGGCGTCGACGTCCTTCTGCTCCAGAAGCCGGCGGAAGTCCCCGTACGCCTGGGCCCGCGGTCCGGCCCATTCCCGGGCCTTGGCGGCGTTGGGCTGGTAGACGTCGCACACCGCGCCGAACTCCACTCCGGGCGCCTCCCGAATGCACCGCGCCACGTAACGCCCTCTGCCGCCGCAGCCGATCAGGCCCATCACGACGCGGTCGTTTGCGCCCAGGATCCGCCCGGCGGAAGCGGCGCTCACACTACTGGTCAGGAACTGCCGTCGTTGCATACGAATTACTGACTCTATCCCCAGCGGGACGGTTACGCAAGACGCCTGCGCCTCGTCCGGCGCGGCCCCCCGGCCGGTATCCCGTACGCCCGGCCGGCCTGCGCCCGGCCGCCGGGACCGCCGCCTTGCGGCGCGCGCATATAATACGGCCATGCAGGCGGCTCGCGAGTGGCTGGCCAAAGCGCGCTCGGTGGCCGTTCTCACCGGCGCCGGGATTTCCGCCGAGAGCGGCATCCCCACCTTCCGCGGCGGAGGCGGCCTGTGGAAGCAGTTTCGGGCCGAAGACCTGGCCACGCCGCAAGCCTTCGCGCGCGATCCGGTCACCGTGTGGGAGTGGTACGACTGGCGCCGCTGCCTGATCGCCCGCGCTCAGCCCAACCCCGCGCACCTGGCCCTCGCCGAGCTCGAGAACCGCACGCCCCGCTTCTCTCTCATCACTCAGAATGTGGACGGCCTGCACGACCGCGCCGGCAGCCGCCGCATTCTCAAAGTGCACGGCGACATCTGGAGGCTGCGCTGCGCGGCTTGCGGAAAGGAATGGGACGATTACACGTGCCCGCTCCCCCAGCTGCCGCCCCCCTGCTCCTGCGGCGGCATGGCGCGTCCCGGCGTCGTCTGGTTCGGCGAGGCTCTCCCCGCGGATGTGTGGACCGCGGCCGGGCAGGCCGCCGCCTCGTGCGAGGTGTTCCTGGTGATCGGAACCTCCGCCCTGGTCTATCCCGCGGCCGGTCTGGTCACGGTGGCGGAAGGCGCCGGCGCCCGGGTCATCGAGATCAACCTGGAACGCACCCCCTACTCCGGCCAGGTGGATTGTTCCTTACAAGGCAAGGCCGGCGAATTGCTTCCCGAACTGATCAAATCCTGACCTCGCGTAGAATAGACGAATGGCCGAGAATTCCGACCAGTTCTACCGCATCGCCAAGCTGCCTCCCTACGTCTTCGCGGTTATCAACGAGATGAAGGCGCGGGCCCGCGCCGCGCAACTCGACGTGATCGATCTGGGAATGGGGAATCCCGACGGCGCCACCCCCCGTGTGGTGGTCGGCAAGCTGCTGGAAGCGGCGCGCAACTCCCGCAATCACCGCTATTCCCAGTCGCGGGGCATCCCGCGTTTGCGCGAGGAGATCGTGCGCCGGTACAAGAACAATTACGGCGTGGAACTGGACCCGGACAAGGAGGCCATCGTCACCATCGGCGCCAAGGACGCGCTGGCGCATCTGCTGTTCGCCGTCATCGGCCCGGGCGACACGGTGGTCTCCCCCAACCCCTGCTACCCCATCCATCAGTACGGCGTGATCATGGCCGAAGGCCACGCCTGCGTGCTGCCCATGCCCGATGCGGGCACCTTCCTCGCCGCGCTGGAGGACCTGTATCGCAGGTCGGACCGCAAGCCCAAGATGATCCTGATCTCGTTCCCGCACAACCCCACCACCACGTGCGTGGACCTCGGTTTCTTTCGCGAGGTGGTCCGCCTGGCCAGGGAAAACGGCTCCATGATCATTCACGACTTCGCCTACGCGGATCTGTGCTTCGACGGCTACCGCGCCCCCAGCCTGTTGCAGGTGGAGGGAGCCAGGGAGATTGCCGTGGAGATCTTCTCCATGTCCAAGAGCTACAACATGGCGGGCTGGCGGGTCGGTTACTGCCTCGGGAATGCCCGGATGATCGGCGCCCTGGCGCGCATCAAGAGCTACCTGGACTACGGCGTCTTCCAGCCGATCCAGATCGCCTCGATTATCGCCCTGCGCGAGTGCGAGCAGGAGACCCACAAGATCTGCGCCGTCTACCAGAAGCGCCGCGACGTGCTCATCGAGGGGCTGCGCCGGGCGGGATGGGAGGTGGAGCCGCCCAAGGGATCCATGTTCGTCTGGGCGCGCATCCCCGATGCGTTCCAGGCGGCGGGCTCCCTGGAGTTCTCCAAGATGCTTCTGGAAAAGGCCCTCGTGGCCGTTTCGCCGGGCGTCGGCTTCGGTCCCCTGGGCGAGGGCCACGTGCGCTTCGCATTGGTGGAGAACGAACATCGCATACGTCAGGCCACCCGCTCCATCAAACAATTCCTGCGGACGGCAAAGGCGTAGCGTCTGCTACTTGATCTGCACGGGCGCCCGGACCTCGATCGTGCGCGGCGGCAGGCAGGAGCTTTCATTGCAGGCCTGGTACCGCAGCTTCCCGACCGCAACCGCCGGGCCGGGCGCGCTGCCCGGCGCCGCCTTGAAGCGTGTGGCGATCTCGAAGTTGCCCGTGAACACCGATAGCGGCCTGGCCGAGAACCGGTACTTCTCGAAAGTAGGCTTCGGATAGGTGATATCCACCACCTCGAGCGGCCCTTTATCCCAGGTCAGCCGCAGCGGAATCAGGTAATCCTCGCTGGGCGTGTTGCTGTTGACGTGATAGCCGCCGCGCAATACCACGGGCACGCGTAGCTCGACCGTTTCCTTGCGGCTCACCGGCACCGCCGGGACTTTGCCTATCGAGAGCACGCCCGGAAACTGCGCCAGAGCGGCGCCCGGGATCCACAGCAGGATCGCGAGCCGCTTACTGCTCCACGAGCTGGCGGATGCCATCCTCGAAGTCCCCTTTGCTGGCCAGGCCCACGTGCATCGCGGCAATCCTGCCCGTGCGGTCGATCAGAAACGTGGTGGGAAGCGCCTCGATTCCGCCGAAAAGCTGCGCCACACTGTCGCTTCCCTGCACAATCCGGTAGTTGATCCCCAGATCCGAAACGAACGGGTTCACCACTTCCCACCCTTCGTCGTCCATGGCCACGCCGATCACCGCAAAGCCCTGGTCCTTGTACTTGCGCTCGAATTCCATGAACCAGGGGATTTCGATCTTGCAGGGACCGCACCAGGTGGCCCAGAAATCCAGCAGCACCACCTTGCCCTTGTAGTCGGAAAGCTTGAGGGGCCGGCCGTAGGCGTCCTTCAGCGTGAAATCCGGCGCGGCCTTGCGTTCCGCGGCGGGTTTCAGCGAGGTGGCTTCGACCGGTTTCGAACCGGAGCATCCGGCCAGCGTCAGGGACGCGCCCAGGATGGCGGCGGCACAGCGAGATTTGAGGACCTGCACAAGGGCTCCTGTTTCAATTATACGGACAATGGCCCGGACAGCCGGTTGCGCTCGAACCAGCGCAGGCGCAGGATGCGCCGGGCAGAGGGCAGGGTGTGCTCTTCGTGACGCTTCGGCCGGGTCCGGATCCACGCGCCCGTGTCGCAAAAACTCTCGCAGACGTATTCCCTCCAGCGGCGCGTGCGGCGCCGGCGGTCCTCATCCGTCAGGTGCTGTTTCGCCAGTTCCGCCGACCAGCCCAGTTCTCCGGGAACGCCGCCCTCCAACTCGCTCCGCAGCAGTTCCTCGTACGAGCGGCGCGCCGGGTTGCCCTGCCGGCACCAGGCGAAGTGGTGCAGCTCGTGGAGCAGGATCCGGAACAGCTCGGAAGCATCGCCGGCCAGCGCGGCATCCAGCACGATCTCGCGCTGCCGTACGAAGGTGGCCGCGTGAACCGCCCGCCCGAGGCTGCCGCCGGAACGCAGCTTTCCGCGGCACACGTGCAGGTCCGGCTGGAAACGGACCCGGATCGGCCGGCCCTCGAGCTCGGGAAGTTTCGGTGACAGGCTACATAACCCCCGAGCCCCGAACAGCAGGGGGCTGCGCAGCCTGTCACCGAATCCCATCAGGCCAGATCGAATTTTTCCTGGTGCAGCTGCGCATCGCTCTTCACGATCACGTTGCGCTTCAGGATCTCTTCCAGTTCCTGCAGGTAAGTGTTATCGGTGGATTTCAGGAGCCTGGCCACGTCCGGCGACACCCGTAGCATCACGTCCGGATCCTCCAGCGACGGGGCGATCTTGTGCGCCTCCTGCAGAATTTCCCCCACCACCGTCTGCGCGCTCTTCACATAGCCTGAGCCTTCGCAGTAGGGGCAGGGCGCGCAAAGGGTCCTCTCCAGGCTCTGTTTGACCCGCTTGCGGGTGATGGCCACCAGGCCGAAATCATTGAACTGCAGGATCTTGTACGGAGCGCGGTCCGATCGCATGGCCTCCTCGAGCGCCTGCATCACCTTCTGGCGGTTCTTGCGCTCGTCCATGTCGATGAAGTCCACCACGATGATGCCGCCCAGATCGCGCAGCCGGATCTGGCGCACGATCTCCCGGATGGCGTCCGTGTTGGTCTTCACGATGGTGTCCTCCAGCCGGTTCGACTTGCCCACGTACTTGCCGGTGTTGATGTCGATGGCCACCAGCGCTTCGGTCTGGTTGATCACGATGTATCCACCCGACTTCAGCCAGACCTTGGGCCGCAGCGCCTTCTCCAGCTCCGGCGTCACGCCGAAAGCGTCGAAAACCGGCGTGGGCCGCGTGTACAGCTTCACCCGGTTTACCAGGGCCGGCTGGAAGCGCTGCACGAACCCCAGAATGCTCTCGTAGACCTCTTCATTGTCGGTCCAGATGGTCTTGAAGGTGGAGGTCAACTGGTCCCGCAGCACGCGCTCCACCACGCTCAGGTCATGGTGGATCAGGGCCGGGCCCTTCTTCTTCTCGGCCTTCTGCCGCAGGTCGAGCCAGAGATTGTAGAGGAACAGCATGTCGGCGCGCAGTTCCTCTTCCGTCTTCCCTTCCCCCGCGGTGCGCACGATGTAGCCGCCCGGGATGCCCGCGCGGTTGGCTTGCAGGATCCGCTTCAACCGCATGCGTTCCTCGTCGGTCGGGATCTTGCGCGAGACGCCGATGTGATCCACCGTGGGCATGTACACCAGGTAGCGGCCGGGCAGGGCGATGTGCGAGGTGATGCGGGCGCCCTTCTGGCCCAGCGGCTCCTTGGCGACCTGAACGATGATTTCCTGCCCTTCCCTCAGCAGGTCCGAGATGGACGGCTGGGCCCCTTTCTCGGGGCGCGACACGGTGCGCTGCTCGGCCGGTTTCACCTCCGGCCGCTGCGGGGGACGGGGCTCCTCCCCTCCGCGCATCTTCCTGCGCATGCGCCGCGAGGTGCGGTGCAGGTAGCGGGAGCCTTGTTCGCGCAGCGCCGCGGTCAGGCTGGTCGGCATGCGGGCCGGCTCGGGACCTTCCTCGGCTTCCACCGGTTCCACTTCTCCGGTCTCCACCGCCGGTCCGTTTTCCCCCGCGGCTTCGGAGACGGCGGCCGGCTCGGTGTCCGCGCCAGGCTCGCCCTCCTCGGCCCCTTCGGCCTCCGCCCGCGCTCCGGACGCCTCGGCGGCGGCCGGCTCCACCGGCGTTTCCTCCCCGGCCGCGGACGCGGCTTCCTCGGCCTCGTACACTTCGGCCGCCAGCTCGATTGGCTCCTCCGCCGGCGTCACGTCGTCCAGCGGAGTGGGAAAGACAGGCGGAGCCTGCTCTTCCTGAGCCGCGGCCGGCTCAGCCGCCGGAGCGGCTTCCTGTTCCACTTCGGGCAGTGCCGCCTCGGCCTCTTCGCCCGCCGGCTCGCCGGCCTCAGCCCTCTCCTCGGCCGCGGCTCTGGATTCCGGTTCGGGCTCGGCCGCCTCCGGGTATTCCCCCAGCACCGGACCCTGTTCCACCTCGGCTTCGATCTCGTCTTCCGCCACTCCACGGTACTTCGCCAGTGACTCGCCGGGGAGCACCGGGAATTCGCGCTCCTCCTGCCCGTTCTCCACGACCACGGGCGCGGGCGGCGCCGGAGCCGCGTACTTGGATTCGGGGAAACCGCGTCCGCGCGTGCGCCGCCGGCGGCCGCGTCCCTTGCGCCGGTCGTCCAGCGCGAAGGCGGGTGGCGCCGCTGCCTCCGTCCGGGCAGGCGCGGGCGGCACGGGCGCGGGCGCCGGCGCCTCGGCGGCCGGAGCCGCTTCGGGTTCCGCCGGCACAGGCGGCGGCCCGCCTTTCTCCAGTCGAAGCACCTTGTCTTCGACGCTGCTCACGATCTTGTCGTATTCCTCGTTGTCCTCGAAGAAGTCCGACACGTAGAGAAACGCATCCCGGTCCAGACCGATGTCCACGAAAGCCGACTGCATGCCGGGCAGCACCCGGGTAACCCGGCCCTTGTGAATGCTTCCGGCCAGCGAGTACTCGTTCTCCCGCTCGAAGTAAACCTCGACCAGTTGATCGTCTTCGAGAACCGCCACTTTGGTCTCGTGGCGGTTGGAAGAGATCACCAACTCCTTTGTCATGAAATATCTCCCTTGGCCTGGCTCCGCAGGCCCCCAGGGGAGGAAGAGTGGATACCGAGCGTGGGCTTCTTCGCTCTGACCCTCCGGCATCACCCGCAGGATCAGTCAGAACTGCTGTTTCTCAAAGAAAAATCTCACGCAAACCGGGCCGGTGGAGCAACTGATCTCAAACACCGGCGCGCCGGCCGGGAACCACGCTCACCTCGAGGGTCGCGCCTCGCTTCCCCCGGGAGCTACTGATCCGGCTCCCAAACAATCTTGTTCGCTACAACCTTCAAACACTGCCCGGCCGGCCTGACAACCGGCCCGCGCTCAATTCACGAAACGCCGCAATCGCACATTGTTCACCAGCCCCAGCATCATGAAGGTCGTAAGAGTGCTGGAGCCGCCGGAACTCATCAGCGGCAATGGGATGCCGGTCACCGGCATCCGTCCCACCACCATCCCCACGTTCACCAGCATGTGAAACAGCAGGAGACAGCAGATTCCCATACAAATATACATTCCGGCCCGGTCGGGCGCCGTCTGGGCGTTCTGCACAATCTGCATCAGCAGGACGAAATACAGCGCCAGAACCGCCACCACACCCACGAAACCGTGTTCCTCCGCAAACGCCGAAAAGATGAAATCCGTGTGCGGAACCGGAAGAAACCGCAACTGGGTTTGCGATCCCCGCGTGACCCCTTTGCCCCAGATACCGCCTGAACCCACGGCGATCTTGGACTGGATCATCTGGTAACCACTGCCGCGCGGATCGCGCTCCGGGTCCAGAAAGCTCACCAGCCGGGCTTTCTGATAATCTTTCAAAACAAACCAGCCGAATGGAAGGAGCAGCACCGTGACCAGAACAATGGTCACCGCATATCTCATCGGAAGACCCGCCAGGAAAACCCCCGCCGCCAGAATCGGTACATACGTGAGCGACGTGCCCAAATCGGGCTGCCGCATCACCAGCAGCATGGGGAGGCCGACCAGTCCCCCAAGCTTCAACAATTCGCTCGCATCCGGCCGCTCGCTCCGCAACTCGGTCAAGTAACGGGCTACTAACAATATTAGCACCAGCTTGAAAAACTCCGACACCTGGAAATGAAAGCCTCCCGGCAGCGGCATCCAGCGCCGGCTGCCGAAAGCCTGCTTGCCGACCAGGAAGATGCCTACCAGCAGCACGACCGAGAGAATATACAGCGCCGGCACCTGGCCCATCAGCGAGTGATAATCGATCGCGGTCATGATCCACATCAGCAGCAGGCCGCCCGCCACGAAAATGATCTGCTTCCACCACGCGTCTTCCCACTGCGTGCCGTGGGTGGCGCTGTAAATCTGCAGGATTCCGACGCAGGAGATGGCCGACGCGATCACGATCAGCGGCCAGTCCATGTCTCGAAGGGATAGGTAATGAGCCATACGTAATCAGGGCGCCGGGGGCCGCGGATCCGCCGAGAGCGGGCGGGCGTTGCCGGGACCCAGCGCAATCACCGGCGGCTTGGGCCGTTGTTGGGAAACCGTGCGCGCTTTCTTGTCGAAATAGGCCTTGATCACGTCGCGCACGATCGGCCCCGCCAGGTAGCCGTGCTCGCCGTTTTCGAACAGGGCGGTGACCACGATCTCCGGATTATGCCGGGGAGCGAACCCGATGAACCAGGCATTGTCCTTCAGGTGCGCGGCCGTCTTGCCCTGCAGGAACTGGTTGGAAGCCAGTTGCGAGGTGCCGGTCTTGCCGCACACTTCGATGCCCGGGATGCGCGCCCGGCCGCCCGTGCCGCCGTCGTTGACCACCGCGTACATCCCATCCACCACCGCCTGCACGTGTTCCGGCGTCAGCGACCACCGGTTGGGAGGCGGCAGCTTGGCGTCCTTCACCAGGTGCGGCCGGTGCCACACCCCGCTCAGGGCCATGCCCCCTTCGGCCGCCGCCAGCTGCAGCGGTGAAACCGTGAGAGCCCCCTGGCCGATGGCCACCGAAATCGTCTCTCCCGGATACCACTTCTGCCGGAAATTCCTGGCCTTCCAGCGGGTGGACGGCACCACCCCCTCGGTTTCGTGCGGCAGGTCGATCCCCGTCCGGCGTCCCAGGCCGGCCATTTCCGAGTAGAACGCGATCTTGTCGATGCCGATGCGGTTGCCGATGGTGTAGAAGTACACGTCGCAGGACTGCGCTATGCCTTTGTGCAGGCTCACCGTCCCGTGGCCTTTCTTCTCCCAGCATTTGAAGTAGCGCCCGTAGAAACTGGCCCCGCCGCCGCAGCGCACGCTGAATTCCTCATCGACGCTTCCATCCTGCAGCGCGGCGATGGCGACAATCGGCTTGAAGGTCGATCCCGGCGCCAGCTGGGCCTGGATGGCGCGGTTCAGCAGCGGCTTGTCCGGGTTGCTGGTCAGGTCCTTCCAGTCGGCCGCCTTGATGCGCACGGCGAACTTGTTGGGATCGAAAGTGGGCCGGCTCACCATGGCCAGCACCTCGCCGGTGCGGGGGTCCAGGGCCACCACCGCACCCTTCCTGCCCTCCATGGCCAGTTCCGCCACGGCCTGCAGATCGAGATCCAGCGTGAGCTGCAGGTTCCTCCCCGGCCGGGCTTCCTTGATGCCCAGCACTTCGCGCTCCCGGCCCCGGTTGTCCACCACCACCTGGCGTTCTCCGTCCACGCCCATCAGCCGCTCGTTGTACTGGCGCTCGATGCCGAACTTGCCCACCACGTCGCCCGGATCGTAGCGGGCGAATTCGGGAGTATCCAGCTCGGCCTCGCTGACCTCGCCCGTGTACCCGATCACGTGGGCCGCAAATCCGTTCTGCGGGTAGAGCCGTTTCTGTGCGTGGATGATCTCCAGCTCGGGGAAGAACTCGGGGTCGCGATGCGCCTCGACGAAGGCCAGGTCGGCCGGGGTCAGCTCCTCCTTGATGACGATGGGCTCGTATTTCGGCCGATTGCTGTAGCGGTCCACCCGGGTTTTCAGGTCCTGGTAGTCCAGGTTCAGGCCGGCCGCGATTTCCTTCAGGTGCTCGAGTTTCAGATTCTCGCGCGACAGGATCAGGCTGAACGAGGAGTGGTTATCCACCAGCACCCGGCCGTCGCGATCCAGAATCTTGCCCCGGGGCGCCAGGATCGGCAGCGATTTGATCCGGTTGCGCTCGGCGCGCTCGTTGTAGAACTCCGGGTTCTGCACCTGCAGGTCCCAGAAAGCGGTAATCAGGAACAGGAATACGCCCACGACCAGATACTGGATGAACGCGATCTTGGTGGAGGCGAACTTCGGATCGTCCCGCAGCACCGGTTTGGATGGAACCTGCTGCGATTCCAGATCGGGCTCGACCGGAAGCTGGCTCACGTGGGAGGGCCTTCTTAACCTCTCTCTCTCAGTTTATCCAAAAAATGAAACAGGGAAACCGCCACGATGGCATTTAACAGCCCCACAACCAGGGTATTTTGCACCTCAAACCGGACCTCGAAGCCCAGTAATCCGCGTGACAGTACCCAATAAAAAAACTGGTGGAACACAAAGAAGAAAAAACCCAGGGCCAGGCGGATGAAGGGATGCTCCACGTCGAAGCGCATCCCCACCGAGGCGGCGAAATACCCTACCAGCGTCTTGACGATCCCGAACATGCCCAGGGGGTTGCGGGACAGCGAGTCCTGGGCCAGCCCGATCAGAGCGCCGATCATCAGGCCGCTCACCTGGCGGCGCCGCATGAGCGCAAAGTACACCGTAACCAGCAGCGGCATCTCCAGGAATG
Organism: Bryobacterales bacterium; assembly: GCA_020852755.1. Lineage (GTDB taxonomy): Bacteria > Acidobacteriota > Terriglobia > Bryobacterales > Bryobacteraceae > JADZAF01. The sequence goes on from JADZAF010000257.1 coordinate 32,363, forward strand.
CCAGGAACTCGAAAAACAGCGGCACGTAAACCTGGAACAGGATGGCGGCCAGCGGCACCGCCACCATCACCCAGGCGCGGAAATGGGCAATCTCCTTCTCCCGCTGGTTGCTGAGAAGGAGCCGGTCGCTGCTGTAGTTCATGGAATGGGCTTCGCGGGCGAAGCGGGAGATGCCTGCGGTTTGGCCGCGGGGGGCGGCGCCTCCGGCGATGGGGCCGGCTGGGAACCCGGACCCGGCGGCTGCCGGCCGGGCGCGCCGGCCTGCGGCGGCCCCGCGGCGGGATCCAGGTTGAAGTCCGGAGGCCGTGAGCCGGGCAGCCCCTCGCCGAACTTGTGGCCTTGCGCCGCTCCGACCTTCTGGTAGTGTTCCCTCAGCCGGTCGGCGTCGGTCAGGATGCCTTGTGGAGCCGGCGGGGCATTGGGATCCGCCGGAACCGGCGGCCCCAGATACACCTCGGTGCTGGCGGTCTGCGCCTCGGGAATCTCCTGGTGCACGCCCTGCATCACGATCAGCACCTCTTCCAAACCGTGTCGCAGGGCGCCCGGCTCCACCGAGATTTCCTTAAACTGGCCGCCGTCCCGCACCGCCGTCACCCGCCCCGCGGGAGTGCCTTTCGGGAAGACGCGGTCGTCACCGGATGTAAAGAACAGCTCGCCAACCTCCACTTTCTCCTCGTTCTGCACGTAGTCCACTTTGCAGTTGGCGAAACCTACTCCTTTCAGGGTCCCTCGCACGCGGTTCTTCTGCGAGATCACTCCGGCCGCGAAGGTCGGATCCGAGACCAGCAGGACCTGGGAGGCGGTGGGAAACGCCGCCAGAACCTTGCCCACGATGCCGTCGGGAGTGATGACAGCCATGCCTTTCCGCACTCCGGCGCCGGCGCCGCGGTCCACGAAAATTACCCGCGAATTGGCTCCCGCTCCCGTTCCGATCACCCGCGCCGCCAGAGTGCGCGAAGGATTCTGAGTCTGAAACCTGGCCAGCGCCTGCGCCCGGTCCGCCGTAGCCAGCTCGTTGCGGAGGAACTGGTTCTCCAGTTTCAGCCGCCCCAGCTCCTCTTTCATCCGCAGGTTCTGCTGCCGCGCATCGCGCAGCAGGAAATACTCCCCCAGGAAGCCGGAAACGCCGCTGCGCACGCTCTCCACAAGGCGGGCCGCCGGAGTCACCGCTGTCACCGCCCAGACACGGATGATGCGCACGTCCTGGTTGTTCTTCACCTGGTAGGCGAGCAGCACCAGTTGGGCCAGAATCACCAGCACCAGGGCGGTGATGTTCCGGTACCGGTTCAGCAGTGAGTCCATCTCTCCGGCGCCTCTCGGAATCCTGCCCGTCGCGCCACGTTTACTCGATCGAAATCTTTCGGAGCAGCTTGAAATCGCTGAGCATCTTGCCTGTGCCCAAAACCACCGAGGCCAGCGGGTCGTCGGCGATCGAAACGGGCAGGCCGGTCTCCTCGCGGATGCGCTTGTCCAGATTCTTCAGCAGCGCTCCCCCTCCGGTCAGTACGATGCCCCGGTCGCTGATGTCGGCGCTCAACTCGGGCGGCGTGCGCTCCAGCGCCACCCGGATGGCGTTCATGATGGTGGCCACGCACTCCGACAGCGACTCGCGGATCTCGCTGTCGTCCACCGTGATCGTCTTCGGCACTCCCTCGATCAGGTTCCTTCCCTTGATCTCCATCGTCAGCGGCTTGTCCAGCGGATAGGCCGATCCGATTTCCATCTTGATCTGCTCGGCCGTGCGCTCCCCGATCAGCAGGTTGTACTTGCGCTTCAGAAACTGCATGATGGCGTCGTCCATCTGGTTCCCGGCCAGCCGCACCGAGCGCGAGTAGACGATGCCGGACAGCGAGATGACCGCCACATCCGTGGTGCCGCCGCCGATATCCACGATCATGTTGCCGGAAGGTTCCGTGATCGGCAGCCCCGCTCCGATGGCCGCCACCATGGCCTGCTCCACCAGGTGCACCTCGCTGGCCTTGGCCCGGTACGCCGAGTCCACCACCGCCCGCTTCTCCACCTGGGTGATCTCGCTGGGCACCCCGATCACGATGCGCGGGTGCACCAGCATTTTGCGGTTGTGCGCTTTCTGGATGAAGTAGTTGAGCATCCGCTCGGTGACTTTGAAGTCGGCGATGACGCCGTCCTTGAGCGGCTTGATGGCCACGATATTGCCGGGCGTGCGCCCCAGCATCTCCTTGGCTTCCTTGCCCACCGCTTCGACTTCCCCGGTGTTCTTGTTGATTGCGACGATGGAAGGCTCGTTCACCACAACGCCTTTGCTGCGCGCGTAAACGAGCGTGTTTGCCGTTCCGAGATCAATAGCGAGGTCGGACGAGAATAGGCTGAATAGGGAGCGAAAATTCATTGGCGGAGGATCACACTTTCCTAGGGAGAGCCGTGCGATGGATTCCCTCTGAATCGTATCATAGGGTATCCGCCGCAGGCAATGGAATCAACGATTTTCTTCTTTGTTTTCTGTAGCTTGAAATGGCGCCCCGTCGTAAACGGACTCCAGGATTTCGCGTACCCGCCGGACCGTCGTCGCGAAACCCTCCCTTCCACCCGGGTCCCCGGCCAGGACGGCCTCGATCGCCCGTGCGTATTCCGGCAATCGCGGGGCGCTGGCCCGGTACCCCGATTCGAAGCGCGCCAGAACCTCGCGGTCCCGGCCCGTCAAACCCAGGCGTGCGTCCACCAGGTGCGCCAGCTGGATCAGCCTTTGGCACGGTTCCGGCGCGGGCTGGGTCCCCGACGAGCGCAATTGGCGCATCCAGTACCCTTTCTGGGACACGCCCCGGCGTTCGGTTTCTTCCCGTATGAGCACGTGCTGCACGATGTCCCCCGCCAGCACCCCCACGCAGGAGCGCGGTCCGGGCACGTAAACGGGCGCCGCGAAACCGCGCGCGTCCAGCCACGCATGCCCCAGTTCGTGCGCCAGCAGGCCTTCCTCCTCCCCGGTCCATTCATCCGCCCGCGCCATGTTCAGCAGGATCAGGTGCGTCTTACCCCGGGGGCCGTTGTGGTTCACCGTCAGGGCGTGCGCCGCGGCGAACTGCGCCCGGAAGCTGTCGTCGCGCAGGTAGTGGGCGATGAGTTCCGGAGCGGGAGCGTCCGCGGGTAGCCGCAACTCGTTCCGCAGGGGATCGGTGTAGATGCGGGCCGCTCGCACGGCTCCGCCCGAAACGCGCTCGATTTCCCTCGCCCAGGCCGCCAGCGGTTCCGGGAAATGGACATGCGCCGATTGAGCCCCCGCGCGGCCCGCGGCCAGGGCCGCGGCCAGCCAGAGGATACAATGGGATCGAAGCACATACCATGATATCGAGAGCCCATCGGAGGCTCGGGAGACCGGCCGGCGTCGACGGATTCGGTCTTCAGTCCCGGCTGCTCACCCGCCGCTCCCTGCTGGCCGCCCCGGCGCTTCTCGGGGCCTGCGGCCGTCCCAAGGGCACTGCCTTTCCCGGCCATGTGTTCGTCGCCAACCAGGCCGGGCGCAGCGTGAGCGCCATCGACTTGACCAGCTTCCGGGCAGTGCGCCATATCGGTTTGGGCGCCGCGCCGGCCGCCATCGTGGCCGATCCGCGGCGGGAATCGGTGTACGCCCTGACCCCCTTCACCGGCACGCTCCACGAGATCAACGCCCGCAGCCTGAGCCTGGTCCGCACCCTGCGGGTGGGCGCCGCGGCGGTTGCCATGCGCCCGGCCCCCGGCGGCGAGACTCTCTGGGTGCTGTGCTCCGAGCCCAGGCAGCTGGTTCGTGTCGACCTGGACCGGTTTCGAAGCGTGAGTCATATCCGCCTGCCCGCCGTCCCGGCCGATTTCGATATCGCCTGGCAGGACTCTCGCGCCGTAGTCTGTCTCTCCGGGCAGTCCGGCCTGGCAACCGTCGACCTCGCCGCCGGACGCATCGAGCGAAACAGCCCGCTGGCGGTCGAGCCCCGCCTGGCGCGCTTTCGCTCCGACGGGCGGGCCATCCTGGTGGCCGGACACCGGGAACGCGCCCTCACGATTCTGGAAACCGCGACGGCCGAGGTGGTGGTCCGCCTCCCGCTCACCATCGAGCCCCGGAATTTCTGCTTCACGCCGGACGGAGGCCAGTTGTTCCTGACCGGCGACGGGCTGGATGCGGTCGCAATCGTCTTTCCGTACCGCACTGAGGTGGCCGAGACCCTGCTGGCCGGAAAGTCGCCCGGTGCCATGGCCGTCTCGACACGCCCCGCCCTGCTCCTGGTGGCCAATCCGGAATCGAGCGGCGTGGCCGTGTTTGAGATCGCCACCCGGCGGCTGCTGGCCATCGTCTCGGTAGGCGCCGAGCCGGGCGCCATCGTCATCACGCCGGACAGCCAGTACGCCCTGGTGCTGAATCAGCGTTCCAGCGACGTGGCCGTGATCCGGCTCGCCGCCGTCATTGACCGGCGCCTGAAAATGGCTCCCTTGTTCACCATGATTCCCGTCGGCTCGTTCCCCGTGAGCGCGGCGGTGCGGAGGCTTTAGCATGACGGAACCGCGCCCAGTCCCTGGCGGGCCTCTCCTGGCGGCGGTCGTCCTCGCCGTTCTGCCCCTGGCGGCCCAGCAGCCCCGTCTCCCGGCATCGGCGCCGCCCGCTGCCCAGCAGCCCGGCAGCGTCGAAGGAACCGTGCTGAATGCCATCACCGGCGAGCCGGTGGGAAAGGCGCAGGTGACCCTCGTTCAGCCCGGTCCCGGCCGCCAGGGCCCGCTCGAGGCCGCCAGCGCTCCCGATGGGACCTTCGCCATCACCGGAGTCCCGGCCGGGCAGTACCGTCTGGCGGCCGAAAAAGTCGGTTTCGTGCGCGGAGCCTACGGCTCGCGCGGCATCTCGCGCACCGGCGCGCCCGTCGCCGTAGCCGCCGGGCAGCGCGTCACCGGCCTGCAGGTCCGGCTCACCCCTCAGGGCGTGATGACCGGCCGCGTGCTGGACGAGGACGGCGACCCGGTCCTCTACGCGCAGGTCCAGGCGCTGCGCTATTCCTACGTGCAGGGAACCCGGCGTCTGATGCCCGCCTCGAGCGCCATGACGAACGACCTCGGCGAGTTCCGGCTGCATAGTCTCGAGGCCGGCAGGTATTTCCTCACCGCGAGCCATCGCATGCGAGGCCGCTTCGGCGGCCGGTCGGGCTCCGGGGCGCCGGGCGACACAAATGAGAGCTACGCCCCGACCTACTACCCCGGCACCACCGATCCGGCCACCGCCGCGACCATACAGGTGACGCCGGGCGGCACGGTTCGCGACCTGGATGTGCGTCTGCTGAAGACCCCCACCTTCCGCATCAGCGGCCGGGTGGTCAACCCGTCCGCCGCCCGCCCGCAGCGGCGCGCCCAGGTCGCGCTGGTTCCGCGTTCCAGCGGCGCCTTTCTCGGAGGCCGGAACATGGCGGCCGCGCAGCCGCCCGACGGCCGCTTCGAGATTTCCGGAGTGAGCCCCGGGTCCTACCTGCTTTCGGCTACCTGGTGGGAAGACAACAGCGCGGCCTTCGGACGCCTGCCCGTAGAGGTCGCCAACTCCAGCCTGGAGGGGCTCGTGGTCACCGTCATGCCCGCCGTGCAGGTTGCGGGAAGAGTGCGCCTCGACGGCGGCGGGTCGCTCGACTTCAGCCGGATCGAGTTCCTGTTCCAGCCGCGCGAGATGAATCCCATGGCCGGCGGCATCTCGGCCCGCGCCAAACCGGACGGCGCCCTGACCATCGCCCACCTGATGCCCGATCATTACACCCTGGCGAGAGCCGAGACGCCGGACGGCAGCTATGTGAAGTCGATGCGCTTCGGCGACCAGGATGTTCTGGAGTCCGGGCTCAACGTCGCCGCTGGAGCGCAGGGCAGCCTGGACGTCGTGCTCAGCCCCGGCGGCGCCCAGGTGGCCGGAGCCGTGACGAACGAGAAGGGCGAGCCGGTGCCCGGTGCGACCGTGGCCCTGGTCCCCGAGGCCGCGCGAAGACGGCAATCCCACCTGTTCCGCTCGGCCATCACCGACCAGTACGGCTCCTTCACGCTCCAGGGCCTGGCCCCGGGCGACTACCGGGTGTTCGCCTGGGAGGAGATCGAACCCGGCGCATGGCAGGACCCGGACTTCCTGCGCGCGGTCGAGGAGAGCGGCCAGTCCCTTTCGCTGCGCGAAGGCGCCCGGGAAACCAGGCAGTTGAAGACGCTTCCCCCGCCCTCCCCCTCGGACTGAGACGCTCGACCGGCCCGTGGCGCCGCTCCCCGCCGGGTCTTCCGGGCCGCGGCCGAACGGCTGGTTCTCAAAACAGCTCCCTCCCGCCGCGGCTTGGCGGGCACGGTCTCCCCGTTTCCGGGCGGAACGCGGGGGAACTCCCGCCACACCGCGCACTCTCGCCTGCACGCCCGCCGGATTGTGCTTCCCCTGACTCCCGGCATGCTAGGATGAGAGAAGGTTCCGGGCTCCGTGCAACGTGCCGCCGCAAACCCCGCCAGGTCCGGAAGGGAGCAACGGTAGCGGTCAAGCGCGTGTGCCGCGGATCACCCGGGGCCTACTAGCTCCGTTTCCCGCCCATGTACCAGGTCATTGCCAGAAAATACCGCCCCCAGTCGTTCGATGAGGTGGTGAACCAGGAGCATGTCAAGTCCACTCTGGCCAACGCCATTCTCCAGAACCGCATCGCTCACGGTTACATCTTCTCCGGACAGCGAGGCACCGGCAAAACCACCGTGGCGCGCCTGCTGGCGCGCTGCCTGAACTGCGTGGAAGGCCCCACAGCCAAGCCGTGCGGCAAGTGCGCCAGCTGCGCCGAGATCGCCGCCGGAGGCTCGGTGGACGTCATCGAAATCGACGCCGCCTCCAACCGCGGCATCAATGAGATGCGCGAGCTGCGCGAAAACGTGCGCTACCGCCCGGCCCGCGACCGCTACAAGGTCTTCATCATCGACGAAGCCCACCAGATCACCAGCGAGGCGTTCAACGCCCTGCTGAAAACGATTGAAGAGCCGCCCTCCTGGGCGGTGTTCGTTCTGTGCACTACCGAGGCGCACAAGATCCCCGCCACCATCGCCTCGCGCTGCCAGCACTTCAGTTTTCGCTCGGTGGACTACGACGAGCTGGTCGCGCGCCTGGAGTGGATCTGCCGCCAGGAGGGGATCGAGACGGACGCCGAGGTTCTCTCGGTGCTCGCCCAGGCGGGTGAGGGCAGCGTGCGCGATTCCCTCTCGGCCCTCGACCAGGCCATCGCCTGCTGCGGCGCGAAGCTGGACGCCGCCGAAGTGCGCGCCCTGCTCGGCGCCTTCTCGCTGGAGACCCTCCACCAGGTGACCGAGGCCCTGTTGCGCTCCGATTCCGGGCGCATGCTCGAAATCGTGGACTCGCTGGAGCGCAATGGCCAGAACCTGCAGCATTTCGCGCGCGAGTTGGCGCGCTACTTCCGCAACCTGCTGGTAGCTCGCGTCGCCGGCCGCGATACGCGCCTGGTCGCCGCTTCCCGGAACGAGCGCGAGCGCCTGGTCCAGATCGCCGGCTCTTTCTCCGAAGAGGATCTCACCCGCTACCTGCAGCTCTCCCTCGACCTGTTCCGCGATTTGCAGTATTCGCTGCAGCCGCGCTTTCACCTCGAAATCGGTCTGGTGAAGCTGGTGCAGGCCGGGCGCCTGGCCCCTATCGAGGAAGCCCTGGCCGGGTTGGGACCCGCGCCCGCTCCCGCCCCGGCCCCGCGCGCCAACCCCGGCACGGCTCCCCCCGCGGCGGCCCCGGCATCCCGCCCGAAAGCTCCGGCCGCCCCTCCTGCCGCGGCCCCGGCGCCCCCCGCCGCGCCGCCGGACCCGGAAGCCGCCGGCCCGGAAAAACCGGCGCCCCGGCCGGCCGGCATGAAGCAGGCCCTACATGCCGCGCTGATGGAGCTCGGCCTTACCTTCACCGCCGACGCGGTCGAGCACTCCGAACTCAGCGAGGCCGGCGACGCACTCAATTTCGTCACACCCCGCGAATTTTCCCTGGCGATGCAGGCGGACGACCTCAATAAAGCCCTCCGCCGCGCCGCCGGCCGTTCCATGAAGATCAACGTCAGGATTGGCGAGGTTTCCCAACCGCCTGCGCAGCCCTCCGCCGGCGAGGCCGAAGATGAACTCGCGCGCCGGGTGCTCTCCAATCCCGAGGTCCAACGCTTCCGCGAGGTCTTGGGAGGCCAGGTCCGGCAGATCCGCAACCTGAAGGAGTAACTACCATGAAGATGCCCGGAAACATGCAAGCCATGATGAAGCAGGCTCAGCAGATGCAGGAGCGCATGCAGCAGGAGATCGCCGCCATCAGGGTGGAAGCCTCCTCGGGAGGCGGCATGGTCACCATCAAAATGGACGGCCAGAAGCATGTGCTCGGCGTCACCATCGATCCCGAAGTGGCCGGGGACGTGGAGATGCTCCAGGACCTGGTGCTGGCCGCCTGCAGCGAAGCCGTCAAGAAAGTCGAAGACGAGATCAAGCAGAAGATGGGCGGTTTGCTGGGCGGCATGGGCCTGCCTCCAGGGCTTTTCTGATCTATGCCCGATTTCGCCGAACCGCTGGCGCGCCTCATCGCCGAATTCAAGCACCTGCCCGGCATCGGGCAGAAGTCGGCCCAGCGCCTGGCTTTCCACGTCCTCCGCGCCAGCCGCGAGAGCGCCCAGCTGCTGGCCCAGGCCGTCCTCGATGTCAAGGACAAGCTGACCCTGTGCGAGGCCTGTAACAACATCAGCGACGCCGAGTTGTGCCAGTTCTGCCGGGACCCCAACCGCGACCGGAAGGTCGTCTGTGTGGTCGAGGAGCCTCACAATATCGTGGCCATCGAGACCACCCGCCAGTTCCAGGGACTGTATCACGTCCTGCACGGAGCGCTTTCTCCCCTGCGCGGAATCGGGCCCGAGCAGTTGAGAATCAGGAACCTCGTGGACCGGATCGGCGCCGGCGGCGTGGAGGAGATCATCGTCGCCACCAACCCGACCGCCGAGGGAGAGGCCACCGCCGTCTACCTTTCCAAGCTGCTCAAGCCCCTGGGCCTGAAGGTCACGCGCATCGGGATGGGGGTTCCGGTGGGCAGCGATATCGAATTCGCCGACGAAGTCACCATCTGGAAGGCCATGGAAGGCCGGCGGGAGAGGTAAGCCGTTCCCCCGCGGCGGCCTTCTGCTACCCTGATCCTGAGGGAGGGGTATCTATGTCTGCTTACGTCGTCGCGGGAGTGACTGGCCATGTCGGTTCGGTCGTGGCCGGCGACCTGCTGGCACGGGGTGAGGCCGTGCGAGCCATCGTGCGGCGGGAGGATCAGGCCGGCGCGTGGCAGCAGAAGGGCGCCAGCGCCGCCGTCGGCTCTCTCGCGGACCGGCAGTTCCTCGGCGGCGCCCTGGCCGGCGCCCGCGCCTTCTTCACTCTGCTGCCCCCGGACTACGCCGCGCATGATTTCCTGGCCGCCATGCGCCGTGTCGCCGACGCCATCGCGGGAGCGGTGAGGGACAGCGCCGTCCCGCACGTGGTGATGCTTTCATCCCAGGGGGCCGAACTCCCCGCCGGTACCGGACCCATCCGGGGCCTGCACTATCTGGAGAACGCCCTGCGCGCCGCGGGCACGAAGCTCAGCGCCGTGCGTGCCTGCTATTTCCAGGAGAACATCGCCGAGGTAATCCCCGTTGCGCGCCAGGAAGGCATTTATCCCAACTTCATGCCCTCGGCCGACCTGGCGGTTCCCATGGTCGCCACCCGCGACATCGGCCGTCTGGCCGCCCGGCTGATGCTCTCCGAACCGGAGGCCAGCCAGGCCGTCGACCTGCTCGGACCGGAGTATTCCAATCGCCGGCTCTGTGACAAGCTCGGCGCCGCCCTGGGGAAGACGCTCCGCCTGGTGGACATTCCGCCTGCCGGACACGTGCCCGCTCTTATGCAGGCCGGGCTCGGCCGGGACATCGCGGAGGTCATGGCCGAACTCTACGCCGCCATGGGTTCCGGCCTGATCGCCCCCAAAGGCGACCGCTTGGAGAAGGGCGCTACGGAGATAGACGAAGTCATCGGCGCCCTGACCGGGCAGGCCCAGGCGGGCGGCACAGCCGCGCGGGGAGCGGTCTGAAGCCGGCGCCCGGCAGAACCAGTCACGCTCCCAAAACAATTTTAAGTAGCCGGACGGCAAGTACATATGCCGGACGGACGGACCGGCGAACTTCTTCCGGCGCTAGCCTGGGGGTGGAGAGAAGAGAGTTTCCGCCGATAGACAACAGGCTATGGACCTCGAACCTATCCTGATCATCATCATGATGCTGTGGTTTTTCTGATCGGCCCCTGACAGGACTTTCGGCGCAACCCACAGAAGCGCGTATCCATTACCCACAAAATAGGCTGCCACATTTCCGGCAAAGCTCTGGTATGATTCCTTGGAGGTATTAGGCAATACCTCCAAGGAAACGCCAGACCCCGCCCGTGTTCCGAAAATTGGCTGGATTTTCCAAGGCAGCCGGCTTGATTTGCCTGCTTTTCTTACTCCCGATGTCGGGATCGGGAGGCAAACGAATATATCCTCTACATCCTCCGGGCCGGCCGCCCCTTGGGTTGCTCGCCCTCTCCGGCAGCGGCCAGAAGCTCTATTTGTCAGGGAACCTGCTCGAAGCGCGCGCTGCCTTCGAAAGCGCCTCCCGCGCCGCGCTCCAGGCCCGCCGCCCGGAACTGGCCGCACAATTTCTGAATAACCTGGGCGCCTGTCATATTAAGTTGTTCCAATATCGCCAGGCCCTGGATGCATTACTGCGCTCCAGGGAACTCTCCCGGAGAGCGGGTGATGCGCAAACTCAGGGAATTTCCAGCGTAAATATCTCTGCTCTATACCTGCAAATGGGGGATGTGGAGGCGGCCGCCGCCGCCATCGAGGACGACTTTCGCCGTCTGGACCGCTGGCCCCGGCCCGGGCACCGTGCCCGCCTGCTTCTGCAGGTGGGCACCGTCCGCATGGAGCAGAACCGCACCGCGGAGGCGGTGCCCCTTCTGCGCCGCGCGGTGCGGGAGGCGGACCTGGCCGCCGACCTGCGCTCCATGGCGGCCGGATTCGACCGGCTGGGCCTTTGTTTCCTTCGCCGGAAAGACTGGCCGGAGGCGGAAGCCAGCTTCGTCGAAGGCTTTCGCATCCGTAAGCTGAACCGCCTGGACGAAACAGCGCGCTCGCTGCGCAACCTGGCCACTCTCAAGCTCGCCATGGGCGACCTGCCCGCCGCTGAAGCGCTCTCCAGCCGCGCCGTCGCACTGGCGCTTGCCCAGCCCACCCTCGCGTCCCCCTGGACCATCTACCACCTTCGCGGCCGCGTGTATCGCCGGCAGGGCCGCCTCAAGGACGCCCTGGCCGATTTTCGCGCCGCGCTGGAACTGACCCGGCGCTTTCGACTGGAAGTGCTGCCGGCCGACTCCATCCGGGCGCTCACCGACGTCCGCCTGGACGAAATCTACTCCTCGTTTGTGGAAACCGCCGCCCTCCTGGCCCTCGGCCGGAACCGCGCGGATCTGGCGCGGGAGGCGTTTCAGGCCGCCGAAGAGAACCGCGGCGCCAGCCTGCGCGCCCTGCTGGAGGAGCCGGACGACTGGCGCTCCCGGCTGCCTGCCCGGTACTGGCAGGTGCTGGCCGGAACCCACGCGGCCGAGGCCGACGTGTTGCGCTCCGGCGCCGCCGCCCGCGGCCGCCTCCACAAAATGCGAAACGCGCTGGTCGAGATGGAGTACAAGGCGCGTTCCAACAGGCCGGTGGAAGGCGAAAACCTGGTCCGCCGGGCACAGGGAAACCTCGATGCCCGGTCCGCCCTCTTCAGCTTTCATCTGAGCGGCGAGGCCTCGTTCCTCTGGGCCCTCACCGAAAAGGACTTCCGGCTGTACCGCCTGCCCCCGGCCGCCTCGCTCTCATCGCGCGCCGTCGCTTTCGAGCGGGCGGTCAGCAACGGGGAGCCGGAGGCGGAAGGCCTGGGCCGTGAGCTGTACCAGGCGCTCTTCGGCGCGGTCGCGCCTCACATCCTCGCCCGGCCGCGCTGGCTGCTGGCGCCGGATGCCCAGCTCTTCCGCCTGCCGTTTGCCGCCCTGGTGGCGGGAACCGGGCGCCAGGGCCCCGAGTACCTGGTCGAACGCAGCGCGCTGCAGTTGATCCCGGGAGCGGCAGGCTGGAAGCATCCGGATGCAGCCGCCCGCCTGCGCCGGTTGTCGGGGCGGTTTGTGGGAGTCGCCGACGGCATCTACAACCGCGCCGATCCGCGCTGGCGCCAGTTGCCCGGCCGGCCGGCCCTCACCTCAGACCTGCCCCGCCTGCCCGCCGGCCGGCGCGAGATCGAGAGCTGCTCCCGCGCCTGGAACGCTCCCGCGCCGCCGCTGCTGCTGACCGGAACCCGGGCGGTCAAGACCGGCATCCCCGCCGCACTGGCCGGTGATTCGTCCATAATTCACTTCGCCGTCCATGTCGTTCAGGCGCCCTCCGCGCCGGGCGGCGGCCTGATCCACCTGGTGCTCAGCCCTGCCGGCCCGCCGGGCGGCGAGCTGTTGAGCCCTCTCGAGATCAGCGCCCTGCGCCTGAACGGCGGCCTGGTGGTCGTGAACGGATGCAGTTCGGGCGCGCCGCCGCAGCCGGCCGGCTATTCGCCGGGACTCGGCGGGCGGCCCTGGCTGGCCTCCGCGGCAACTCCGCCCGTCCTGCCCGGCAACGAACTGAACCGCCTGACCCGGGCCTGGCTGGCAGCCGGCGCCGACGCGGTGGCCGCCACCCGCTGGCCGTCCCCGGATGAGGACGGCCGGCTGTTCTCCTCGTTCTACCGGCGCCTCCGGGAGTCTGCCGATCGCGACCCCGCCATGGCGCTGCGGCAAGCCCAGGTCGAGATGCTCGCCTCGGGCGGCTGGACCTCCAGTCCCTCGTACTGGGCGTCTTTCTTCCTCGTCGGGAACTGACCATGCATTCTTCGGAACATGCGGGAATCGGAACCCCGGACCGGCCGGCCGGGCACAACCGTACGGACTGCGCCAGCCAGCCCGATTGGAAAGACCTCGTGGAGCGTATCCGGAACGGCCAGCCGTCCGCCATGGAGGACCTGTATCGCGTCTTTTCCCGGGGCGTCCGCTTCTTCCTCTACCGGCAGCTCGGATCCCAGGATCTGGACGACAAGGTCCACGACGTCTTCCTCATCGTCGTGCAGGCCATCCGCCGCGGCGACCTGCGGGAACCTGAACGCCTGCTCGGTTTCATCCGCACCATCGTCCGGCGGCAGGTGGCGGCCCACATCGATCACGCCGTCCACGATCGCCGCGAGCGAACCGGCCTGGAGGCGGGAGGAGGCATCTGCGACCTCCGGGCGGACCCCGAGGAGGCAGCCATGCGCCGGCAGCGCGATGAGATCATGGAGAAGGTGCTCCGGAGTATCTCCCGCCGCGACCGCGAGATCCTGACCCGCTTCTACCTGATGGAGCAGAGCCAGCAGGAGATCTGCCGCCAGATGAAGCTGACCGAAACCCAGTTCCGCCTCCTCAAGTCCCGCGCCAAGGCGCGTTTCGGCGAGGCAGGCAAGAGAAGGCTGGACCTGCGCCGGAAATTCTCCTGAGAGGAGACAGGGACCCCGGACACCTGGAGATGAGAGGGTGAAAACGCTTAGATGGAAAAGGAGGATGTCATGAGCGGCCCCGATCCTCATCCGGACGACGAACGCCTCGAGCAGTACGCCCTGGGCCGGTTGGACGAAATCCAGTCCGCCCCCATGGAGGAGCACCTTCTGATCTGTCCCGCCTGCCAGGATCGCCTGTTCCAAACCGACGAGTACCTGGCCTCCATGAGAAGCGTGGCCCCCCGCCTGCGCTCCGAGGATGAGGCCCGGCAGCGCCGGTCCTGGCTGGTTCTCTTCCGCTGGCCCGCGCTGAACCCCGCCTGGGCGGCCGCCCTGCTGCTGGTGCTGGCGCTCGTTTTGGCGCGTCCCTGGCGCTGGGCGCCGCGGGTGCCGGCGGTCCCCGCCGTGGTCATGCTCCAGGTCAGCCGCGGCAATGCCGCTGCGCCGCTGCCGGAGGCCCCGGCAGGACGGCCGCTCGTCCTGGTGGCCGGCACCAGCCAGCTCGCGGAAGCTCCCCGGTACCGGATTGAGGTGGTCAATGCTTCGGGGCGCCGGATCCACTCGGCGACCGCCCAGCCGGAGAACGGCCAGCTCCGCGCCGTCCTCGACGGCGCTCTCGCCGAGGGGCTCTACTTCGTGCGCCTGTACTCCCCCTCCGGGCCCCTGCTGCGCGAATTCGGACTCCGGGTGCGGTAGCCGCTACCGCCCCGTCAGCAGCAAGTGCCGCTCTTCCTCGGACGCCTCCGCGGGCAGATCCAGAGGCTGCCCATCTCCGCTGGAGTAGTCACCCAGGGCCAGCTTCGAAGAGATGAACTTGAGCAGGTCGCGCAGCGTGATCACCGCGACCAGCCGTCCCTGCTCCACCACCATCACCCGGCTGGCGCCGCTCTGGCTCATCAGGGACAGCAGCTTCAGAGCGTCGGTGTCGGGCGTAACCGTGTTCTCCGGATTGCAGGGCTGCACGATCTCCTCCACGCGGCGCTGCGCCCACTCCTCGCGCGGCACCGTCCGGATTTGCCCGGCGCTGACGCAGCCCAGCAGCCGCTGGGATTCGCCCACTACCGGAAACATCTTGTGATGGTGCCGGTAAACGTAGTCGTCCACCAGTTCCCGGATGCTCACGCCGGGCGGCACCGTGATCGGGTCGGGCGTCATCAGCCTCCGCACCGGCTCTCCCTCCAGAACCGTCCGAACCACTACCTGCTGGTAGGACATCTGCGAGGCGGATCGGAGAAACATCCCGATCAGAAACCACCACACCGCACCCACGAAGTTTCCGGCAAACAGCTGCAGCACCGCCAGAACCATCAGCGCGAGCCCAAAGCCTCCGCCGATGCGGGATGCAATCCGGGTGGCCCGCGGCAGGTTCCCCTTGAAGTGCCACAGGGCCGCGCGCAGCACCCGCCCCCCGTCCAGCGGAAAAGCCGGCAGCAGGTTGAAGGCGGCCAGGATCCAGTTGATCCAGGCCAGGTACGCCAGGATTCCGGTCAACTCCACCGGCCAGGGGCCGCGGCCCGCCAGGTACAGCCCGTAGCTGAGGAAGCCGGTCAGGATGCTGGCGATGGGACCGGCGATGGCCATCAGAAGCTCGGACCTGGCGTTGGGCGGCTCGTGCGGCATCTCCGCCACGCCGCCGAAAATGAACAGGGTGATTCCCTTCATCCGGATGCCGTGCCGTCGCGCCACCAGCGAATGGGCCAGTTCGTGCGCCACGATGGAGCCGAACAGCCCCAACGCTCCCAGGATCCCCATCCACCAGTAGGAAGAGGGCCGCAGGCCGGGATACCAGGCCGGGAACAGCCCGAAACGGAGCGACCAGACAACCAAAGTCGCGATGATCGCCCAGCTCGCGTCGACCCGCACCTCGAAACCGAAAACCCGGAAAAGCGTAATTCCTCGGCCGAGCATATCCCGCCTCCGCCCCGTAACAGGGCAATTCCCTCACCAATTCGTCCCTCGTCCGGGCGATTACTGTCGGCCCCGCCACAAAAAGGGATGGAATACTCCGTACTGGGCCTTACCGGCTTGTCCACACGGTCCCCGCCTTCCATACTGGTCGCTGGATATGTCGGAGACGGGATTCCTCCTCTTCCTCGTCCTCTGCGCCGCCCTGGCCCTGTGGTCGGACAGCGATGGCGGAGGAGGCAGGCGCGTTAAAATACCGGTTTGACCCCCAGCGTCATCATCGCCGGCGGCGGCCTCGCCGGACTCTCCGCGGCGGCCGCACTGGGCAGCGCCGGTTTCAAGGTCGATCTGTTCGAGGCCCGCCCCTTCCTCGGGGGCCGGGCGACCTCCTTTCCGCTCTCCCCCTCCGACCCGGACTCCGAGTGCATCGACAACTGCCAGCACGTATTGCTGCGCTGCTGCGTGAACCTCCTGGATTTCTACCGGCGGCTCGGAGTCGCCGATCGAATCCGCTTCTACAGCGATTTCCACTTCGTGGAGCCGGGCGGCCGCGTCTCCGTCCTCACGCGCGGAGCCTTGCCTGCCCCGCTGCATTTCGCCGGGTCCTTCGCCCGCCTGAAATTCCTCGACGCGCGCGACAAGCTGGCCATCCTCCGCGCCCTGGCCGCCATTCGAAAGGAGAGCGGCAGGCGCACGGACCTGGACGGCATCAGCATGCTGGACTGGCTGCTGGAGAAGGAGCAGACCCCGCGCGCCGTCGGCCGTTTCTGGTCGCAGGTTCTGGTCAGCGCCGTCAACGAGGAACTCAATCGCATGGCCGCTTCGCACGGCTTCCAGGTAATTCACACCGGCTTCCTTTCCAGCCGCACCGCATACGAGATGGGCGTGCCGGCGGTGCCCCTGGCGCGGCTCTATGAACCGGATGCCTGGACGCGGGTGGGCGACGTTTCCATCCACCTGCGCTGCCCCGTGGAGTGCATCCGTCCGGAGGGCGTCGAGGCCGGCGGGCAGCAACGGCAGGCGGACTACTACATCTGCGCGATCCCTCCCGACCGGCTGGCGACGGCCGCCCCCGCGCTGGGCGTCGATACCTCCTGGCTCTCCTACTCTCCGATCACCAGCATTCATCTCTGGTTTGACCGCCCGGTGACCGGTCTCCCCCACGCCACCCTGCTCGATCGCACCATTCAGTGGATGTTCAACAAGTCCGAGGGGCGCTATGTGCAGCTGGTCGTGAGCGCCTCGCGCAGCCTGGTCGACCTGGGCCGCAATCAGCTCATCGAAATGGCGCGCCGCGAGCTGGCCGAGTTCTTCCCCGAGGCGCGCTACGCGGGTTTGAGACAGGCCCACGTGATCAAGGAACTGCATGCCACCTACTCGGCGGCGCCCGGCGCCGGCTCACTCCGGCCGGATACCGCCACCGCCTGGCCGAAGCTTTTCCTGGCGGGCGACTGGACGCGGTCCGGATGGCCCGCCACCATGGAGGGCGCGGTGCGCAGCGGCTATCGCGCGGCCGAAGCGGTGACTCGCGCGGCGGGACGGCCGCAGCGTTTCCTTCTGCCCGGCGTGGGATAATGAGGACTATGCGTAGACTGACTCTTGCTGTGGCGTTCGCGCTGGCTTGCCTGTTCCCCCTGCGCGCCGACCCTCCCATGACCAAGCTGCGCGTGGAGGTGAAGACGCTGGGAGAGAGGCCCATCGAGAGGGCCAGCGTGATTGTCCGTTTCGTGGAAGGACGTTCCGTCGCCAAGTTCGGCAAAAAGATCCGGACGCAGTACGAGATGCGCACCAATCAGGAGGGCTGGGTCCAGATCCCCGCCATCCCGCAGGGCAAGATCCTGGTTCAGGCCATCGCCAAGGGGTATCAGACGTTCGGTGAGGTCTTCCATATCAACGAGGAAGAGAAGACCATCGAAATCAAGATGAATCCGCCCCAGGCGCAGTACTCGTCCCACCAGTAACGCGGACGCCAGGAAAAAGCGGACGGACGCCGCTCGAATTGTTATAGAATAGGGTCTTAGCGAGGAGGTGGGTCTTCTCCAGTAGCAGCCCAACGCACAATTCGCTAACTTGGGTTCGTTCAACCGCAGAGCAGCTTCCTCACGTC
Organism: Bryobacterales bacterium; assembly: GCA_020852755.1. GTDB lineage: Bacteria > Acidobacteriota > Terriglobia > Bryobacterales > Bryobacteraceae > JADZAF01. The sequence continues at coordinate 49,910 of JADZAF010000257.1, forward strand.
CTTTTCTCCCTGATTTTTCCCGACCAGTGCCGTATTTGCGGCCGCGTTTTGAAACAGATTTCCCGCGTGCCGGTCTGCCCCGCTTGCCTGGCCGCGCCGGAACCGCTGTCCGCCGAATTCTTCTGCCTCTCCTGCCGCACCCCGTTCCGGAATTCCTTTCCCCTCGATGAGCAGGGCATCTGCCGGCTCTGCCGCGGCGGGCTGCGCGGATTCGATGCCGCCTATTGCTACGGCGCCTACGAAGGCGTGCTGCGCCAGTTGGTGCACCTGTTCAAGTACGCCGGCATGCGGCCCCTGGCGAAACCGCTCGGCGGCTTCCTGGCGAGCGCGCTGCCGCGCGACCGGGTCTTCGATCTGATCGTGCCCATGCCGCTGCACTGGCTGCGCCGCTGGCGGCGCGGCTTCAATCAATCCGGCTTGCTGGCCCGCGAACTGGCGCGCCGCACCGGCATCCCCGTCCGGAACGCCGTCCGGAGGCGGCGCAACACGGCGCCGCAGGCCGGCCTGAGCCACGCCCGCCGCCGCGAAAACGTGGGCGGCGCCTTTCGCTGCAAGGATTCCGTGGCGGGAATGCGGGTGCTGCTGGTGGATGACGTCTTCACCACCGGCGCCACCGCGAGCGCCTGCTCGCACGCGTTGAAGCGGGGGGGAGCCAAGGCAGTCGAGGTTTTGACTCTGGCCCGGGTGGATCGCCGGCTGGCGCCCGCCCTGGACCGGCCGGGAATCCGTGCCGGAAGAGTCGCGGGAGTTGGCTGAATCTTATGACGACAGGACTTCAGAAACCCGTTCTGGTTCTCAATGCGAGCTATGAACCCATCAACGTGTGTGCCGCGCGGCGCGCCCTGGTGCTGGTGCTCAAGGGAGTCGCCGCGGCGGAGGAACTGTCGTTATTCGCCGCCCACTCGCCCCGCCACGTCGTCCGTCTGCCCTCCGTGATCCGCCTGCTCGAATACCGGCGCATCCCCCACCAGAGCCGCGCGCTCTCGCGCAAGAACATCCTGATGCGCGACCGTTACACCTGCCAGTATTGCCACCGCGCGCTGCCTTCTTCGGAGCTTACCCTCGACCACGTGATCCCGCGCTCGCGGGCCGGAGAGTCGACCTGGGAGAACCTGGTGGCCTGCTGCCATCCCTGCAACAACAGAAAGGGCAGCCGTACGCCGGAGGAAGCCGGCATGCGGCTGGCGCGGCAGCCCCGTCCCTTCAGCCTGCACACCAGCCGCCACCTCATGCGCCTGCTCGGCAAGAGCGACGAGCAGTGGCGCAAGTACCTCTTCTACTGACCCCGGGAGTCTCGCCAACGGCCCCGGCTACGCGGCCTGGGCGCGGGCCTGCTGCGCCGCCGTCGGGATGCGCTTCACCAGGTCGTCGAGTTCCTGCCGGTTGGCCGGACCGATGGTGAAGCAGTCCACGCAATCCAGGGAGAGCGCGAAGCGCAGCGCTTCGTCCACCCGGTTGCTCAAGCCGCCCTCGCCCAGGATCTTCATGCCGATGACGCCCTTGCCCGCCGCCTTCATCTGGCGCAGCACACCGGTCACGGTGTTCGGGTCGGCGTCCATCAGCAGCTGCGCGGGATTGATGCGCGCCAGGTCCACGTGAACCCAGGGCGTCCGGGCCGCCAGCTGCAGCGCCTCGAGGGACTGGCAGGAACAGCCATGCGAGCGCACCGTGCCCTTCTCACGCGCCTCGCTGAGCACCTCCATGGCCCCTTTGCGCTCTTCGGTCCAGTTGGGCGTCGTCAGCGCGTGGAGCAGGACGATGTCGATGTAGTCCGTCCCCAGCTCCTTGCGGAAGCGGTCGAGATCCGCCCGCATCTGCTCCGCCGTCCGCGCGCGCGTCTTGGTGAGGATGGTTACCTTCTCGCGGGGCACGCGCCTCAGGCCCTCCGCCAGGTGCGGGTGCGTGCGGTAGGCGTCGGCGGTCTCCCAGAAGAACAGGCCCTGGTCGTAGCCGTACTGCAGCATGTCGGCGAGACCCGGGACACCCAGCTGCCTCTGGATGCTTCCACCCTTGGTGCCGGTGCCGATGGCCAGCCGGCAGAGCTTGACCCGATCCGGCCCCAGGTGCACGATGTCGTTGGCTTTGCGGGCCGGAGCGCTCCACAACGCCTCACGCCCGCCCAGGGTCGCGGCTCCGGCCGTCCCCAGTGTGGTCCGAAGAAAGTTGCGCCGGTTCATTTTCAGGATTCCCTCCCTCCGCCGCCAAGCGGCGTACCACTACGGGTAGCACACCCCTCCAGCCGCGGGCAAGCGTAAGCGGCCCCCGATTTCCGCGGCGCACGCTTCAGCGTGCAGCGGCGGCGCTCCTGCCGCCGTCTGGCCGATTCTGAATCGGCCATGGTAGCGTAGGAACGACGTGGCCATGCGCATCCTGATCGCGGGCGGCGGAGAAGCCGGCCAGTTGATCGCCCAGCGGCTGATCCGCGAAGGCAACCAGGTAACCCTTGTCGATGCGGACCAGCGCCGCTGCGAGCACCTGGAAGGACTCCTCGACGCCAAAATCGTCTACGGCAGCGCGGCCAGCGTGCGTACCCTGAAGGCCGCCGGAATCGCCGAAGCCGAGATGCTCATCGCCGTCACCGACCTGGACGAGATCAACCTCCTGGCCTGCCTGATCGCCGAAGACGAACCCGCCATCCGCTTCAAGATCGCCCGCATCCGGACCCATGAAGTGGATGACTGGCGCGCCCTCTGCCGCAAGCGCGGCATCCGTCTCGACCTCATCGTGCACCCCGAGTCGGAAGTCGCCGGCCGGCTGATGCCGGTGCTGGGATTGCCGGGCGTCTCCGACATCGTGGATTTCGCCGGCGGCCGGATCAAGCTCTTCGGCATGAATATCGAGGAAGGATGCTGGGCCGCCGGCAAGAGCATGGAAGAACTCCAGCGCGCCGGTCCGCCCCGGAATTCGCTGGTGGCCATGATCTTCCGAGGCTCCCAGGTCATCATCCCGCGCGGCGGCGATATGCTCAAACAGGGCGACCATGCCTATATCGTCAGCACCCAAAAGGAGCTGGCCCAGACTCTCCGCTTCATGGGCGTGCAGCCGGCCGAGGCCGTCGAGCGGGTCTTCATCGTGGGCGGCAAGCAGATCGGCATCCTCCTGGCCCAGCAGCTGGAGCGGTGCGGCACCCGCGTGAAACTGTTCGAGCGCGACGCGCAGCGCTGCGAGAAGATCGCCCAGCTGGTGGAAGACACCGTGATCGTCAACGCCGACGGCACCGACGAACAGACCCTGAGGGACGCCAACATCGAGGGCGCCGACGCGTTCCTTGCCTTGAGCGACGACGATGAGGACAATATCATCGCCTGCCTGCTGGCCCGCCGGCTGGGCAGCCGCAAGGTGGCCGCCCTGGTGAACCGGCTGAACTACCTCACACTGGCGCAGAGGCTGGGCATCAATACTACCGTCAGTCCCCGGCTGGCCGTCGTCGATCGCACCCTCAGCTTCGTCCGCAAGGGCGGGGTTGTCTCCGTCACCACCTTCCGCCAGGAGGAGGCCGAGGCCATCGAGCTCGTGGCTCCGGCCGGCTCGCGCTACGTCGGGAAGAAGCTGCGCGATATTCGCTTGCCCGAAGGCGCCATCGTCGGCGCGGTGGCCCGTCCCGGCGGCGAGGCCATCGTGCCCCGGGGCGACTCCGTGATTCAGCCCGGCGACCGCGTGATCTTTTTCGCCCTGGAGCAGGTGGTGCCTAAACTCGAGTCCGCGTTCTTCGTGGAGAGGCAAAGGCTGCGCGCGTGATCCGTTCCACCGTGGTGGCCAGCGTTCTGGGAAAGTTTCTCCTGGGCCTGGCCGGAGTCATGCTGCTCCCCCTCGCCGTGAGCCTGTTTGCCAGCCAGGACGATTGGCGCCCGATCGCGTACACCTGCCTCATCACCGCCGCCGCCGGCCTGCTGCTCGTGTTCGACTTCCGCCCCGGACACTTCGAGCTTTCCGTCCGGGAAGGCCTCCTCCTGGCCGTGCTGGTCTGGCTCAGCGCCTGCGCCTTCGGTGCGCTGCCGTTCTACTTCTCCCCGCATTTCCCTACCTTCACCGACGCCTTCTTCGAGTCGGTTTCCGGGTTCACCACCACCGGCGCCACCGTGCTCTCCAAAGTCGAGCCGCTGCCCGTTTCCCTCCAGTTCTGGCGCTGTTCCACCCACTGGTTCGGCGGCATGGGCATCCTGGTGCTCGTCATCGCCATCCTGCCGCTGGTCGGCGCCGGAGGAGCCCACCTCTACCGCGCCGAGTTCTCCGGAGCGAAGTCCGAGAAACTGAAGCCGCGTATCACCGAAACCGCGCTCTCGCTCTGGAAGATCTACGCCGCCCTCACGCTGGCCGAGTACGTCGCCCTGCGGGCGGCGGGCATGGGACGGCTGGACGCCATCTGCCACACCTTCTCCACCCTCGGCACCGGCGGCTACTCCACCTTCACCGCCAGCGTGGCCGCCTTCAACAGCCCGCTCATCGAATACATCATCGTGGCCTTCATGCTGCTGGCCGGGGCCAGTTTCACCCGCCACTACCGTTTATGGGTGGAGCGCCGGCCGCAAACCTTCTTCGGCGACCCGGAGATCCGGGCCTACGCCGGGCTGGTGGCCGGAGCTTCGGCCGCCATCAGCGCCAGCCTCGTGCTCCAAAACGGCTACGGGCTTGAAAAGGCCTTCCGGACCGCGCTGTTCCAGGTTTCCTCCATCGCCACCACCACGGGCTTCGTCACCGAGGATTTCGAACGCTGGGGACCCTTCCCCCAGCTCCTGCTGCTGGCCCTCATGTTTGTCGGCGGCTGCACCGGATCGACGGCCGGCGGCCTCAAGGTGGCCCGCATCGCCCTGCTGTTCAAAGTCGTGGGACGGGAACTGAAGCGCATGGTGGAGCGCCGCGGCGTTTTCGCGGTGCGCTTCGGCGGGCAGCTCGTGCCGGAGACGGCCGTCCAGGCCGCCTTGAATATCTTCTACCTGGCGTTCCTGGTGAATTTCACGGCCTCGCTGGTGCTGGCCGCCTCGGGCGTGGACATCCTCACCAGCATCTCAGCCGTGGCCGCCTGTATGTTCAATGTCGGCCCCGGACTGGGTACGGTCGGCCCCGCCGAACACTACGGGCACCTGCCCGCGGTGGCGAAGTGGACTCTCAGTGCCTGCATGCTGGCCGGCCGCATGGAGTTCTACAGCGTGATGGTCATCTGGACGGCCGCATTCTGGCGTAAATAGCCCCGGTCCGGCGGCTCACCGCAAGTGCTTGTAACGGCTGTTGAAATACAGGAGCGGCTGGCCCTCCCGCCAGGAGGCCTGCAGCACCTCGCCGATGAATAGCGTATGATCGCCCGCTTCCACCATCTGCCTCAGGCCGCACTCCACGTAAGCCAGGACGCCCGGAATGAGCGGGGCGCCCGTCTTGCCCGGGCTCCAGCTCACGTTTGAAAAGCGGTCCTGTCCGCTGCGCGCGAAGTGCTCCGAGAGGTGTTGCTGGTCCTCCGCCAGGATGTTGATTCCAAAGAAGTCCGAGGCGCGCATGTAGCCCAGCACCCGGGTCTTGTGATCCACCGCCACCAGCACCAGCGGCGGCGTCAGCGACACCGAGGTGAACGAGTTCACGGTCATCCCGTGAGGCGCCCCCTGCGGTCCCCGGACCGTCAGCACCGCGATGCCGGTAGCGAATTTCCCGCACGCGCGGCAGAACTGAACCTTATCGACCGGGACCGGTTGCATGGAGCTTTTGCTTGACAAGGGAGTAACCCTAATCCTATCATGAGGTTGACCTGCGGGGCGCACCGCGCGACAGGAGGAGATTTTGATCAAGCTCGATATTATCAACGAAGTCGTCAACAAAACGGGCATTACTAAGACCAAGGCCGAGATGGCGGTGGAGACCGTGTTCGAGAGCATGAAGAGGGCCCTGGAACAGGGCGACCGCATCGAGTTGCGTGGCTTCGGCGTCTTCAACGTCAAGCCCCGCAAGACCGGCATTGGACGGAACCCCCGCACCGGCGCTGAAGTCTCCATTCCGCCCGGCAAAGCGGTGCGATTCAAACCTGGCAAGGAATTGCAGACCCTGCAATAGACCAAGCAGCAAGGTTTCGTGTCACCAGCGGATTTTTCACGGGCGCCTGAGGTCTCCCCGGCCAACGGCAGCGGTACCGTTCGTTTCCTTTTCCAGCGGCCGGCGCGGCGGCAGCGCTACTGGCTGAATGGCGCCCTGCTGGCCTTCACCCTTTTCACCTGCTCGGTGATGGGCGCCCGCATCCAGCAGAACTTCGACCGCAACCTGCCGTTCTTCGACCTGGAACGCGACCTGGACGCCTTTACACGCTGGTGGGCCCAGCCGGCCTCGCTGCTCCAAGGCCTGCCGTTCGCCCTCACCCTGTTGGGCATCCTGCTGGCCCATGAACTCGGGCACTACCTGGCCTGCGTCTTCTACCGGGTGGACGCCAGCCTTCCCTATTTCCTCCCGGCTCCCACTTTCGCCGGGACTTTCGGAGCCTTTATCCGCATTCGCGCCCCCATCTACTCCAAGCGGGTGCTGTTCGACATCGGCATCGCCGGACCCCTGGCCGGCTTCGCCCTCCTGCTGCCCCTGCTGGCCATCGGGCTGGCCTATTCGAAGATCATCCCCGGCATCGGGCACCAGGGCAGCCTCAGCTTCGGCACCCCGGGCCTGCTCTGGATCCTGCAGGCGGCCATCTTCCCAAACACCGCCGGAGCCGACATCTACTTGCACCCCGTGGCGCGCGCGGCCTGGATCGGCATTCTGGCCACCGCCCTGAACCTCCTGCCCATCGGCCAGCTGGACGGCGGCCACATCCTGTACTCCCTGGTCGGGGAGAAACACCGCGCGATGTCCCGGATCTTCATCGTCCTCCTGATCCCGCTCGGATTCCTCTGGTGGGTGTGGTGGCTGTGGGCCGCCTTCCTGTTCTTCTTCGGCATGCGGCACCCCGCCATCTACGACAACACCGACCTGGGCGCCGGGCGAAGGTCGCTGGGGTGGCTGGCGATGCTCATCTTCGCGCTCAGCTTCACCTGGGCGCCGGTCGCCGCCATCAACGGCGCGTGACGGAATGCGAATCACCGCCACGATCATCGCCGAGAACGAGGAGCGCCGCATTGTTCGCGCCATCGAGAGCCTGCGCTGCTGCGACGAGATCGTGGTCCTCGACAGCGGCTCCGTGGACCGCACCGTCGAACTGGCCGCCAAGCTGGGCGCCCGGGTCGTGGACAGCCCCTGGCGGGGATACGCCGGGCAGAAGAATTTCGCCGCCGAGCAGGCTTCGCACGACTGGATCCTCTCCATCGACGCCGACGAGGCCCTCAGCGAAGCCCTCGAAGGCGAAATCTGGAGCCTTAAGAAGCGAGGTCCGGATTGCGACGCCTACACCATGCCCCGCCTGGCGCAGTACCTGGGCAAATGGATCCTCCATAGCGGCTGGTATCCGGACCGCAAAATCCGCCTCTACGACCGCCGCAAAGCCACCTGGAAAGGCGATTTCGTTCACGAAAGCGTGGAGGTGAGCGGGCGCGTCGGGCACCTCGAGGCCAACCTGCTCCACTTCACCTGCGATTCGCTCTCCGAGCACCTGAAGACCATGGACCGCTACACCACCCTGGCCGCCCAGGAGCTGGTGGCCCAGAAACGTAAGATCCAGTGGCCGCGCCTGATCGCCGACCCGGCCTGGACTTTCTTCCGCACCTATGTCATCGATCGCGGTTTTCTGGACGGGATCGAGGGCCTTACCATCGCCTACATGGCGGCCATGTACTCTTTCCTGAAATACGCCAAGGCACGCAACATGAGCTGAGACCGGCGTGCGGATCCTACACCTCGATAGCGGAATGCACATGGGCGGAGGCCAGTGGCAGGCGCTGCGGCTGCTGGAGGGCCTGCGGCAGGCCGGGCACGAGGTCCGGCTGCTGGCTCCCCGCGATTCGTGCCTGGCCGGCCGGGCGCGCGAACAGGACCTCCCCACCGGACGCCTGTCCACCGGCGAACTCCGCCGCGCCCGGCCCGACCTGATTCACGCCCACGATGCCCGTTCCCACACCCTGGCCGCCGTCTTCGCCCGCGCTCCCCTGGTGGTCTCCCGCCGGGTGGCTTTCCCCCTCCACGGCGGGCCCCTGTCGCGCTGGAAGTACCGCCAGGCAGCCCATTACATCGCCGTTTCCGATTGCGTCAAGCGGCATCTGACGGCGTCCGGCATCCCCGAAACCCGGATCACCGTGATCTATGACGCGGTTCCCCTGCTGCCTGCCGCCTCCGGAAACCGCATTCTGACGCCGGCCGGCAAGACATTGCCGCTTCTGGAGGAGGCGGGCCGCCTGGCCGGGGTGCCGATCGAACCGGCCGCCGATCTGGAAGCCGCCCTGCCCTCCGCCCGCCTGTTTGTCTACCTGACGGACTGCGAAGGGCTCGGTTCGGCTATCCTGCTGGCCATGTCCGCCTCGGTTCCGGTAGCCGCCAGCGCCGTCGGCGGCGTCCCGGAGATCATCGAACACGAGCGTACCGGGCTTCTCTTCTCCAACACTCCGGACCAGGTCGCCCGGGCCGTGCGCCGCCTGCTGGACGACGAAACGCTGGCCGCCGGCTGCGCGGCCCGCGCCCGACGTATGATCGAAGAGCGGTTCACCGTTCCCATTATGGTCGCCCGCACCGGGCGCCTTTACGAGCAGGTTCTCACATGCCGGAAGCCATCCTCGCACTCCTCTTCGGTCTGGTAATCGGCAGCTTTCTCAACGTCTGCATCTACCGCTTGCCGCGCGATTTGTCGGTGGTGCGGCCGCGCTCCTTCTGCCCGGCCTGCGAACACCCTGTCGCCTGGTACGACAACATCCCCCTGCTCGGCTACCTCCGCCTGCGCGCCCGCTGCCGCCACTGCGGCGCCCGCATCCCCGCGCGGTATCCCCTCGTCGAGTTGCTCACCGGCGCCCTGTTCCTGCTGAGCGTCCTCGCCCTGGGACCCGCCCCCGCCGCGCTGAAGCTCTGCCTGTTCTCGGCCTTGATGGTGGGCCTGATCTTCTCCGACCTGGAGGAGCGGATTCTGCCGGACGAGTTCACCCTCGGCGGCGCGGTCCTGGGGATCGTCCTGGCCTGGGCGGTGCCGCTCGAGGGTTTTCTCACCGCGACCCTCCTCTCGCTGTTCGACATCCTTCCCGCGCCGCGCTGGGTGTCCGTGGGCGAGGCCGTGCTCGGCGCCCTGCTGCCCGCCGGCTTTCTCTGGCTGACCGGGTTCCTTTTCGAGAAGATCCGCCACAAGGAAGGCCTGGGCCTCGGCGACGTGAAAATGATGGCCGCCGTCGGCGCCTTTCTGGGCCTGCAGGGCGCCCTTCTCACTCTGGTGGTCGGATCACTGCTGGGTTCGGTTATCGGCCTGGCCTATATCCTCTCTACGAAGAAAGACGCGGGCAGTTACCAGTTGCCGTTCGGCTCGTTTCTGGGAGTTGCGGCCTTGATCGTAGCTTTCTATCTCCAGGCCCTTCCGCAGCCGTAGTAACGCACGCCTTCAGCGTGCCCGGGCGGCTCTGCCGCCAGTACTGGTTCGGCTGTATCCACTCCTATGGGATAAGCGTATCTACACATCCACAATTAGCTTGACCTTCGCCGGTGGCCGGAGCAGAATAGCTGGACGCGTGACTGGCAAACGGCCCCCGCTGACAAAGCGGAGGGCCGGCGGCGCACCGATCGGCGCCCGCTCCGGACGCCGCCCACTTCGGGCGCGGCCCGGGGATATCCAACATCGAAACCAACCTCGTGCATCGAAGAGAAAAGAGGAGATTCAATGAGAAGAGTGCTTGTAGTTGTCTCGCTGGTGCTGCTTGTCTGTACTGGAGCGATGGCCCAATCTGCTAAGAGCGCGGTGCAGGTGAACACAGCCGCGATCGTCAACGCGGACTGCGCGGCCGGAGCGTGGAGCGAAATCGCGAAAGTCAGTATTCACACGTCCTCCCAGAAAGACCTGGTTATAGGAGCGTCTCTCGAGACTATCCTGTACACCGACACCCTGGTCAAGAGCAAGGGCGGAAGTTCGGACACCTCCACCGCGGAAGCCCTGCTCAAGGTGCGGGTCCTGGTGGATGACACTACGGAAGCCAGGCCGGGAGTGGTCATTTTCGATAAACGTACCCAGACCCTGATGGCGAAGTTCAACGGAATCTGCACCGATCTGAACGGCGACGGAATCGTTCAATACAACGAGTGCACCCAGCCGGAGGAACTCCAGTTGATCCTGGACACCACGGCGGCGCATCACTTCAACTTCCTGCTGGAGGACGTTGGAGTGGGCGACCACACGGTCAGGATGCAGGGCTGTGTCGCCACCAGCGGCAGCGCGCAGGCCGGTTCCTGGGACGCCGACGCCGCGGCCGGCAAAGGCGCGATCACCGTGGAGGAAGTCCGGCTGGTCAAGGACCAGGACGTAATCTACCCGTAGTTAACAAGGTTTTCGGGTCGGGACTCCCGCAATGGAGTCCTGACCCGTTTCATCCTTACAGTTAACACCAACTTTACACTTCCGCACGCGGGCCGCTCCGTAGAATTACTTAGTGAGTGGCCCCATGAACGAACGCCGCAATTTTCTTATAGCCGTCATCTACGGTCTCTGGAGCCTGATCGCCCTCGCCCTGGCCGTCCCGGCGGCCATCTACCTGCTGCTGCCGCCGCGGGCCCGCAAGCGCCAGGAGTGGGTGGACGCGGCCGGACTCGGCGAACTCGAAACCGGCGTCCCCCGCGAGGTGGTGTTCCGCCGCAGCCGGCAGGACGGCTGGAAGGTGGTCAGCGAGAAGAGCGTCGCCTGGGTGGTGAAGCTCGGCGGGAACCGGGTGGTCGCCTACGCGCCCCAGTGCACTCACCTGGGCTGCGCCTATCACTGGGACGACACCCGCGACGTCTTCCTTTGCCCCTGCCATTCCTCCACCTTCTCCCTGGACGGGCGGGTGCTCTCCGGACCCGCCCCCCGCGCGCTCGACCGCTACGAGCTCCGCCTCGAAAAGGACCGCCTCCTGCTGGGCGCCGTGCGCCGCTCCGGGGAGCCGTCATGAGAATCGCCGGCTGGCTGGAGCATCGCACCGGAATCGAATCCGCCATCCGCAAGTTCCTCTACGAGGAGATACCGGACTCCAGCGGCTGGCGGCAGGTCTTCGGCAGCGTGGCGGTCTTCCTGTTCCTGGTGCAGGCCTTCACCGGCATCCTGCTGGCCTTCAACTATGCCCCCACGCCCGGCGACGCTTACAACAGCCTGCGCTATATCCTGGCGGAACTGACCGGCGGGCGCCTGATCCGGGGCCTGCACCACTGGGGCGCCAGTCTCATGATCGTGGTGGTGGCGCTCCACATGGTTCAGGTCTTCCTCTACGGGGCGTACAAGAAGCCGCGGGAAGCCACCTGGATCCTGGGCGTGGTTCTCTTGCTGCTGACCCTGGCCTACGGGTTGACCGGATACCTCCTCCCCTGGGACAACCGGGCTTACTGGGGCACCGTGGTCACCACCCAGATCGCCGCCAAGGCCCCCGTGGCCGGACCCTACCTCACCCGCCTGCTTGGCGTGGACGGCGACATCGGGGTGGTCACCTTCGCCCGTTTCTACGCCCTGCACGTCCTGCTGCTGCCGCCCCTGACCGGCCTGCTGATCGCGCTGCACGTCTACCTCGTGCGCAAGCACGGCGTGGCGCCCTTGCCCGGCGACGAGCTGAAACCGAAGAAGAAGTTCTATCCCGGACAGGCCTTCCGGGACACGGTGGCCGTCTTCGTCGCTTTTGCCGTCCTGTTTACCCTGGCGGTGGCCGCCCGCGTGCCCCTCGAGCGCATCGCCGACCCGACCGACACCACCTACATCCCCCGCCCCGAATGGTACTTCCTGTTTCTCTTCCAGCTCCTGAGCCTCATGGAGGGCCCCCTGGAGCTGATCGGCGCCGTGGTTCTTCCCGCGCTGGCTGTGCTGGCCCTGGTGCTGATCCCGTTTCTCGATCGCCGGCCGCTGGTCCGGGTGACGCAGCGTACCACTGCGTTTGGGGTGGCCGTGCTGGCCGGGATCGGGTGGGCCGGGCTCACGCTCGCGGCGGTGGCCGCAACGCCTAAGCCGCGAGCGCCGGTCATGATCGATTACTCCGCTCCCACCGACTGGCTCCAGCTCTCGGCCGAGGAACTGGCCGGCATCGGCTATTTTCGCCGCGAAAACTGTTCCAGCTGCCATACCCTGGGCAGCGGCGAGCCGCGCTCCGGTCCCGACCTGGCCGATACCGCCATCCGCCGCACCGCGGCCTGGCTCATCGAGCACTTCAAACGGCCCGCCGAGGTGGTGCCCGGCAGTTCCATGCCCCCGATTCAGCTGAATGACGCGCAACTGAATACCCTGGCCGCGTTCCTGCTCAAGCTAAATCCCCGCAACGCCGCCGCGCTGCAGTCCGCCCCTGCCTTCGCCGTCGAAGGCGCCATGGTTTACCAGAGGCACACTTGCGGCAATTGTCACGAGATCAACGGCGTGGGCGTGAAACTGGGTCCCCCGCTCAACGGCCTGGTCCGCCGCCGCACCACCGACTGGGTGGAAGGCCACTTCCAGGATCCCCAGAAGTACTCGCCCGGCACCATCATGCCCCGTTACCGCTTCTCCCCTCGGGAATTGAAGACCCTCACGGCCTATCTCTTCACCCTGCCCGACTGAGAGAACCGGGGACAGGCTGTACGTATCCGCTCGCTGTGCCCCGCCTCACTTCACCCAACTGACGGAGAATCCCTGCCGGCCAGGCGTAACGATCTCCGTCTTCACCGCAGG